>JASBSV010000047.1 GCA_030148745.1 Paracoccaceae bacterium
AGGCGCGCTGCGCGCCGCGCCGGCCAGCGCGATCGCGGCCATCGCATCGCCGATCCCCGACAGCGGCAGGATGCCGGCGCCGGTCAGATCGCGTGCGATGCCCTCGGGCATGTTTTCGGGAAGCGTGGCAAGCGCGGCGAAACGCGTGCCGGTTAGCCGGGCGGCATCCTTGATCGCCTGAACGGTAATGCGCCAGTCGTCCAGATCGCACAGGTCGATGCGCGGAAAATCCAGAACGATCACGCTCAGGTCGATGCCGGGGCCGGTCATGGCGGCAAAGGCCCGGGCCATTGCGTCGCGGTCGCGCCAGATGAATGTGTGATAATCGAGCGGATTGGCAAGCGTGACAAGCGGGCCCAGAAGCGCCGAGAGCGTGGCGCGCTGTTCCTGGCCCAGCGGGGCAAAGCGCAGGCCGGCAGCCGCCGCGGCATCGGCGATCAGGCTGGCCTCGCCGCCCGAGCAGCTGAGTGAGGCGATGGTGGCGCCCTCAGGGCGGGGCGGCAGGCGGCCGAACAGATGCAAAAGTTTCAGCGTTTCAAGAAATTCGGTCAGGGAATGGGCGCGCAGGATATCGAGCCGCGCCAAGAGCGCCCCGGCGCCCGCATCGCTTCCGGCCAGAGAGGCGGTATGCGACACTGCGGCGCTGCGCGCCTCCTGCGAGGCGCCGACCTTTAGCGCGACAATCGGTTTGTCCAGATCGCGCGCCAGCGCCGCCAGCGCCTCAAAGGCGCGCAGATCGCCAAAGCCTTCGATATGCAGGCCAAGGGCGGTGACACGCGGATCGCGCAAAACCTGCGCGGCTATGGCGGCGATCCCCTGTTGTGCCTGATTACCGGCGGTCACCACATAGGCCATCGGCAGTCCGCGTTGCTGCATCGTCAGGTTGATTGCGACATTCGACGATTGGGTCAGGATCGCGACCCCGCTTTCAACGGCCTCGCCGCCATGCTGATCGGGCCAGAGCGCAACCCGGTCGAGGTAGTTCAGAATGCCGTAGCAATTGGGCCCAAGGATCGCCAGATCGCCGGCCGCCGCAAGCAGTTGCCGGTTCAGATCGTCATCCCCGCTTTCGCCAAAGCCCGAGGCGAAACAGACCGCCCCGCCGGCACCGGCTTCCGACAGCTCACCTATCACCGCGATGGTGGCATCGCGGTTGACGCCGACAAAGGCGGCATCGGGCGCGGCGGGCAGATCGGCAATGCGCGCCACGGTTTTGACGCCGGCCAGTTCGCCCCGGTGCGGGTGCACCGCCCAGATCTGCCCCGAAAAACCGATCTTCCGGCATTGCTCCAGCACCGCCTCGCACCATGCGCCGCCGCCGATCACGGCGATGGATGCGGGCCGCAGAAGCCGCTCAAGATGGCTGCGCGGCATTGGCGTCAGGCCCCCAGCGGGCGCAAAAGGTCGCGGCTGATGATATGGCGCTGAATTTCCGATGTTCCGTCCCAGATCCGCTCGACCCGGGCGTCGCGCCAGAACCGTTCAACCGGGAAATCATCCATCAGGCCCATGCCGCCGAAAATCTGCAGCGTCCGGTCGGTCACCCGCGCCAGCATTTCCGAGGCATAAAGCTTGGCCGATGCGATCTCGCGGTTGGCCTCAAGCCCGCGGTCCAGACGCGCCGCCGCCGCCAGCGTCAGCCAGTCGGCCGCGTCAATCTCGGTGATCATATCGGCGATCTGAAACGACACGCCCTGAAACCGGCCGATTTCCTGCCCGAACTGGCGCCGCTCGGCGGCATAGTTCAGCGCCAGATCGAAACAGCGCCGCGCGCGCCCCACACACATCGCCGCGACCGTGATGCGCGTGGCATAAAGCCAGTCGTTCATCACCGCAAAACCGCCGTCGACCTCGCCCAGGACCTGCGCATCAGGCAGGCGACAATCGTCGAACTCAAGGATCATGTTGTGATAGCCCCGGTGGCTGACCGAGCGATACCCCTCGCGGATCGTAAAGCCGGGCGTGCCGCAGTCGACCAGAAAGGTGGTGATCCGTTTTTTGGGCCCTTTGGGCGTTTCATCCTCGCCGGTGGCGACAAAGACGATGATGAAATCAGCGTGTTCGGCGCCCGAGATGAAATGTTTGCTGCCGCTTAGCACCCAATCGCCGCCCTCGCGCCGGGCGCTGCATTTCATGCCCCGCACATCCGATCCTGCGTCAGGTTCGGTCATTGCCAGTGCGTCCATTTTCTCGCCGCGCACGGCAGGCAAAAGATAACGCTCGATCTGATCGCCCTGACAGGCCATCAGGATGTTTTGCGGGCGGCCAAAGAAATGCGTCAGCGCCATTGATCCGCGTCCCAACTCGCGCTCGACCAGTGCGAAATCCAGATGGCTCAGCCCCGCGCCGCCGACGCTTTGGGGAAAGTTGCAGGCATAAAACCCAAGTTCGATGGTTTTGGATTTGATCGCCTGCGCCAGCGCTGCAGGCACGGCGCCGGATCGCTCGACTGCGGCCTCATGCGGATAAATCTCACGCTCGACAAAGGACCGAACCGTTGCCACGATCATCTCTTGCTCGTCTGTCAGGCTGAAATCCACTGGCGCCCCCCCCTTTTGCTGCCCATCCTTGCGCGGCTAGGGGCGGGGTCCATCCCCTAAGCGACATCGCTTGTCGCAATCGGTCCGCGTTACCGCGCGCAGGCGGCGGGGCTCAAATGGCGAAGGGATCGCTTGGGTATTCCACCCCGGCAAGGTAAAGCCCGTCCGGCGGGGCCACCGGGCCACAGGCCGCACGATCGCGCGCCTCCAGCGCCGCGCCGACATCCTGCGGCGTCCAGCGGCCCGCGCCGGCACGTTCCAGTGTTCCGACAAAACTGCGCACCTGATTGTGCAGAAAGCTTCTGGCCCGGACATGAAAGCGAAACTCGCGCCCGCCCTGCGGCAGATCCAGCACCTCGATCCGCAACTCATCAAGGGTTTTGACCGGCGATGCTGCCTGACATTCGGCTGAACGAAAGGTCGTGAAATCATGCCGGCCAACCAGCATATCTGCTCCCGCCTGCATCGCCGCCGCATCCAGCGGATGAGCCACCCGCCATGCAAGGCCGGCCTGAAAGGTCAGCGGCGCGCGGCGGCTGATCAACCGGTAAAGATAGCGCCGCTCGAGCGCCGAGAACCGGGCGTGAAAATCCTCGTCCACCCGGGCGGCGGCGACGATGGCCACCGGCAGCGGCTTGAGGTGGAAATTAAGCGCCTCGGACAGGCGGAAAGGCGACCAGTCCTTTGCCAGATCGACATGCGCCACCTGCGCCATGGCGTGAACCCCGGCATCGGTGCGCCCGGCAGCTGCGATGCTTTCGACCGGCTCCAGCTTATTGAGCGCAGCCTCGACCGCGCCCTGCACGGTGGCAAGCTCCTTTTGCCTCTGCCAGCCGGCAAAGGGCCTTCCGTGATATTCGATCTTCAGGGCATAACGCGGCATGGACCCTGCCTAACCAAAGGCGGGCAAAGGAACAATCCCCGGCGCAAAGCTCTGGCGAAATGCGCCTCTCACGCTTAAGTGAGGGTGTATCGAATGGAGAGAGCATGGTTCTGGGCAATCTGGCCGATGGGATGACACGCGGCGTCGAAAATCTGGGTGACCGGATTTCCGGCGCATTTTTCGAACCGGTGATCCGACTTGGCGTCACCGGCCTGTCGCGCGCCGGCAAGACGGTGTTCATCACCTCGCTGGTGGCCAATCTGATCGACCGCGGGCGGATGCCGCAACTGATTGCCGCTTCATCGGGGGCGATCCGCGCCGCCTATCTTCAGCCTCAGCCTGACGATACCGTGCCGCGCTTTGCCTACGAGACGCATCTGGCCGCCCTCGGCGGACCCAGCCCGCACTGGCCCGAAAGTACCCGCGCGGTGTCGCAGTTGCGCCTGTCGCTGCGGGTTCAGCCTTCGGGGCTGATGGGCGCGCTTTCGGGGCCGCGCACGGTGCATGTCGATATCGTCGATTACCCCGGTGAATGGCTTCTGGATCTGGCGCTGCTGGACAAAAGCTTTGCCAATTGGTCGGCTGAAACCCTTGCGCGGGCGCGGTCCCGCCAGTCCGGCGCGGCCTTTCTGGCGCTGCTCGATCAGGCCGATGTCACCGCCCGCCATGACGAGCCGCGCGCGCAGGCACTGGCCGGGGCCTTCGGCGCCTATCTGCAAAGCGCGCGTGATGCGGGCGCCGCCGATCTGACGCCGGGCCGGTTTCTGCTGCCCGGTGAACTCGCCGGCTCGCCGGTATTGACTTTCGCGCCTCTGCCCGACCCCGGCCGCGCGCCGCGCGGATCGCTCTGGCGCGAGATGGAGCGCCGGTTCGAGGCTTATAAATCGCGTGTCGTCAAACCCTTCTTTCGCGATCATTTCTCGCGCATCGACCGGCAGGTGGTTCTGGTCGATGTTCTGGGAGCGATCCACAAGGGGCCCGAAACGCTGAATGAAACGCGGCAGGCCATGGCGGAAATTCTGGGCGCCTTCCGGCCGGGGCGAAACGCCTTTCTGTCCTCGCTTTTTCTGGGCCGGCGGGTCGAAAAGATCCTGTTCGCTGCCACCAAGGCCGACCATCTGCACCACAGCCAGCACCCGCGACTGACCGCGATTGTCGAGGCGCTGGTCAAAGAGGCCAAGGCGCGCGCCGATTTTGCCGGCGCCAATACCGGCGCCATGGCCATTGCCGCGCTCAGGGCCACCGTCGAAGACCGGATCGAGCATCAGGGCCGCACACTTGACGTGGTGCGCGGAAAACTCGCCGACACCGGTAAGGAGGCGGCGCTTTATCCCGGCGATCTGCCCGAAGACCCCGCCCAGCTTCTCAGCCCGGCGCGGCAGGGGCACACCGAATGGCTGCAGCAGGATTACCGCATCATGCGTTTTGCGCCCGCCGCGATGCAGCTGAAACCGGGCGACGGGCCGCCGCATATCCGGCTTGATAAAGCCGCCGAATTTCTGCTGGGGGATCGCCTGACATGACAAACCCGCCCAACAATGCGCCCGGCAAGAAATCCGCCCCCAAACCGGTGCTGATAGAGCTTGAGGGCACGGCGCCGGCCTCGCCCGCCGATGCCCCGCCCGTGCCAGATGATCAGCCGATCCTGACCGAGGGCCGCGCGATGCAGCGGCTGGCGCGGTTGACCGCGCGGCGCAGCTCGTTTCTGGGGCGCTGGTTCTGGCGTATCGGCGGGGCACTTTTGGGCTTTGTGATCTCGCTTATGGCGTGGGATTTCGTCACCGGGCTTTTGGCGCGCAACAGCTATCTGGGTGGCGCGGCGCTGATCCTGACGGGGCTATTTGCGCTGGTGCTTCTGGCGCTGGCAATCCGCGAATGGGCGGCCATTGCGCGGCTGGGACGGATCGACGGCCTGCGCCGCGCCGCGCAAAGGGCGCTTGTCGCCGCCGATCTGGGGCAGGCGCGCAGCGTCACCGATCGGCTTGCCGCGCTATATGCCGGCCGGGATGAGCTTGGCCTTGCACGCGAAAAGCTTGAGGACGGCCGCGCCGATATCCTCGACGCCGACGCCCTGCTGGAATTTGCCGAAACGCAGCTTCTGGCGCCGCTCGACGCCTCGGCCCGGCTTGAGGTTGAGGCCGCCGCGCGGCAGGTCGCCACCGTCACCGCCATTGTGCCGCTGGCGCTGGCCGATGTGGTCGCAGCGCTTAGCGCGAACCTCAGGATGATCCGCCGCATTGCCGAAATCTACGGCGGTCGGGCGGGGCTGATCGGCTCGTGGCGGCTGGCGCGCACGGTGATGACGCATCTTGTGGCAACCGGCGCGGTCTCGGTCGGCGATGATCTGATCGGCTCGGTCGCAGGTGGCGGCATCCTGTCGAAACTCTCGCGCCGCTTTGGCGAGGGGCTGATAAACGGCGCGCTGACCGCCCGCGTCGGTGTCGCCGCGATAGAGGTCTGCCGCCCGCTGGCGTTCCGGGCCCGGCCGCGGCCTTCGGTCTCCTCTCTGGTCAAACGGGCGCTGACGGGGCTTTTCCCCGGCTGATACGCCGCATAAGACGTGGTTTTGAGCGCTTTACGCCCCCCCGCTGCACGCCTATAACGCCGCCATGACACGCAAAGCTGCGATCATTATACGAATTATATCCCCGGCGCTCTGAACATATCCGAGCTGCCGGGAAAAAGGCGTCTGACCCGTCGCGCCGCCCCACCCTGATTGAAATACTCCGATATTGGACCGCCAAACATGTGCGCCGACACGCCCTCAGACAAACCCGACTACAAAGACACGCTGAACCTTCCCGTCACCGATTTTCCCATGCGCGCGGGCCTGCCCAAGCGCGAGCCTGAGTGGCTGGCCAAATGGGAAAAGATCGGCGTCTACGACCGCCTGCGCGAAAAGACCGGGCGCCAGCCCTTTACCCTGCATGACGGCCCGCCCTATGCCAACGGCCATCTGCATATCGGTCACGCGCTGAACAAGACAATCAAGGATATGATCGTGCGCAGCCATCAGATGATGGGGCGCGATGCGCGCTATATCCCCGGCTGGGATTGTCACGGCCTTCCCATCGAATGGAAGATCGAAGAGCAATACCGCAAGAAGGGCCGCAACAAGGATGAGGTGCCGATCAACGATTTTCGCGCCGAATGCCGCAAATTCGCCGAAGGCTGGATCGATATCCAGCGCGAGGAATTCAAACGCCTTGGCATCACCGGCAACTGGGCCGATCCCTATATCACCATGGATTTCCACGCCGAACGGGTGATCGCCGAGGAATTCATGAAATTCCTGATGAACGGCACGCTTTATCAAGGCTCCAAACCCGTCATGTGGTCGCCCGTCGAAAAGACCGCCCTGGCCGAGGCCGAGGTTGAATACCACGACAAGGAAAGCCCGACGATCTGGGTGAAGTTCAAGGTCGCCGGCACCGGCGACAAAACGCTCGATGGCGCTTATGTCGTGATCTGGACAACAACGCCATGGACGATCCCCTCCAACAAGGCCGTAGTGTATGGCGAGGGTATTTCCTATGGCCTTTACGAGGTGACAGGCCGGCCCGAAGAATGCTGGGTCACGATTGGCGATCGCTATCTTGTCGCCGATGATCTTGCCGCCGATGTCTTTGCCCGCGCGCGCCTTGACGACACCATGTATCGCCGCCTTTGCGATATCACGCCCGATGATCTGGCCAAGATCAAACTGACCCACCCGCTGGCCGGGGCAGAGGGCGCAGGCGGCGAATGGGATGATCTGCGCGATTTCCGCGCCGCCCCCTTTGTCACCGATGACGAAGGCACAGGTTTCGTCCACTGCGCCCCCTCGCACGGGATGGAGGAGTATGAGCTTTACCGCGATCTGGGCATGCTGGATCAGGTCATCACCTATAACGTGATGGATGATGGCAAGTTTCGCGACGATCTGCCGTTCTTCGGCGGCCATTACATCCTGAACCGCAAGGGCGGTGAGGGTACGGCAAACAAGGCGGTGATCGACAAACTGGTCGAGGTCGGCGGCCTTCTGGCGCGCGGCAAGATCAAACACTCCTATCCGCATTCATGGCGCTCCAAGGCGCCGGTGATCTATCGCAACACGCCCCAGTGGTTTGCCGCCATCGACAAACCGGTGGGCGACGGGCAGGACCAGTTCGGCAAGACGATCCGCGAGCGCGCCCTGACTGAGATCGACAACGTCAAATGGACCCCTGCAAAGGGCCGCAACCGGCTTTATTCGATGATCGAGGCGCGCCCCGACTGGGTGCTTTCGCGTCAGCGCGCATGGGGCGTGCCGCTGACCTGTTTCACCAAGGTCGGCGCCCTGCCGACCGATGATGATTTCCTTCTGCGCAACCCGCAGGTCAATCAGCGTATTGTCGAGGCGTTCGAGGTCGATGGCGCCGATGTCTGGTACGCCGATGGCGCCAAGGAACGCTTTTTGTCCGGCATCGTCGATCCGGCCGAATACGATCAGGTCTTTGACATCCTCGATGTCTGGTTCGACAGCGGCTCGACCCACGCCTTTGTTCTGCGCGACCGCCCCGACGGAACGGAAGACGGCATCGCCGATGTCTATATGGAAGGCACCGACCAGCACCGCGGCTGGTTCCACTCTTCGCTGTTGCAATCTGTGGGCACCACGGGCCGCGCGCCTTACCGCAATGTCGTCACCCATGGTTTTACCCTCGATGAAAAGGGCATGAAGATGTCCAAATCCTTGGGCAACACCATCGTTCCCGAGCAGATCGTCAAACAATATGGGGCCGATATTCTTCGGCTCTGGGTGGCGCAGGCCGATTATACCTCTGATCAGCGGATCGGCCCCGAGATCCTGAAAGGTACCGCTGACAGCTATCGCAGGCTGCGCAACACGATGCGCTTCATGCTGGGCTCGCTGGCTGATTTTTCTGATGCTGATCGCGTCGCGCCCGCCGATATGCCCGAGCTTGAGCGCTGGGTGCTGCACCGTCTGGCGCAGCTCGACCTTCAGGTGCGCGAAGGCTATCAAAGCTTCGATTTCCAGTCGGTGTTTCAGGCGATTTTTACCTTTGCGACGGTCGATCTGTCCTCCTTCTATTTCGACATCCGCAAGGACGCGCTTTACTGTGACGGTGACAGCCTGCGCCGCCGCGCCGCGCGCACGGTTCTGGACATCCTGTTTTTCCGGCTGACCGCATGGCTGGCACCGATCCTGGTCTTTACCATGGAAGAGGTCTGGCTCGAGCGTTTTCCGGGCGAGGACAGCTCGATCCACCTGCAGGATTTTCCCGATACCCCGGCCGACTGGCGCGACGACGCGCTGGCCGCGAAATGGGCCGAGGTGCGTCGCGTGCGCCGGGCGGTTACCGCCGCGCTGGAAATCCAGCGCCGCGACAAGACTATCGGCGCCAGTCTCGAGGCGGCGCCGGTCGTCCATCTTGGCGATCCGGCGGTGACCGAGGCGCTGCGCTCGGTCGATTTTGCAGATATCTGCATCACCTCGGACATCAGCCTGACCAACGATCCCGCCCCGGCCGAGGCGTTCCGCCTGCCCGAGGTTGAGGGCGTGGGTGTGGTGTTCGAGCCCGCCGAGGGCCGCAAATGCGAGCGCTGCTGGAAGATCCTGCCCGATGTGGGCAGCCATGATCACGCCGGTGTCTGCGCCCGCTGCGACGAAGCACTCGGCTGATGCCCGTCCGGCGGATCGACAGCCCGGTCGGTCCGCTAGCGATTGTTGCACGCGGTGACCAGATCGTCGCGATGAATTGGGGGCAGGCGGGCGATGATCGCTCGCCCGTCCTTGATGCCGCCGCCGAACAGCTGGACGCCTATTTCGGGGGGCGGCTGACGCGGTTTGATCTGCCGCTCAGCCCCGGCGGTTCAGAGTTTCAGCGGGCCTTTTACGCCGCGCTTTGCGCCATTCCCTACGGGCAGACGCAGACCTATGGCGAACTGGCGGCCCAGCTTGGCGTTTCGGCCCAAGCCATCGGTCAGGCCTGCGGCGCCAACCCGATCCCGATCCTGATCCCCTGCCACCGGGTTCTGGCCGCCGATGGTCTGGGCGGCTATTCCGGCGCCGGCGGTATCGAGGCCAAGGTGACGCTTCTGAAACTCGAAGGCGCGGCCTCGCTCTTGCTCTGAGCGATTGACGCAGGCTTGCCCCGGCGCGCATAGTTGCGCCCCAAGCAGCAAGATACAGGCATGAGTTTTCCCGTCTTTCTGGCCGTCATAGGTGCGGCATTCCTGCATGCGCTGTGGAACGCGCTGATCAAGACCGGCGCTGACAAGCTGGCCGGGATGCTGCTGATGACCGTGGTGCAGGGCGGTTTTGGCCTGTTGCTGGCGCTGGGACGCGATTTTCCTGCCGGGCAGGTCTGGCTCTGGCTTCTGGCCTCGGGCGGTTTTCACACCGTCTATAAGCTCTTTCTGGCCTATGCCTATCAGCATGGCGATCTCAGCCGGGTCTATCCGATCGCCCGCGGCGCGGCGCCGCTGATCGTGCTGGGCATTGGGTTTGTGTTTCTCTCTGATGTGGTCTCGGCGCCGGAATACGCCGGCATCATCGTGCTGGGCCTTGGCATTCTGCTGATGGGGCGGGGGGTTTTTGCCGCGCGCGAGCCTGCCCGGCTGGTGCCGCTTGCGCTGGGCTCGGCCATGGCGACGGCGGGGTATTCGATTGTCGACGGAATGGGCGCGCGGATTTCAGGCGATGCGGTCACCTATGTGGCATGGCTTTTTGTGATGGATGCCGCGTTTTTTCTGCCCGTCACCGTGATGCTGCGCGGGCGCGCGATATTGGTGCAAAGCCCGCGCATCTGGCGGCTGAACGCGGTTGCGGCGCTGGCCTCATATGGCGCCTATGCGATTGCGGTCTGGGCCATGACGCAGGCGCCCATCGCGCTGGTCACCGCCACGCGCGAGACTTCGATCCTTTTTGCTGTGCTGATCGGCTGGATCCTCTTTCGCGACCGGATGGGCGGGCAGAAGATACTGGCAGCGGCGCTGATTGTCGGCGGGGTGATCCTGACCCGGATCTGAGGCGCTTTGGGGCCAGCGCCGCGGCGACAAAAAGGGTGCTCAGGCCTTGCCCGATTTGCCCGGGCTGGCGGATTTGCCGGGTTTCAGCGGAAAAAGCTCCTGCAGCGCACCGGCCAGAACCAGATAGACCGAGGTGGCGATCAGCCCCCAATGCAGCCAGCTTTCCGGCCGGAAATCTTCCCATGCCGCCCATCCGGCAAAAACCGTCCAGGCCAGGGCCATCGGCAGCGACAGGGCGCGCCAGCGTTTGGTGCGCACCGGATGGATGAATTTGATCGGCACGAACATCGCCGCGGCAAGGCTGCACACCAGCACCAGAATGACCCAGAAATTGGGCTGGGTGGCGAAAAGCACCAGAACCACCATGTTCCAGCAGCCCGGAAAGCCGGAAAAGGATTTATCCTCGGTCTTCATCCGGGTGTCGGCGAAATACATCGCGCTGCCATAGGTGATGACGATGATCGCGATCCAGCCGGTCCAGCCCGGCAACAGCCCCGATTTGAACAGCGCATAGGCGGGAATGAAGACATAAGTGAGATAATCGATGATCAGATCCAGCAGGACGCCATCGAACTGCGGGGCGAATTTGGCGACATCGTATTTGCGCGCCATCGGCCCGTCGACGCCGTCGACGGCAAAGGCCACGACCAGCCACAAGAACATCAGGCTCCAGTTTTCATCGACCGCAGCCAGCATGGCCAGCATGGCAAAGACCGCGCCGGTGGCGGTCAGAAGGTGGACGAAAAGGGCGCGTATCTGAGGTGTCATCGAACTGTCATGCCGGAAAATTCAGCACGGCGCAAACGCTTGTCGCCGCAGGGAAAGGAATTTTGCCTCCGGCGGAGATATTTTGCCAAGTGGAAGCTGTCAGGCCTTGGGGTGAGAGGCCTCGTAAACCTCCATCAGGCGGGCGGTATCGACCGCCGTATAGGCCTGCGTCGTGGAGAGCGAGGCATGGCCCAGAAGTTCCTGAATGCTGCGCAGATCGCCGCCAGCGGCCAGAAGATGAGTGGCAAAGGAATGGCGCAGGGCGTGGGGGGTGGCGCTGGCCGGCAGGCCCAGTTGCAGCCGTGCCTGTTCGGTCACCTTCTGAACCGCGCGCGGGTTCAGCGGTCCGCCGCGCAGGCCGCGGAATATGGGCTGATCGGCGCGCATCGGGTGGGGGCAAAGCGCGACATAGCCGGCGACCGCCTGCCGGGCCGGGGCGATGAGGGGGACCAGACGCTCTTTACCGCCCTTGCCGGTGATTGTCATGACCTCGCCGAGCGGCAGATCGGCGCCGGTCAGGCCAAGCGCTTCGGAAATGCGCAGGCCCGAGCCGTAAAGCAATGTCACCACGGCGGTATCGCGGGCGGCGATCCAGGGCGCCGTGGCCTGAAGTTCGACCCGCTCGAGCATGGCGCGGGCGGCGTCGGGGGCGAGCGGGCGGGGGAGTTTTCGCTGGAACCGGGGGGCGCGGGCCGCCAGCACCGCGGTCGGCTCGAAACTCTCGCGCTCGGCCAGCCAGCGGAAGAAGCCTTTGACCGCTGAAAGCGAGCGGGCCAGCGAGCGCGCCGCGACGCCGCGGCCGCGTTCATGTGCCATCCAGGCCCGCATATCGCTTACGGTGATTGTTGTCAGTGCGCCCAGCCCCTGCGCTTCGCCCCGGTGCTGACCGATGAAAGCCAGAAAGCCACTGACGTCGCTTTGATAGGCGGATCTGGTGTTTGCGGCGGCGTTGTCAAGCGCCTGCAGATGCGCAAGCCAGCCCTCCAGCGCGCCCCGCGCCGCAGGGGAGATCAGGCTCATGCCAGCCAGCGGCGCATCGCACGTTCAAAGATGCCACCGAAAAACGCCAGAAGGTCGGTACCCTGATTTGGCTTGAACTGATGCGGGTCCTCGGCCCCCATCACCAGCATCCCCGGCAGCCGGCCTTGACCGAAGTCAAGCTTCAGGCAGGCCTCTGAGCGGATCCAGTCGCCGGTGTCGCCATGGATCGAGCTTGCATTTGTGCCCAGCTGGCGCAGTGTGACCTGCCGGATCGGCAGGTTGCGGCCCTGAGTGATATATCCATCGACAAAGCCCGGCTCGACCACCGAGAGGATATGGCTGAGCCGGTCAAGACCGCCCTGGCCCGCGTCCTGATCATTGTCCTGGGCAGTTTCCAACACCAGTTTGATCGAATCGACGCGCAGCGTTTCGGCCACCTCGCCATCGAGGTTATGCAGGAAATCCTCGAATTTCACCGGATCGAGCATTTTCAGGATCGCGCGATGCACCTGATTGGTACCGGCCAGATTCTCGTAAGCGGCGGCGATAACGGTGCGATGGGTGTCTTCCAGCCGGTCAAGACGCGCCTCGAGCCGTTCCATAGCGATGCCGCGCAGATCGACGATATTGCCGCCCATTGCGCCTTCGTTGGCGGCCACAAGCGCGCGCATCAGATCGGGGTCATCCAGAATGACATCGGGTTCACGAATGATACGCGCACGCAGTTCATCTGCGATCTTGGCGGTGCTGCTCATGCTTGCCTCGTTTTTGCTTTCGCTCACTATAGCACCCGGTTACAGAATTTTCTGCCCTGTTTTTTGCCAATCGCTCAGAAATGCTTCCAGCCCCTTGTCGGTCAGCACGTGATCGGCCATCTTCTTGATCACGCCCGGGGGGGCGGTGGCCACGTCGGCGCCGATTTTAGCGGCTTCGGTCATGTGGTTGACCGATCTGATCGAGGCCGCCAGAATCTGCGTCTCAAAGCCGTAGTTGTCATAAATCTCGCGGATATCCGCGATCAGATCCATACCGTCGAGGTTGATGTCGTCCAAGCGCCCAATAAACGGTGAAATGAATGTCGCCCCCGCCTTGGCGGCCAAAAGCGCCTGGTTTGCCGAAAAGCACAGCGTGACATTCACCATGCGGCCTTCATCTGTCAGGACCTTGCAGGCTTTCAGGCCGGCCCATGTCAGCGGCACTTTGACCGCGATATTATCGGCGATCTTGGCCAGTCTGCGGCCCTCGGCGATCATGGCGTCCGCTTCCAGCGCGACAACCTCGGCACTGACCGGGCCATCGACCATCCCGCAGATCTCTTTGGTGACCTCCAGAATATCGCGCCCCGATTTGAGGATCAGTGAGGGGTTGGTGGTAACGCCGTCGACCATGCCAAGATCGTTCAGTTCGGCAATGGCGGCAACATCGGCGGTATCTACGAAAAACTTCATCGGAGTGTTCCTGAGAATTGAGTGGGGTTCGGCTCTTTCTAACGCAAGCGGCGCGCCACAGAAAGCCCCGGGACGCACGGAATGAGTTTCTTTGATCAGGGCGCGTTGATCGGGGTGATGACGACCCAGCCGCTGGACCGTCTGTTGGATTACAAGGCGCCGCCGGGCGGCTGCCAGACCGGCGATTTTGTCGAGGTGCCCCTGGGCCCGCGCAAGGTGCTGGGCGTGGTCTGGGGTAAGGGGCAGGGCGGCTATGATCCCGCCAAACTGCGCAGCGTGATCCGGGTTCTGGATGCCGCGCCCATGCGCGAAGAGATGCAGGCGTTTCTGACCCGCGCGGCGGAATATACCCTGACCCCGATGCCGGCGATGCTGCGGCTGGCCACACGCTCGCCCGGGCTGGGCGATCCGCCTTCGATGCGGCGGGTCTACCGGCTGGGCCGGGGCGCGCCCGACCGGCAGACCGACGCGCGCCGGCGGGTTGTCGAGACGCTGAAGGACTATGGCGGGCTGGCCTTTACGCTGGGCGAGCTTGCCGAGGCCGCAGGCGTCAGCACCAGTGTAATCAAGGGGCTTGTCAAACAGGGCGTCGTGTCGGAAGAGGACAGCCCCCGCGATCTGCCCTATCCGGCGCTTGATCCGGGCTATGGCGGCGCGGTGCTGACCCCCGATCAGGCCGCAGTTGCCGAACCTCTGATCGCGGCGGTGCGGGCGGGCGATTACGGCACCACGCTGCTTAAGGGGGTGACCGGATCGGGCAAGACCGAAGTTTACCTCGAAGCGGTGGCCGAATGCCTGACGCGCGGGCGTCAGGCGCTGGTTTTGTTACCCGAGATCGCCCTGACGGCCGAATTTCTGACCCGCGTTGAAAAGCGCTTTGGCGCGCGCCCTGCCGAATGGCATTCGGGGGTGACCATGACCGAACGGCGCCGGGCGTGGCGCATGGTCTCGGAAGGGGGGGCATCGCTGGTCGTTGGCGCGCGCTCTGCGCTTTTTCTGCCGTTCCGCGATCTTGGGCTGATCGTCGTTGATGAAGAGCATGACACCTCCTACAAGCAAGAGGACGGGGTTTTTTATAATGCCCGCGATATGGCGGTTCTGCGCGCCTCGATCTGTTCGGCGCATGTGATATTGGCCTCGGCCACGCCCAGCCTTGAAAGCTGGGCCAATGCCGAGGCGGGCAAATACAGCCGCCTGACGCTGGATGCGCGTTTCGGCGCCGCGCAGATGCCCGATATGCGCGCGATTGACATGCGCGGCGAAACCCTGCCCTCCAGCCGCTGGATCTCGCCCCGGCTTCAGCGCGAGGTTGAGGCGCGGCTTGAGCGCGGCGAACAGGCGCTTTTGTTCATCAACCGGCGCGGCTATGCGCCGATCACCCTGTGCCGGGCCTGCGGCCATCAGATCGGCTGTGATCATTGCGACGCGCGCATGGTCGAGCATCGCTTTCTCAAACGCCTCGTCTGCCACCAATGCGGCGAGACCAAGCCGATGCCGTCCCAATGCCCCTCCTGCGAGGCCGAAGATCGCCTTGCCCCCGTCGGCCCCGGCGTTGAGCGTCTGGCCGAAGAAACCGCCGGGCTTTTCCCAGATGCCCGTATCGCGGTTTTATCCTCGGACCTTTACGGCTCGGCCCGGGCGCTGAAGAAGCATATCGTCCGGATCGCCGAAGGTCAGGCCGATATCATCATCGGCACGCAACTGGTCGCCAAGGGCCATAACTTTCCGCTGTTGACGCTGGTGGGAGTGATCGATGCCGATCTGGGGCTTCAGGGGTCAGACCTGCGCGCCGCCGAACGCACGTTTCAACTGATGCGTCAGGTGGCCGGCCGCGCCGGTCGCTCGGACCGGCCCGGCACGGCGCTAATGCAGACCTATCAGCCCGATCACCCGGTGATCCGCGCCATCCTTTCGGGCGATGAAGAGGGGTTCTGGCGCGCCGAAGCGGCCGAGCGTCAGGCCGCGGGCGTGCCCCCTTTCGGGCGCATGGCCGGGATCGTTCTGTCATCGCCCAATGTGCAGGAGGTTTTTGATCTGGGCGCCGAAATGGCCCGCAACGACGGCCCCCTGCGCCAGATCGGCGCGCAAGTCTTTGGCCCCGCCCCCGCGCCCATCGCCCGTATCCGCGGCCGCCACCGGGTGCGGCTTCTGGTGAAGGCAGACAAAGGCGCGCCGGTTCAGGCCGCCGTGGCCCGCTGGGTGGCCCAGTTCAAATGGCCCGCCTCGCTGCGCCTGTCCATCGACATCGATCCGCAGAGCTTTTACTGAGCGGTTTTTGCCATAGGAAAAGTCATCCCGAAACTGAAAATCGCCTCCACCGGTTGCCCGTCCGACGGTATCACCTGAACAAAGGCTTTGCCCAGCCGCGCCTGCACTCCGGCCACCGGAACGAAATCACCCAGATGGGCGCGAAAACGCCGCCCCTCGACGGGGTAAAGCGCCGTGCCCCCGAATACAGCCAGTTGAAAGGTGCCGCGCTGATAAAGCGGATAGGCGGCCACCGCCGCCACCGCTGGCCGCCCATAGCTGTTGCGAAAAAGGCCCAGCGAGAAATCGAACTGCCTTTCCCACGTCAGGAAAATGCCCGGATTGACCTCTTCAAATCCGCTGGCCCCGATGTGTTTTGACCCCAGCAAAAGCGAAAACCGATCCGGTCCGGCTGCTGCCGATGTTGTTAGTGAAAGCACTGCGACAAGTGCTGCCAGCGGGTGATGGCGCAAGGAAAAGTTTTTCATGGCGCATGGTTAGTTGGTCAGACGCTTGCTGTCACCCTGGACATCCGGCCCTGCGGCACCCTGTGCCGGGGTGTGTCTTTTTTGATCCGCCGTGATCCCTTGTGGTTCGTTGCCACAGCGTTATCAGCCCGGGATCGCGCCCAGCCTTCTGGGCCGCTGATCAATCAGAAAATCGGTGGCCATAGCCCCGACCCACATCGCCGTCAGCGCAATCCAGGCCGTGCCCGCAAAGACCGAGCCGCCGGTCAGCCCGTTCCCGATCGCACAGCCCCCCGCCAGCATCCCGCCAAAGCCCATCATCGCCGCCCCGGCCATGGCGCGGCGCATGTTTGCCTCGCCCTCAAACCCCTTGAAGGCAAATTCCCGGCTGACGACTGAAGCCAGAAAAGCGCCCAAAAAGACACCCGGTACCAGACCGATGTCGAAATTCAAAACAGGGTCGGGCGTCAGAAAGAACATCAGCGTATTGGCCGAAGGGCCGGTAAATGTGGCGCTGGTGATGGTCACGGGATCAAAACTGACCTGACTCAGCCGATAGGTCAGAACATAGCCCATCGCGACCGAAAACCCCACGCCCGAGCCAAAGATCAGCCGCCGCGCGCCCAGCTGGTTGCGCCATGCCTCGTAAATCGCCAGTGCCGCCAGAAGGATGCCAAGCGCCAGACCGCTCCACTGTGGCAGGCCCGACCACGCGATCAGATCCAGGTTGCGCCCGCCGCCGGTGATCGACAGTCCGGCCAGCTTGTCGCGCAGCGGCGCCAGCCAGCCGCGCAAACTCATCTGCGCCACCACCGCAAAGATCAGCCCCGAAACGATCGACCGCAGATTGCCGGTCGCCCCCAGAACCAAAAGGCGCCCCGAACAGCCGCGCGCCAAAATCATGCCGACGCCAAAGATAAGCCCGCCCAAAGCCGCCCCCGACCATGATCCGGTCTGCGCCAGAAACCGCGTCTCGCCTGTGTTCAGAAACCCCGCCAGCCCCGCTGCCTGAACCCAGAAGAGAGCGGTCGAAAAGGTCAGCAGCCAGACCGACACGCTGGGCCCCATCCGCCCGCGTGCAAATTCCACTGTGGCCGCGCGCAGACAAAACCGCGAGCGCTGGGCCGCCACGCCAAAGGTCAGCCCGGTGGCCAGCCCGAAAAGCGCCGCAGTGCGGCTTTCGCCGATGTAATCGGCCATGGCGGCGACGAAATCGAGCATGTTCATCCCGGAACTCCTTATCCTGCCGGTCCGGCCCAGCATGACCGCTTGCGCCCGCGCCCGCCTTGATTGAGATCAAGTCGTATCGCGATCCGTGAATATAATTCCCTGCCGCCCGAAGCCCCGGGGCTGACGATTCCCTCTCGCCCTGACCGGCAAAGCGGCCTAAAGCTTTGCCATGGTCTTTTCACGAACACCCGTCACCCTCGCGCAGGCGGGGCAGCTTCCGCTCTGGCGCCGTCCAATCGCGCTTTTGCTGCTGACCGCGGTGGCGATGCCCATAGCCTTTTCCACATGGTCGGCGCTGCTCAACAATTTCGTCATCGAGGTGGCCGGCTTCGACGGTATCGACATCGGCCTTCTGCATATGGTGCGCGAGGTGCCGGGGTTTCTGGCCATTGGTGTGATTGCCATCATCATTTTTGTCCACGAACAGGTGCTGGCGCTGTCGGCGCTGGTGCTTTTGGGCGTGGCCACGGCGATCACCGCCAAATTCCCCTCGCTCGGGGGGCTTTTGACGATCACCATGCTGTCCTCGATCGGTTTTCACTATTACGAGACGGTAAATCAGTCGCTTCAGCTTCAGTGGCTGGAAAAGCTGCGCGCGCCGCGGGTCTTGGGCTGGCTTGTGGCAGCAGGATCGGCGGCGACGCTGGTGGTCTATCTGACCATCGTGGCTACATGGAAGGCCTTCGATCTGTCCTATAACACCGTCTATATGGCCTCGGGCGGGCTGACCGCGCTGATCGCGCTGTCGGCCTTTATCATCTTTCCGCGCTTCGAGGCGCCCAATCCCCAGACCAAACGCCTGATCCTGCGGCGCCGTTACTGGCTCTATTACCTGCTTCAGTTCTTTGCCGGGGCGCGGCGGCAGATCTTTGTGATCTTCGCCGGCTTCATGATGGTTCAGAAGTTCGGCTTTGAGGTGCAGGAGGTCACAGCGCTCTTCATGATCAACCTTGTGGCCAATATGGTCTTTGCCCCGCTGATGGGCCGGGCCGTCGGCCGCTTTGGCGAGCGCGGCGCGCTGATCTTTGAATATACCGGTCTGATCGCGATCTTTCTGGCCTATGGCGGCATTTATTATTTCGGTTGGGGCGTGGTTCTGGCGGCGGTGCTTTATATCGTCGATCACCTGTTTTTCGCGCTGGCCTTCGCGCTGAAAACCTATTTTCAGAAAATCGCCGATCCCGCCGATATCGCCCCCACCGCCGCCGTGGCCTTTACGATCAATCATATCTCGGCGGTCAGCCTGCCTTTGCCGCTGGGCTTTCTCTGGGTCTATTCGCCGGGCCTGGTCTTTGTCGCGGCGGCGCTGATCGCGGCCTGTTCGCTGCTTCTGGCGCTGTTGATCCCGCGCCACCCCGCGCCTGGAAACGAGACGGTGCTGTCGCGTTTAACCGCTGTGCGCCCCGCCTAGAAACCCCGGCCCGAAACCTTATATCTCTTCATGACAGGACGAGGAGGATAAAGATGTTCACCGCCCCCCGCAAAAAGTTGGAAATGATACCGCCCGATCAGGCGCTGGCCGGCCGGCCCGATCCCATTGCCACCGCCGAGACCCATTTTCTCAACGGTCGCCCGCTCAAGTCGCCGGTGCCGCCCGGCTTTGAACAGGCGATCTTTGGCATGGGCTGTTTCTGGGGGGTCGAGCGGATGTTCTGGGGCCTTGAAGGCGTCTGGCTGACCATGGTGGGCTATAGCGGCGGCTATACCCCCAACCCGACCTATCAAGAGGTCTGCACCGGCCAGACCGGCCATAATGAGGTTGTGCGGGTGATCTTTGATCCCGCCGTGATCTCCTACACCGATCTTCTGCGTGTCTTCTGGGAAGGGCACGACCCGACCCAGGGTATGCGCCAGGGCAACGATATGGGCACCCAGTATCGATCGGGTATCTACACGTTTTCGGATGCGCAAAAGACCGCCGCCGAAACCACGGGCGCCGATTTCGCGCCGCGGCTTCTGGACGCCGGCTATGGCCCGCTGACAACCGAAATACGCCCCGCCAGCGCGTTTTATTTCGCCGAGGATTATCATCAGCAATATCTGGCCAAGAACCCCGCGGGCTATTGCGGCATCGGCGGAACCGGGGTCAGTTGCCCGATCGGCACCGGGCTATGACCGCCGACCCTCTGGCCCTGATGATCAGTGGCGAGTGGTACTGCTGTTTCGACCCGCTACTCGAGGCCGAGCGCCTTCTGACCCGTCGCGCGGTGCATCAGCACGCGATGCTGCCGCCCGATCAGCGGCTGCCCTGCGGCCCGATGCTGCGCGACCGGCTGGGCGCCATATCCGCCACCGCCCGGATCGAGGCGCCGTTTCACGCCTCTTACGCCTTTAACACCTATATCGGCGAGGCGGCCTATCTGAACACCGGTTGCGTGATCCTCGATACCGCCCGCGTCAGTATCGGCGATCACAGCATGCTGGGCCCCGGGGTTCAGATCTATACCGCTGATCACCACCGCGACCCCGATCAGCGCCGACAAGGCATTGAACGGGGGCTGGCGGTAAGTATCGGCAGCGATGTCTGGATCGGTGGCGGCGCGATCATCCTGCCGGGCGTCAGTATCGGCGACGGCGCCATCGTCGGGGCCGGCAGTGTCGTCACCCGCGATGTCCCACCGCGATCGCGGGTTGCAGGCCAGCCTGCCAGGGCGCTATAGCCGCGTCAGATCCAAAGGACAGGCCATGACCACATTCACCGCACTGACGACACTGACCGGCAAGGACCGCGCCGAGGCGCTGGGCGAGGCGATGGAACGGGTTCAGCCCGAACCGACCGGCGTCGGCGTTTTCGAGGTCGAAGACGGCTCGGGCCTGTGGGAGGTCGGCGGCTATTTCGAGGGCGCGCCTGACCCCGCCGCCCTTGCGCTTCTGGCCACCGCTTTCGGCGCCAGACCCTTCGCGGTGTCCGAACTGCCCGAAACCGACTGGGTCGCCAAGGTACGGCGCGAGCTGGCCCCGGTCGAAGCAGGGCGCTTTTTCGTCTACGGCAGCCATGATGCCGACAAAAAACCGACCGATCCTGACCGCATCGCGCTGCTGATTGAGGCGGCGATGGCCTTTGGCACCGGCCACCACGGCACCACATTGGGCTGCCTGCGCGCGCTTGACCGGCTTGTGGTTCAGGGATTTGCCCCCAAAACCATCGCCGATATCGGCTGTGGCACTGCGGTTCTGGCCATGGCGGCCAGCGCGGTCTGGCCCGTCGTCTCGCTGGCCAGCGATATCGATGCCGTCGCTGTCGAGGTCGCTCAGGCCAATGTCGATGCCAATGGCATGACCGGAAGCGTGCGCTGTCTCGAGGCGGCCGGCGTCGATCACCCCGAACTGGCGGCGGCGGCGCCTTTCGATCTGATCTTTGCCAATATCCTCAAAGGTCCGCTGATCGAACTGGCACCGGGAATTTCCAGCGTTTCTGCCCCCGGAGGAAAGCTTATCCTGTCGGGGATTCTGAACGAGCAGGCCGATGAGGTTTTGCGCGTTTATTGCGAAAACGGCTTCAATCCCGATCAGCGCGAAGAGATTGTTGAGTGGACGACTCTGACCCTCACAAAAAAGAATCCAGTAAAGTCTTAATTTTACCTTAATCACGCCCGATTGCCCCATTTTTGCCGCAATCGACACAGAGTTTATTGGCCTCGTTAAAAAACCTGGGTGTTTTTGGGGGCTATTATGACGAATACTTACTTTACGGACTTTGACGACAGAACAAGACGAATTGAAAAAGCGCACCGCCGACTGGCGCGCGGCTATGTCACCACGGTCACCCGTGACGGGGTGATCATCCATCGTCCGATACGGCGCTACGGGCCGTCACTGCGGGGGATATTTCTGACCTTTGCCGCGCTCTTGGGGTTCAAGGTGCTGCTTTATACCTACCTTGGCGCCATCGCCTATGACGGGCGCGTTGCCGATCTTGCCGGCGGCACGGTGATCGAATCCATCGGCGCCTGGGTGATGCAGGCGGATCCGGTCACGGTCTGGATCTCGCAAGGGGTGCTTGAGCTGCTGGCGCAGTTCAACTGAGCCAAGGGCTCAGGGGCTGGAAAAGCTCAGCGGCTGGAAAAAGTCGACCTAAAATGAAAAAGGCCATCGGGCTTGCCCCCATGGCCTTTTTTGCGGTCCGTTGGATCCGGTGATTACCGGCGGAACTGATTTGCCACGACGGCATCGATGTCGGCGCGCGACAATCCGATATCGTCCAGCTCGCGTGCTGTAAGGCGCGACAGGGCCTTGCGGGTCATGCGGGCATCGTTCCAGACCGCGACAGCGGCCAGAAGGTTGGCAAAGGAAAAACGGCGACCGGCAAGGGCGGCGCCGCTCAGCGGGCGAAATGTATCAAAAGCGGCCATGATTGGCATCCTCATCGAAAGGGTGTTGGGAAGGACGTGATGTCTGGCGGCGACCTAGTCCTGTACGGCAGGGCTCACAACCGCCAATCTTTGCATAGGCCCTATGCAGTTGCAGCATAGCGCGGCCGCGTGGCAAAGTTCTGTTAATCAATAAAAAATTGTGGATGTCGCAAATGACGCATTTTCGCTTATTTTGGCCTGAAAGCGACATCTCCAGCGCAGTATTCTGCAATTCGGGCGACGATTGCTGCGTTGCAGCATCGTCCGGGATCTTGGCGAATGTTCGCCTTTCGTGCTAAAGATCAGGCAAGAGCAGAAAACAAAGCGGGGTCAGGAATGCGCGTTTTGGGGATCGACCCCGGTTTGCGCACCCTCGGGTGGGGCATAATCGACGTCGCCGGCGTCCGTCTGAGCCATGTGGCAAACGGCCATTGCAAGACCACCGGCACCGATCTGCCGCTCAGACTGCTCAGTCTTTTTGACCAGCTCTCAAAGGTGATCGCAGAATTTGCGCCGACCACGGCGGCGGTCGAACAGACCTTTGTCAACCGCGACGGGGCAGGCTCGCTCAAACTCGGTCAGGCGCGCGGGATCGCGGTTCTGGTGCCGGCGCGCGCGGGGCTTGCGGTGGGCGAATATGCGCCCAATGCCGTCAAAAAGGCCGTGGTCGGGGTGGGCCATGCCGACAAGAAACAGATCGCCCATATGGTGCGGCTGCAATTGCCCGGCGTTCAGATCACCGGACCCGACGCCGCCGACGCGCTGGCCATCGCCATCTGCCACGCTCATCATGCGCAATCCTCGGGCCGGTTGCAGGCGGCGCTGGCGCGGGGGGTAGCATGATCGGGAAAATCGCCGGGCGGGTCGAATACCGCGCCACCGATCACGTCATGATCGATGTGCGCGGGGTGGGCTATATCGTCTATTGTTCCGAGCGTACTCTGGCGGGCCTGCCGCCGGCGGGCGAATTTACCGCGCTTTACACCGAACTTCTGGTGCGCGAGGACAATCTTCAGCTTTTCGGCTTTACCACGCTTCTGGAAAAGGAATGGCACCGGCTGCTGATCTCGGTTCAGGGGATCGGCGCCAAGGCGTCGATGGCAATTCTGGGCACATTGGGGGCCGAGGCGCTGGCCCGCGCGATCGCATTGGGCGACTGGGGCGCGGTCAAGGCGGCGCCGGGCGTAGGCCCCAAGATTGCTCAGCGTGTTGTTAATGAGCTGAAGGAAAAAGCGCCGGGGGTGATGGCCCTGGGCGCCAGTCCGGGTGCGACGCTTCGGGCCGGCGGCATGGCGCCCGGCGATGAGGCGCCCGATCCGGTGATCGAGGTGCAGCCGGCGCCGCAACCGGGCGCCGCCACCGGCATGGCGCAGGCCGAGGCTTTGTCGGCGCTCGCCAATCTTGGCTATGCGCCGTCGCAGGCGGCCTCGGCCGTTGCCGAAGCGGCTGGCGCAAGCCCTGGTGCCGATACCGGCGCGCTGATCCGCGCGGCGCTGAAACTTCTGGCGCCGAAAGGTTAGGCGGGCAGGGCTTGAACGGCTCTGCACTCCTTTCCATATTCAGGAATGCTGGAAAAACTGTGTCTGGACAGGTGCAATGTCTACGCTGAAAACGGCTGTTCTACTTGCTGCAATGACCGCCCTTTTTATGGGGATCGGTGCCCTTCTGGCCGGGCAGACCGGCGCGATCATCGCGCTGGCTGTGGCGGGCGGGATGAATATTTTCGCATGGTGGGGCTCGGACCAGATGGTTTTGCGGATGCAGAACGCGGTGGAGGTCGACGCCCGGCAGGCCCCCGATCTGGTCGCGCTGGTGCGCGATCTGGCCGCGCAGGCCGGCCTGCCGATGCCGCGGGTCTATCTGATCGACACCGATCAGCCCAATGCCTTTGCGACCGGGCGCAACCCCGATAATGCCGCCGTCGCGGTCACGCGCGGCATCCTGCGCGCGCTCAGCCGCGCCGAACTGGCCGGGGTCATCGCCCATGAGCTGGCACATATCAAACACCGCGACACACTGACCATGACGATCACCGCCACGCTGGCCGGTGCGATCACCATGATCGCCAATTTCGCGCTGTTCTTCCGGCTGGGAAACCGCGGCGGCGGGCCGGGCATTCTGGGCACTCTGGCGCTGATGATCCTTGCGCCTTTGGCGGCGGCAATGGTGCAAATGGCGATCTCGCGCACCCGCGAATACGAGGCCGATCGCGAGGGCGCGGAAATAAGCGGCGATCCCGGCGCGCTGGCCTCGGCGCTGCTGCGGATCGACGCGCTGGCTCGCGGGGTCGAAAACCCCGCCGCCGAGGCCAATCCGGCGATGGCGCATATGTTCATTATCAACCCGCTCAGCGGGCGCGGAATGGATAATCTTTTCTCCACCCACCCATCGACCGAAAACCGGGTGGCAGCGCTGCGCGCGATGACGCCCGCAGTGCGCCGCGAGGGCGCCGCGCCCCATGGCGCGCGGCTTTCCGAAACCTCGGTCCCGCGTGCCGGAGGGCGGCGCGGCGGCAGGGGCGGCACCGGCGGGCGGCGCGGTCCCTGGTCCTGAAGCCCCGGTCCCGAGGCGGCGCCCTGAGGCGCTAAATCCCCCCGCCCGGCGCCTGTCCGGGCGATGCGGGCCTTGAACCCGGAGCGGTTTGCGGGGAAAGTCGGCGCAATCAGAAAGGCCCGCGATGACCCAGCCCGACCCAACCCTGCGCCCCGAGCAGCGCCCCGGCGACGCAGACCGCGCGCTGCGCCCTCAGGCGCTGAGCGAGTTCATCGGTCAGGCCGAGGCGCGCGCCAATCTGAAGGTCTTTATCGAAAGCGCCCGCCAGCGCGGCGAGGCGATGGATCACACCCTGTTTCATGGCCCTCCCGGTCTGGGCAAGACGACACTGGCCCAGATCATCGCCCGCGAGCTGGGGGTGAATTTCCGCATGACCAGCGGGCCGGTTCTGGCCAAGGCGGGTGATCTAGCGGCGATCCTGACCAATCTTGAGGCGCGCGATGTTCTGTTTATCGACGAGATCCACCGCCTGAACCCGGTGGTCGAAGAGATCCTCTATCCCGCGCTGGAGGATTTCGAGCTGGATCTGGTGATCGGCGAGGGCCCTGCCGCGCGCACCGTGCGGATCGAGTTGCAGCCCTTCACGCTGGTCGGGGCGACCACCCGGCTGGGCCTTCTGACAACGCCGCTGCGCGACCGTTTCGGCATCCCCACCCGGCTGCAGTTCTATTCCGAGGATGAGTTGCACCAGATCGTATCGCGCGCCGCGCAGCTGATGAGGATGGATAGTGACGAAGATGGCGCACGCGAGATTGCCCGCCGCGCCCGCGGCACCCCGCGCATCGCCGGTCGGCTGCTGCGCCGGGTCGTGGATTTCGCGCTGGTTGAAGGCGACGGGAGGGTGACGCGCGATCTGGCAGATGGCGCGCTGACCCGGCTGGGGGTGGATCATCTGGGACTGGACGGCGCCGACCGGCGCTATCTGAGCCTGATTGCCGAAAATTACGCCGGCGGCCCGGTCGGGATCGAGACGCTTTCGGCGGCCTTGTCCGAAAGCCGCGATGCGCTGGAGGAGGTGATAGAGCCCTTCCTGTTGCAGCAGGGTCTGATCCAGCGCACGCCGCGGGGCCGGATGCTGGCCGCGCGGGCCTGGAGCCATCTGGGGTTGGATGCGCCGCGCGGGCAGGGCGGGCTCTTTGACGATTGAGCCTGTGCGCGGGAGGATTTATGCCTCCGGCGGGAGTATTTTTGCAAAGAAGAAAGGGCGGGGGCGGATGACGGCGCAGGAGATTGAGGCAATGTTCACCCGCGCGGGCGAGGGATTTGTCTTTGCCCGTTGGGGGCGGCCGATCGCACCGATCATTTTCGGGGTCGACGATGCTTCGCTTGCGGTTCTGAAAGGCGCGATCGAGGCGATGGTGAGCCTTGCCGGTCATCAGATGGCCGAGACCGATCCTGAGCTGGGCGCCAATCTGATGCTGTTTTTCATCCGCGACTGGGACGAGTTGACCGAGACGCCCAATCTGGCCGAGCTGGTGCCCGATCTGGGCCCGTTGGTGGCGCGGCTTGAGGCGCAGGGCGCCAGCCAGTACCGTATGTTCCGCTTTGACGAGGCCGGCGCCATTCGCGCCGCTTTTGTGTTCGTGAAGATGACGGATGAGATGGCGGCGCAGCCGGCCGCGACGCTGGCGCTGTGGCAGATGGTACAGGTGATCCTGCTCTGGTCGGAGGCGGCATTTGCCGGGGCTTCGCCGCTGATGCGCCCCGAGGGGCAGGATATGGCGGTGCTCAAACCGCAGATCGCGGCGCTGATCAGGGCCGCTTACGATCCGGTTCTGCCGGCGGCAAGCCGCGAGCCCAGTCTGGCGCTGCGGCTTTTTGCGCGTCTGCAGGTGATGTCGTGAAGGGGCGCTTCGATGTTCATGTCTATTACGAGGACACCGATCTGGCCGGGATCGTCTATTACGCCAATTACCTGCGGTACATCGAGCGCGCGCGCACCGAATGGGTGCGGATGCTGGGCATTGATCAGCGGGCGCTGAAGGCCGAGCGCGGAGTCGTTTTCGCGGTGCGCCGGCTGGAGGCCGATTATCTGGTCCCGGCGCGGTTTGACGAGGATTTGACGGTGCTGACCGAGCCAAAGGAGATCGGCGGCGCGCGGCTTGTGCTGGAGCAGGGGGTCTGGCGCGAGGGGCAGCTGTTGTTTCACGCCATTGTGACCCTTGTGGCGCTGGGCGAGGCAGGGCAGGCGGTTCGAATGCCAGCAAACATCCGCCGACGATTGCAATAGTTCGCCGCCCCGACCTGTTTTCTTGGCAATCCCCTTAATTTGTGAGTAACTAGCGCGTAACTAAGGGCGACGAACGGCCCGGCAGGAGCGAGCAGGCATATGGATGACTTTTCGATGTGGGCACTTTTTGCCCGCGCGACCCCGATAGTGAAACTGGTAATTCTACTGTTGATCGGGGCCTCTTTCTGGGCATGGGCGATCATTTTCCAGAAACTGATCAGCTATCGCGAGGCGCGGCGTGAGGCGGCGGTTTTCGACCGCTCTTTCTGGTCAGGCGAGCCATTGGATGAGCTGTTCGAAACGCTGGGCCCCGAGCCGAAGGGCGCCTCGCAAAAGATCTTTGCGGCGGGGATGAGCGAATGGCGCCGCAGCCACCGTGAGGACGGCAGGCTGATCGCCGGGGCGCAGGCGCGGATCGACCGGTCGATGGATGTGGCGATCGCCAAAGAGGCGGAGAAGCTTAACAAGGGGCTGGCGTTTCTGGCCACGGTCGGCTCAACCGCGCCCTTTATCGGGCTTTTCGGGACGGTCTGGGGCATCATGAACGCCTTTGTCGAGATTGCCGCCCAGCAGAACACCAACCTTGCCGTGGTGGCGCCGGGCATCGCCGAGGCGCTTCTGGCGACCGGCTTTGGCCTTTTGGCGGCCATTCCGGCGGTGATATTCTATAACAAGCTTTCGGCTGACAGCGACCGCATCACTGGTGGTTACGAGGCCTTCGCCGATGAATTTGCGACAATCCTCAGTCGCCAGCTGGACAGCTGAGCGATGGGCGCCGGGGTTATCCAGAAAAATCGCGCGGGCCGGCGGCGTCGGCGCCGGACCGGCCGTTCGGCGGCCATGTCCGAGATCAACGTCACGCCCTTTGTCGATGTCATGCTGGTGCTGCTGATCATCTTTATGGTGGCTGCGCCCCTGTTGACCGTGGGGGTGCCTGTCGAATTGCCCAAGACGGCGGCAAATGCGCTGGCCGCCGAGCAGGAGCAGCCACTGACCCTGACCGTGACAGCCGATGGCGGGCTGGTGCTTCAGAACACCGATATCGCGCCGCAGGATCTTATTCCCAAGCTCAGGGCGATCTCGGCCGAGCGGCGCAACAAAAAGATATTCCTGCGCGCCGATGGCGCCATTCCCTATGCCAGCGTGGTTCAGGTGATGGGGGCGCTTAACGCCGGCGGGTTCAACGATATCGCCCTTGTCACCGACACCGGCGGGCCGACATTCGGGGCCGCCGACGCGGCGACCGGCAACTGAGGCGCGGGTGCAGACCGGCACCTATATCTCGGGCGCAGCGCATGCGGCCCTTATCGCCTGGGTCCTGTTTGGCGGGGCCTTGCAGAAAAAGCCGGCCGCGCCCATGCCTGAGAATATGAATGTTTCGGTGATCTCGGCGGCTGAGCTTGCCGCGATGAGCGCGCGACAGCCCGATGCGCCCGCCGATGCACCGGCGCCGCCGCCGGTGCCGCCGCAGGAAAACGCGCCGCAGGCTCCGGCTGCCGAACCGCCGGTTAAGACCACCGATGCGCCTAGCCCAAAGGCCCCGCCCGCCGCCGATGCCAGCCCCGATGTCACCGCGATCGAGCCTTTGCCAAAGGCGCCCTCAGGTGAAACCGCCCCCGCCGCCCCGCCGTCGCCCGATACCCAAACCTCGGCCCGGTTGGTCGTGAAAACGCCCCAGCCGCCGCAGCAGCAGGCGGCGCCCCGCGTGGCGCCCAAGGCCGCCCCGGCGCCGCCTAAGGATGCGCAGATCTCGGATCAGGCGCAGAAAGAGGTGGCGCCCGATCCGCTGGCCGCCGACAAGACGCCGCAAAAACCCAAAGAGGCCAAGGCCCCGGCGCAGGCCGCGACCGAGATCGTGACCGAGGCGGAAAAGCCCAAAGCCCCGCTTAAATCTCAGCGCCCCAAGACCCGGCCATCCAGACCCGCCGCCCCCAAAGTTGCGGCTAATCCGGCCAAGCCGCCGAAACCGCCGGCTAAATCGGCAACCGACAGCGCCGTTGCCGCCGCGCTGGCCGCTACCGCGCCGGCGCCCGCCGCCCCCAGCGGACCGCCCCTGACGGGAGGCGAGAAAGATGCGCTGCGCGTTGCGGTGCAGGCTTGTTGGAATGTCGGCTCTCTATCGTCCGAGGCGCTGGCCACGACGGTGGTTGTCGGTGTATCGATGAACCGGGACGGCACCCCGGACGCAGGCTCGATCCGGATGTTGTCGTCCGAGGGTGGATCAGCCGCCGCGGCGAAACAGGCCTATGAGACGGCGCGCCGGGCGATCATTCGCTGTGGTGCGGGTGGCTATAATCTGCCGGTCGAGAAATATGGACGTTGGCAGGATATTGAAATGACATTCAATCCGGAGAAAATGAGGATCAAATGAGAAACCTCGCTTCACTAGTTCTGTTGTTGCTCGCCTTTGCGGCGCCCCTTTCGGCTCAGGAACGGTCCGGACCGCTCAGGATCACCATCACCGAAGGCGTGATAGAGCCTTTGCCCTTTGCCGCCCCGGCCTTTATCGCCGAAAACCCCGCAGCGGGGGAATTTGCCCGCGATATCGCGCAGGTGATTGCCGATGATCTGGCCGGCACCGGGCTTTTCCGTCAGATCCCGGCCGAGGCGTTCATCAGCCGCATCACCAGTTTCGATGCGCCGGTCCAATATGCCGACTGGAAGGCGATCAATGCTCAGGCGCTGATCACCGGCGCGGTCAGCGCCGGGACCGATGGGCGCATGACGGTGAAATTCCGGGTCTTCGATGTTTTCGCTCAGGCCCAGTTGGGCGATGGGCTTCAGTTTGGCGGCTCCACGGGAAGCTGGCGGCGCATGGCCCATAAAGTGGCTGATGCCGTCTATAGCCGGATCACCGGCGAGGGCGCCTATTTCGACAGCCGTGTGGTCTTTGTCGCCGAAAGCGGGCCCAAGGACGCTCGCAAAAAGCGGCTGGCGATCATGGATTACGATGGCGCCAATGTGCAATATCTGACCGACGACCGCTCGATCGTTCTGGCGCCGCGCTTCTCGCCCACCGGCGACCGGGTGCTCTATACCTCTTATGAAAGCGGCTTTCCGCGGATTTACGAGATGAACGTCGCCTCGGTCACCCGCCGCGCGCTTGACGAACAGCCCGGCACGATGACCTTTGCGCCACGCTTTGGACCCGATGGTCAGGCGGTGGTGTTTTCGCTGTCCTCGGGCGGCAACACCGATCTTTATAAGCTGAATCTTGCCAGCGGCGCGCGTCAGCGCCTGACCTCGGCGCCTTCGATCGAAACCGCGCCCAGCTTTTCGCCCGACGGTAGCCAGATCGTCTTTGAAAGTGACCGCTCGGGCAACCAGCAGCTTTATATCATGCCCTCGGGCGGCGGCGAGGCGCAGCGCATCAGCTTTGGCAAAGGCCGCTACAGTACGCCGGTCTGGTCCCCGCGCGGCGATCTGATCGCCTTTACCAAACAATATCAGGGCCGTTTTCATATCGGCGTGATGCGCGTGGACGGCAGCGAAGAGCGGCTTTTGACCTCATCTTTCCTCGATGAAGGGCCGACATGGTCGCCCAATGGCCGGGTGATCATGTTCTCGCGCGAAAGTCAGGGCGCACAGGGAAGCTCGACCCTCTATTCGGTCGATATCACCGGGCGCAATCTCAAACGCGTTCCCACCCCCGGCGGCGCCTCCGACCCCTCGTGGTCACCGCTACAGAAATAGGATGCGTTTTCAAATCGAACGTAAAATGGTACAGATAATGCAACCAACAAAAATGAGCAGGACAGAGACATGAAGACATCATTCAAACTCGCGGCCCTCGTTCTGGTGCTGGGGCTCGCGGCCTGCACCAACCCCGACCGTTTCGCCGGCGGCAATTCGGTTGATCTGAACGCCAGCGCCAATGCCGCTGCCGATCCCGCCTCTCCGGCCTATTTCCAGAACACCGTGGGCGACCGCGTGCTTTTTGCCGTCGATCAGTCCACGCTGAGCGACGAGGCGCGCCAGACCCTGACGGCTCAGGCCGCATGGCTTCAGGCCAACACCGATTACAGCGCGACGATCGAAGGGCACGCAGACGAGCAGGGCACCCGCGAATATAACCTTGCGCTGGGCGCGCGCCGGGCCAGCTCGGCCAAAGAGTTTTTGGTCAGTCGGGGCATTGCCGCCGACCGCCTGCGCACCGTAAGCTATGGCAAGGAACGCCCCATTGCGATCTGTTCGGATGAATCATGCTACTCACAAAACCGTCGTGCCGTAACCGTTCTGCGCGTGGGGACAGGCGGCTGACCCTGCGCGGCCTGATCCTGGCGCTCAGCCTTGCTTTGGCGCCCGTTCAGGCGCCGGCGCAGGCCAGCGACCAGACCCTTGCCGACATCCGGCAGGAGCTTTCGGTGCTTTATGTCGAACTGCAGCGCCTCAAGCGCGAGCTTTCCACGACGTCAGGCCCCTCGGTCCCGGCGGCGGGCAGCGCGCCTCTGGAACGGCTCGACGCGATCGAGATCGAGATGCAGCGCCTGACGGCCAAGACCGAACGGCTTGAGTTCCGGCTCAACAGTGTGGTCAAGGACGGGACCAACCGGATCGGCGATCTTGAGTTTCGCCTGTGCGAGCTTGACGCCAAATGCGACATCTCCAAACTGCCCAAGACCGGCATTCTGGGGGGCGGCAAACTGCCCGCCACGGCAGCAGCGCCTGCCGCGGGCGGGGCTGGCACTGATACCGGCACAGGCACAGGCGGGGCCACCACCGAACTGGCGGTCGCCGAACAGGCCGATTTCGACGCCGCCAAAGCCGCGCTTGACCAAGGCCAGTTCGTCAATGCCGCCGCCGGTTTCGAGGCATTTGTGAACAATTATCCCGGCGGGCAGCTGACCTCGGCGGCGCAATATTTCCGGGGCCGGGCTCTGGAAGGTCTGGGCGAAACCTCTTCGGCGGCGCGCGCCTATCTGGAAAGCTTTTCAAGCGATCCCACCGGTGCCAATGCGCCGAACGCGCTCTTGCGGCTGGGGGTCACGCTGGCCGCGCTTGGCCAGACTTCCGAGGCCTGCGTCACTTTGGGCGAGGTTTCGACCCGCTTTCCTGGCGGTAAACCCGATGCCGAGGCCCAGAAGGCGCGCGGCGATCTGGGCTGTTCGTGACGCTCAGGCAGGGCTTTGCCGATCAGATGGGGCAGCTTTTGGGCCCCCGCCCGCCCGGTGACATCGGGCTTGCCGTCTCGGGCGGCAGCGACAGCATGGCGCTTATGCATCTGGCCGCCGGCTGGGCCCGCGATCGCGGCGTCACGCTTTGGGTGGTAACCGTCGATCACGGGCTGCGCCCCGCCGCCGCGCAAGAGGCGCAGCAGGTCGCGCAGGCCGCGGCCGGGCTTGGCCTTTCTCACGCCACGCTGAAATGGACGGGCCATGACGGGCAGGGCAACCTGCAGGATGCCGCGCGCCGGGCCCGGCTGGCCCTTTTCAGCCGCTGGCGTGGCCGGGTGGGGCACATCCTTTTGGGTCATACCGCCGACGATCAGGCCGAAACCATCCTGATGCGGTTGGCCCGTGGCTCGGGGGTTGAGGGGCTCTCGGGCATGGCCGCGCGCCGCATCGTGGCCGATATCGCGCCGCCGGGCGATCTTGCGGATGCCCCTGACGATGCTCCCGCCCGCTCGGCTGGCTGGCCGCCCCGGGAGGCGCGTAAAAGTGGGAATTTTGAAATTCTAAGGCCGCTTCTGGGCTTAAGCCGCGCCCAATTGCGTGAATTTCTACAAGATCTCGGGGTCGGCTGGGTCGATGATCCCTCAAACGATGATCTGCGTTTTGACCGGGTCAGGGCGCGCAAGGCGCTGGCGCTTCTGGCGCCGTTGGGGGTGACGCCGGCTGGGCTGAACCAGACCGGCGCACGTCTGGCGCGCGCGCGCGAGGCGCTGGACCGGCGCGCCCATCAGGTCGCCTGCGCGATTGTCACGCAAGAGGATGGCGATCTGATTTTCGACCGCGCCGGCCTGCAACAGACCGAGCGTGACACACAGCTGCGCCTCTTGGCCGCAGCGCTCAAATGGGTCTCGTCGGCCGATTACCGCCCCCGCGCACAGCCGCTGGAACAGGCGCTTTTGGCGGCTTTAGCGCGAAAATCCGCCACCCTGCACGGCTGCCTGATCCATTCGGGCAAGACGCATCTGCGCGTGACGCGCGAATATGCGGCGGTTGCGACACTGGCCTGCCCCGCCGGGCCGGGGCATCTGTGGGACCGGCGCTGGTTGGCCCAGGGGCCTGATATCAAAGGCTTCGAGCTCCGCGCTCTGGGCCCCGAGGGGCTTGCCCGGATCGGCCCGCCCCCGCCGGGCAGCGCCCCGCGCGCGGCCCTTGCGGCGGTGCCCGCGCTCTGGGATGGCGAGGATCTGATCGCCTGCCAAAGGCTGGGGTTCGGTCCGCGCTACAGCGAAACGCTCTGCCCGCCCGCCGGCCCCTTTCACGCGACGTTTTTATCGCATTGAACCGGCCCGGTTAGTGACTATGTTATGGCAAAGCCCGGTATCCTGTCCGGGCCCGCTATATTTTCAAGGAGACCACCTTTGGGCAACGCGAGAAATGTCGCATTCTGGGTCGTGCTGTTTTTGCTCGTCCTGGCCTTGTTCAACCTCTTTTCGGGCGGGCAGTCTGCGATGTCGTCGCGCTCGATCGATTATTCCAGTTTTGTAACCAGCATCGAAAACGGCAATGTCGCTTCGGCAACGCTGGATGGCGAACGGGTGACCTATCGCACCACCGATGGCACCCAATACACCACCATCAAGCCAAGCGAATCCGGTCTGACCAAACTGCTGATCGACAAGAAGGTGCCGTTTCAGGTCAAGCCGCAGGAACAGTCGGGCTTTACCGCTGTTCTGATGACCTTCCTGCCCTTCATCCTGCTGATCGGCGTCTGGATCTATTTCATGAACCGGATGCAGGGCGGCGGCAAAGGCGGCGCGATGGGCTTTGGCAAATCCAAGGCCAAGATGCTGACCGAAAAGCATGGCCGCGTGACCTTTGACGATGTCGCCGGTATCGACGAGGCCAAGGAAGAGCTGGAAGAGATTGTCGAGTTTCTGCGCAACCCGCAAAAGTTCAGCCGCCTTGGCGGCAAGATCCCCAAAGGCGCGCTTTTGGTCGGCCCTCCGGGTACCGGTAAAACCCTTCTCGCCCGCGCCATCGCCGGCGAGGCGGGCGTGCCCTTCTTCACCATCTCGGGCTCGGACTTTGTGGAAATGTTCGTCGGTGTCGGCGCATCCCGTGTGCGCGACATGTTCGAGCAGGCCAAAAAGAACGCCCCCTGCATCGTCTTCATCGACGAGATCGACGCCGTCGGCCGCCACCGCGGCGCAGGCTATGGCGGCGGCAATGACGAACGCGAACAGACGCTGAACCAGCTTCTGGTCGAAATGGATGGTTTTGAGGCCAATGAAGGCGTGATCATCGTTGCGGCCACGAACCGTAAGGACGTGCTTGACCCCGCGCTGCTGCGCCCGGGCCGTTTTGACCGTCAGGTCACCGTCCCCAACCCCGACATCAAGGGGCGCGAGAAAATTCTTGCCGTTCACGCCCGCAAGACACCGCTTGGCCCGGACGTCGATCTGCGCATCATCGCCCGCGGCTCGCCC
>JASBSV010000048.1 GCA_030148745.1 Paracoccaceae bacterium
TTGTCCTTGAACCGCCGCAGACCTTCGAAATTGTAGAAATGCCCACCATGGCGGTAGATCAGCGCGCCCATTCGGGCGGTCCAGCGGCTTCCGCGGCGGGTCTCCAGACCGGCCAGAGGCGCCATGCCGAGGCTGAACTCGGCAAAGCCCTGATCCTTGAGTGCCAGCATAAGTTCGGTGAACAGAAAATCCATCAGCCCGGGCGGTGCATCGGGCAGCTGGCGCATCAGGTCGATCGTCGCGACCTTCTTGAGGTCGGTTGTCAGCACATTGGCGAAAGCAACTGTCTTGCCCTGATGGCGCACCACCGCGATCGGAAAACGGCGCAGGTATTCGGGGTCGAATCGTCCGACCGAGAACTGCTTTTCCGTGCTGTTCTTTTCCCCCAGCCATGCGTCCGAGATTTCCTTGAGCTCCTGCATCTGAGCGTCACTGACCGGCGCGGGCAGAAGCTCAAAGCTCAGCCCGTCGCGCCCGGCGCGGTTATGGGCGGTGCGCAGCTTTTTGCGGTCGCTGCCTTCAAGGCTGAAATCCGCAAGGGGCACAACCGCCTCTTCCCCCATCTTGTGCAGCGCCATACCCATTTCGACCCATAGCGGCAGCAAATCCTGCGTCGTTTCGTAAAAGACCGCCCTTCCATTGGCGGCATTCGCGGCATCCAAAAACTCCCAACACAGCTGCGCGGCGTCCTCAGGATCACCGACCGGGTTGCCTAGGGCGATCCATGACCGGCCTTGGATGCGGTACATCAGGAAAGCCCGCCCGCTGTCGGAAAACATGATCGACTTATCCCCCGTCAGGGCAAAATTGGCGTCGGGGTTTTCCTGTGCGGCGATAATGGCGGCGGCGCGTTCCAGATCATCCGCCGTGGCCAGACCGCCGTGAAACCGGGGCGGCTTGAGAATAAAGATCAGGGCCATCAGACCCAGAACCAGTGACCCCACAAGCCCGGCGCGCATGGCGCGCGGAGCCCGCTGGTCGACCGCGAACTGCCACCAAAGCTCGTTCGAGTAGGGGGTCGATTTATTTGCAAAGAAAAATACCGCGAAACCGGCAAGGATAAGCGCGCCAACCATGATCACCCAGCCGGGTGAAAGGGCGTTGCGGGTCAGCCGTGTGCTTCGGTAAAACTCGCGCCGGCAGGGCAGCAGAACCAGCAGCGCCAGCGCCAGAACCAGAGCGCGTTCGTAATCCAGCCCGTGAAGCAAAGACACGATCACGCCGGCGCCCAGCGCAGCAGCGGCAAGCCAATAGGCCCCCTCGACCCGGCGCAGCATCGCATGGGCGACGATGACAAGCGCCGCACCGATGGCGCTGGACAAAAGCGCGCCGCCTTCGACAAAGCCGACGGGCAACAACAGTTCGAGACTTTCTGCAAAACGGCTTGTCGAGGGGATAACGGCCGAGATCAGCATAAAGGCGCCGGAGGCAAAGATCATGGCTGCCATAGCAAGCGGCACGATGGAACTGACGGCGCGGAAAACCGGTTCCAGCGCCTGCGCTTGTGCGGCGGGAACGCGTGTGCGGGCCATTTTCAGTTCGCTAAGTGAAAGCGTCATCAGCGCCAGAGCGAAGGGCACAAGATAATAGATCAGCCGATAGAGAAGAAGGCCGGCTGCGGCCTCTTCCACAGGCACAGTGGCGGGCAGGGCGGCGATGATGACGGTTTCAAAGACGCCGACCCCGCCGGGGACATGGCTGATCACGCCGGCGGCTGTTGCGGCGGTGAAAACCGCAAGGAAGGTGGCAAAGCCCAGATCATTGGGCGGCAGCAAGAGGTAAAGAGTGGTAGCGGCCAGCAGCAGATCGATGGCGGTAAAGCCAAGCTGGCCCAGCATGACACGCGGCGATGGCGAGACAAGGCGAAAGCCCCGGATCGTGACCGAGGATTTGCGCATTCCAAGTACGCCCAGAAAGCCGACGAAGACAATCAGGATGGCCAGCGAAATCCAGCGCAGGATCTCGGGGCTGAGTGTGGTCAGCCCGGCCAGTGCATAGGGGTGGTAGGCCAGTGCGCCAAAGCCAAGGATGACCACGCCGAAGCTGAAGGCGATGGCGCCAAAGGCCGCGATCCGGGCGATGTCGAAGCCGGTCAGTCCAAGGGCCGAATAGATACGATAGCGCACCGCCCCGCCCGATATCGGGCCCGCACCGATGGTGTTGCCGAAAGAATAGCCAAGAAAGCCGCCCATGGCGATTACATGAAGCGGAAGTTTCTTGTGGATATATCGCAGCGCCGACCAATCATAACCGATAAGGGCCGTATAGCTGCCCGCAGTGGTCAAAAGCGCCAGCGCGATAATCCCTGCAGGCGTGCTGCGGATCTGGTTCATAACGTCGTTGAAATGGACCGGTTTGAGCAGGTGATAAAGCGCATAGGCGCCACCGGCGAACAGGGCCGCGGTCAGAAGGATTGGCAAAATCGGCTTTAGCCGTTTGAAAAAGCCGCCCTCCAAGGCGGCTGAAACTTCTGCCATTTAACTGTCCCCAATGTGTTATCATGCCTAGATAACGCTGTGCTCCGATGTTTTTCAACACCGGAGCACGGTCTCCCGCGAGTGGATAATGTATTCGCCGGACTAATGTCTTGGGGAATACCCGGCGAATAACGGGAGGGACACTAGGCCTTTTGGGCGGCGAGATTGCCAAGCGTGACGTCCAGCGTCATCTTGGAGCCGCGTCGCAGAATGACAACTTTCTCGACCGATTTGGGGGCCTTGTCGGCGACGGCGCGGGACAAATCGCGCAGCTCGACGATCTTGGTGCCGGCGAAGGACAGGATGATATCACCGTCTTTCAGGCCGGCTTTGGCGGCCGGGCTATCGGGCTGAATAGCCTGAATCACCGCACCCATCGGCTTGGTATAACCCAGCGCCGAAGCCACTTCGTCACTCATCGGTTTGATCTGGACACCCAGCCAGCCGCGATTGATCTTGCCGTTGTTCTGCAGATCGGCGACGATCTTTTTCACCATGTTCGAGGGCACGGCAAATCCGATGCCGACCGAACCGCCGTCGGGCGAGAAGATCGCGGTGTTAACGCCGATGACCTCGCCGGCAGCGTCAAAGAGCGGCCCGCCCGAGTTGCCGCGGTTGATCGCCGCGTCGGTCTGGATGAAGTTGTCATAGGGGCCAGCGTTGATGTTGCGCGAGGTGGCCGAGATGATCCCCGATGTCACCGTACCGCCAAGCCCAAATGGGTTGCCGACAGCGATGGCTTCGTCACCGACCTTGATCTTGCTGGAATCGCCGAAGCTGACGACCGGGAGCGGCTCTTTTGAGTCGATCTTGAGCAGAGCGAGATCGGTCATCGGGTCGGTTCCCAGAACTTTGGCATCAAAGCTGCGCCCGTCGGAAAGCTTGACCTTCACGGTCTGGGCGTTTTCGACGACGTGGTTGTTGGTCACGATCTCACCGTCCTTGCTGATGATAAAGCCTGAACCAAGGCTTTGCTGCGGCTGCGCCTGCTGCGGCATCATCGGAAGCTGCCCGCCAAAGCGGCGCATCAGCTCTTGCATCTGGGGGTTGTCGGCCGTGGCGGGGGTTACTTTTGAGGTAACTTCGATAAACACCACGGCCGGCGATACTGCTTCGACAAGTTTGCTGTAGCCGCCGGCCGGCACGGCCAGAGCCGCCGTCGGACCAAGCGCAACAACGCCGCTGGACGCAATGGTGGCGGCAAGCAGCGCTGCGGTAATCCGCCCGGCGCGGCGTTTCTTGGGTTGAACTGTCATTTTGATGTCTCCGTCATCACAATCTCGATGAAACCGAAGTGGTCTGCGGGTATGAAGGTGGCCTTTCATTCGCTATACAGATTTGTAATCTGCCATCTGCCTGCCGGGCTGTTTCGCCTGATGGCGGGGCGTGTGCGGCGATGCAAAGCGAGGCGTTCAGGTGTCCCCCAAACAAACCATTGGCGAACGGCTGAAGACATGGGCGCGGGCAGGGTTTGATGAGCTTGTGGTCCTATGGCTGGCGCTGGGCGACAGGCGCGTCGGCTGGCCGGCCAAGGCGGTTGCGCTGGTGACATTGGGCTATGCCCTTAGCCCGATCGACCTGATCCCGGATTTCATCCCGGTGCTGGGACAGCTGGACGATCTGCTGATTGTGCCGGCGGGAATTTTTCTGGCGCTGCGGCTGATCCCTGAGGCCCTGCGCGCCGATCTGCGGGCGCAGGCGCGGGCGCAGCACGGCCGGCCCGAGATCCGCCGCCTTTATTCGCTTGCCGTGATTATTGGAACATGGCTCTTGTTTTTGTTGATATTATTCTGGCTTCTGGGGTGGGTCTGACGGTTTGCCATAGCGATAATTGTCATCGCCGCCGCTGAAGATCCAGCCAAGTTTCCAGAAGATGAACAGCATGATCGCAGAGGATGTAGCCATCAAGCCGAGCGCATAAAGATAGCCGAAGCGCCAGCTAAGTTCCGGCAGGTTCCAGGGCGAGGCGCGGTCAAAGTTCATCCCGTAGACGCCGGCGATAAAGGTCATCGGGATAAAGAGCGTGGCGATGATTGTCAGCACTTTCATCACCTCATTCATTCGATTGCTGAGGCTGGAAAGATGCAGATCGACCAGCCCCTGAGACACCTCGCGATATACTTCGACCATATCCATCAATTGAAAGGAATGGTCCGAGCAATCGCGCAGATAGGTGGTGAGTGTGTCGTCGAAAAAGGGCACGTCATCACGCAAAAGTGCGTTCACCGCCTCGCGCTGGGGCCAGAGGGCGCGGCGAAGTTCAAGCAGTTCGCGCTTCAAAAGGTGAATGACCCGGACCGAACCTGTCTGCGGTTTGGTCAGGATGCGCTCTTCCAACTCCTCGGTGACATCGCCATAGCTTTCGAGCAGCGGAAAATAAGTGTCGATGACCGTGTCGATCAGCGCATAGGTCAGATAGGCAGAGCTGCTTCTGATGCGGCCGGAGCCATCGTCAAGGCGGGCCCGGACCGGGGCAAGGCAGTCGCGCTCATGCTCGCGAATGCTCAGCACAAAGTTTTGGCCCAGTATCAGTGTAAGTTGATCGGCCTCGAACGGCGGGCCGCCCACGGGCATTTTCAGAACGATCTGGATATATTTCGGTGCGATTTCGGTCTTGGGCCGCTGCCCGGTGTGAAACAAATCCGCGATCGTAAGGGGGTGAAGCTCGAGTTTTTGGCCGATTTTTGCGATCTGTTCGGCATCGCTCAGCCCGCTGATATCGATCCAGCGCAGTTCATCGCTTTCATCCCAAAAGCCGGGATCGTCGGCTTTGTAACTGGTGATGCCGGCGCTGGAATAGCGTAGGAGCTGAACCGCGGTCTGGCTGGCCTGCTCGGGGACATGCAGCGCGCTTGGGGGCGCTCCGACGGCGCCGCGCGCGGCGCGTTTGCGCGCCCGCGCCGCAAGCAGCTTGCGAAGATCTCTTACTTTTCTCTGAGCCATTTCAGGGCGCCTCTTGTTCAGTCATCGGGTGCTAATCTCCCCATATTATTACGCCGCAGGGCGCGATCCGGGCCGGTTAATGTTCAATGTTAATACATGATTGCGCGCCGTGCCATCGCGCGTGCGGCCCCGGTTGGCCCTTTTGTCGGCGGTAGTGACGTGCCAAGCTGCCAGCGGTGCCAGTTGGAGGACAGAAGGTGGCAAAATATTTCGACGATCTTGAAACCCGTTCCGAGGATGCGCGCGCGGCTTCATACGCGGCCTGTCTGCCGGCACAGATCGCGGCGGCGCAGGGGCTGGCGGGTTATGGCGACAGCCTTGCCGGGGTCGAGGCAGCGGCGATCACCACGGTCAGCGATCTGGCGCGGCTGCCGGTTCTGCGCAAATCCGGTCTGGGCGCGGCGCAGCAGGCGCGTCCGCCTTTCGGCGGCTTTACAGCGGCGGCTGCGGCGCAGTTTGCGCATATCTTCCAATCGCCGGGCCCGATTTACGAACCGGGCCAGATCAGCCATGACTGGTGGCGGCTGGGCCGGTTTCTGACCGCGGCGGGCATTGGCGCCGGCGATATCGTGCAGAACTGTTTTTCCTATCATCTGACGCCGGCGGGCATGATCTTTGAAAACGGCGCGCGGGCCGTGGGCGCGGCGGTGATCCCGGCGGGGACGGGGCAGACGGAAATGCAGGTGCGCGCGGCGGTGGATATCGGCGCGACGGCCTATGCCGGCACACCCGACTACCTGAAGGTCATTTTGGACAAGGCCGATGAGATGGGCGAGCAGGTGAAGCTGTCCAAGGCGGTTGTCGGCGGCGGCGCCCTGTTTCCCGCGCTCAGGCAGGAATACAGCGACCGCGGCATCTTATGTCTGCAGAATTACGCGACCGCGGATCTGGGCAACATCGCCCATGAAAGCCCCGCAATGGAGGGGCTGATCGTCGATGAGGGTGTGATCGTCGAGATTGTCACCCCCGGAACGGGCGATCCGGTCGCGCCGGGTGAGGTGGGCGAGGTTGTGGTAACCACACTGAACCCCGATTACCCGCTGATCCGCTTTGCCACCGGCGATCTGAGCGCGGTCCTGCCGGGGCAGAGCCCTTGCGGGCGCAGCAACATGCGGATCAAGGGCTGGATGGGCCGCGCCGACCAGACCACCAAGATCAAGGGCATGTTCGTGCGCCCCGAGCAGGTCGCGGCCCTGGTGGCGCGCCATCCGCAGATCGAACGCGCCCGCGTCACCGCCACCCGTGAGGGTGAGCGCGACGTGATGACCGTGCAACTGGAGACCCGAGAGACAGATCCTGGCCTGTTTGAGGGAACTATTATGGACGTCCTGAAGTTGAGAGGTGTGGTCAAGCTGGTCGCGCCCGGCACATTGCCTCGCGACGGAAAGGTAATAGACGATGCTAGGAACTATGAATGAAAAGGGAACTGCGCGGCTGAAAAGGGTGACGATTGTCACCGTGTTTTTCAGCATTGTCGCGGGGGCTGCGGTCGCCGAAGACGTGGCGCTTGTTATCGGGAACGGAAATTATGACCGGATGCGCGATGTCAGGCGCGGCGGTCAGGTCGTTCAGGCCGCCGGCGCGCTGAAGGATGCGGGCGTTGTGGTTCTGTCGCAGGAAGACGCCAAGATGCGCGCCATGGCCGGTCTGGCTGGGCAGTTCGCGCAGGCGGCACGTAATGCCGATGGTGTGATCGTTGTCTTGTCGGGGCGTTTTGTGAATTCCGGCACCGAAACCTATTTCCTGCCGACCGACATCAGAAACCCCGAGCTTGCCTCGATCTCTTCCGAAGCGATGCCGCTCTCGGCCATCGAGGCGATACTGGCCAAAGTGCCGGGCCGGGCCATTCTGGTTCTGGCAAGCGATGGCGATACCGGCCAGATGGGTCCCTATCTTAATCAGGGCATCGGCACGATCGAGGCGCCGCAGGGCGTCACTATCGTTCAGACTGAACCCGAAAAGGCCGCAAATTTCATCGAATCGGTTCTGGCGGTCGAGGATGCCGAAATCGTCACACAGGCCGACCATATGCGCGGTATCACCGTTTCGGGCTATAAGCCGGACACACTGCGGTTTCTCGCCAGTCAGTCCGCGTCGCCCGCACCGGCACCCGCGCCGGCGCGAAATTCTGGCTCGGACGACGAGGGCTATTGGAACGCGGTGCGCGATATCGACACCGTCGAGGCTTATCAAAGCTATCTGGACCGCTATCCCGACGGCCAGCACGCCAAAGAGGCGCGCCAGATCGTGACCGGTGTGCGCGCCGAGCCGAACCGCGATGCCCGCGTTCAGGAAGAAAACCTTGGGCTAAGCCGGGATCAGCGGCGCGAAATTCAGCGCAATCTTTCGATCCTTGATTATAACACGCGCGGGATCGACGGGATCTTTGGCAAGGGCACCCGGGCGGCCATTGGCGCTTGGCAGCAGAAGAACGGTTATGACGCCACCGGCTTTCTGACGCGCGAGCAAATCGGCGCCCTCAAGGTGCAGGCCGACAAGCGCGCAGCCGAGCTTCAGGCGCAGGCCGAGCGCCGCAAGGCCGAACAGGAACGCGCCGATGAGGCCTATTGGCGCGAGACCGGCGCGGTTGGTGACGAGGCGGGCTATCGCGCCTATCTCAAGCGGTATCACGACGGCAAATATGCCGAAGTGGCGACCGCGCGGCTTGCCGAGATCGAAAAGCAGCGCCGCGACTCTATCGTCGGGCAGGAGCGTCAGCTTTGGGAGCGGGTCAGCAATCAGGATACGGTTGAGGCCTATGACAGCTATCTGAGCAAATATCCCAAAGGCAGTTTCGCCGCCGAGGCGCGCGCACGCCGCGACGAGCTTGTGCAGGAGCAGCAGAACGCCAAGGCGATGGAATCGGCCAAGGCGGCCGAAGACCGGCTGGGCATGAATGCCGCCACGCGCACCATCATCGAACAGCGGCTGAACGCGCTGGGCCTGAAACCGGGCGCCATCGACGGGGTCTTTGACGAACGCACCCGCCGGGCGATCCGCCGGTTCCAGAACGAGCGCGGGATGGAGGTGACCGGATATGTCAACCAGGCCGTGGTTGTGCGTATCCTTGCCGAAAGCATTCTGCGCTGAGGGGGCAGTCCCGCTTAGCCTTTGCAAATGCGTAAGGGTCCGAAAACGAGAAAAGCCGCCCGAACCGGGCGGCTTTTTGCAGTAAATGACGCAGCTTTGGACCGAACTCCTGGTCGGCAAGATACCATGTCGAACACAAGCTCCCGAAGAAATTTCCGGCTCGAATGTCGGCTCAGCGGGACGAAGTTGCCATTTTCTGCGACAACCCAATGGCCGCTATATCCTCTTGCTAAAGCTGTTTTTCGAAGAAAAGGTCCGGGTATGGGTCATTATTGAACCTCTCGATTTCCGTCCAACCCATATTTCGATAGAGACTGACAGCCTCGAACAAGGCACTGTTGGTATCCAAACGTAGTGTGTCGATGCCCAGGGCCCGCGCCGCGTCCTCGGCGGTGGTCATCATGCGTCGCGCCAATCCCAACCCTCTTGCCGCAGGTGCGATCCACATCCGTTTCACCTCTGCAAAATGAACACCCGTCCCTTTGACGCCAACACAGCCCACAGGCATGTCCCCGAGTCTGGCAACAACAAAGGTTCCGTGGGGGGGCTTCATTTGTGACAGCTCAGGATCACCCGACTTCTTGAGATCAAATTCGAGTTTCAGCCGTTTGCTCAGTTCCGCCGCAAACGCACTGAGACACTTGGTGGCTATGCCGGACGCATAGTCCGCCTCTTCGAAGGCGATATCCTCACGCGACAAGGCGACGGTGACGATATCCATGGCATCGAGCAGGCGGCGTGCATGCTTGTGTCGGGCCAAAATGGTCGCGGCCCGTTCATCGGATAGCTTTTCGTAGATATCGAATTCCTCTTTGCCATTCGCCGTGAGACTCGCTATGCGGCTGCGGCGGTCATTCGGATTTGGCTTTGTTTCGATGAGGCCTTCTGCCTCAAGCCCCCGGAGTAATCTGCTCAGAAGGCCGGTATCCAGCCTCAGAAAAGCGCGCAGCTCCGAGAGATTTTCGTATCCAAGCCCGATGGCATTTAGAACACGCGCTGCACCAAGCGGCCGCCCTCGGTTCAGAAATGAGTCTTCCAGCGCGCCGACCTCTACAGCAACCGAACGACCAAAGTTCCGAATGCGGGTGATTTCATCTTGGTGCATTTATCTGACTTTAGTCAGATAAATTGCTGACTCAATCAAAATCTCGCACCTCGGCCAAGAACCGACATTTGTGACGTGCACAGCATCAGGAACTAAGGGCTCGGAGCAGGTATTGCGCTCCGAACCTCTGAACCGCTGATATGCACCACGAAGTGCGAAAAGCCGCCCGAACCGGGCGGCTTTTCATATCTGCTATTGTCTGGCCAACAACGTCAGCCTTTTCGCGATCAGCCCTGACGGGCCTTAAACCGGCGCTGAGTCTTGTTGATGACATAGACACGCCCTTTACGGCGCACCACGCGGCAATCGCGATGCCGGCTTTTCAGCGAGCGGAGCGAATTCCTGACCTTCATGGGTCTTCTCCTTA
>JASBSV010000064.1 GCA_030148745.1 Paracoccaceae bacterium
ACAAAAGACATAGGAAACTCTCCTCTTGCCTCAAGAAAACCCGCAATGCTCTCTTACGGCAACTCACCGGCTGGTGAGGTCACGGGAAGTTGAGCGCGCGCGCCGAAATACCGATCTGAAAGGCGATCCAATGACCGACAAGGTAACAACCCATCAAAGCGCTGATGACGCCCGCAATGATGAGATCATGATTTACGTCGACGGGGCGATTGTTCCGCGCGCCGAGGCGAAGGTCAGTGTTTATGATTCCGGGTTCCTTTTGGGGGACGGGGTGTGGGAGGGTCTGCGGCTTTATAACGAGCGCTGGGCGTTTCTTGACGATCACATGGATCGTCTGTTCGAGGCCGCCAAGGCGATTGATCTTGATATCGGCATGGACCGCGCCGGCGTCATTGCGGCGCTGGAGGCGACCCGGGATGCCAATGCCATGCACAGCGGCGCGCATGCCCGGCTGATGATAACGCGGGGTGTGAAAATTCACCCGTTTCAGCACCCATCGCTCTCGCGGTCGGGGCCGACGATGGTGATCATCGTTGAACATTCGCGCCCGTCGCTGCCCCGCCCCGTCCGCCTGGCCACCGTGCCGCATATTCGCGGCCTGCCGATGAGCCAGGACCCCAAGCTGAACTCTCATTCCAAGCTGAACTGTGTTCTGGCCTGTATCGCGGCGGAAAAGGCCGGGGCGGATGAGGCGCTGATGCTGGATGTGCATGGGTTTGTGAATACAACGAATGCCTGCAATTTCTTTATCGTGCGAAAGGGGGCTGTTTGGACCTCGACCGGGGACTATTGCATGAACGGGATCACCCGGCAGAAGGTGATCGATCTTTGCCGCGAGGACGGGATCCCGGTCTATGAGCGGAACTACTCGCTGGTCGATACCTACGGCGCGGATGAGGCGTTTCTGACCGGCACTTTCGGGGCGCAGACGCCGGTATCCGAGATTGACGGGCGCAGGATTGGCGATGGCGATGCGGGACCCGTCACAAAGCGGATCAGAGAGCTTTATCAGACTCTAATTCAGCGGGAAACGGCATCATGAAGATCGCAATGTGGTCAGGCCCGCGCAACCTTTCGACGGCGCTGATGTATTCTTTTGCCGCGCGCGGTGACTGCGCGGTCTGGGACGAGCCGTTTTATGCCGCCTATCTGGCTGCCAGCGATCTGGACCATCCGATGCGCGACGAAATTCTGGCGGCGGGTCAGCAGGATGCCGACCGCGTTGCGGCGGCCTGTCTGGGGCGGATACCGGGCGGCAAGGTGGTTTATTACCAAAAGCATATGGCGCATCACATGCTGCCGGATTTTCCGCGTGACTGGCTTTCAAGCTGCGCCAATGTGTTCCTGATCCGCCATCCGGCGCGGGTGATTGCCAGTTATGCGGCCAAACGCGAGGCGCCGGTGTTCGGCGATCTGGGCTTTGGGCAACAGCTGGAGCTTTTTGAGGCGGCGGCGGTGCTAAGCGGCAATATGCCCCCGGTAATCGACAGTCATGATCTGCGCGATGACCCCGAGGGGATATTGCGGGCGCTGTGCCGGGCGATTGACCTGCCTTACACGGACCGGATGCTAAGCTGGCCCGCAGGGGGCCACGCCAGCGATGGCGTCTGGGCGCGCCATTGGTACGGGGCCGTGCATAAAAGCACCGGTTTTGCCGAGCCAGAGCCGGAACTGCCCGCGATCGACGCGCGGTTCGCGCCTTTGCTGGAGCGGGCAATGCCGATCTACAAGAAACTGTCCGAATACGCCCTTACGGCCGAACGCTAGATCACTTACCGACGCGCCGGTTGCGCATGGCGATCAGTTTCAGGCGCAGTGCCTGAAGCTGAATAAAGCCGGCGGCGTCTTTCTGATCATAGGCGCCTGCGTCGTCTTCGAAGGTGACGTGGCTTTCGGAATAAAGCGAGTGATCGGACCAGCGGCCAACAGTGCGCGCCAGACCCTTGTAAAGCTTCAGGCGAACAGTGCCGGTGACGTGTTTCTGGCTTTCGTCGATCAGCGCCTGAAGCATTTCGCGTTCGGGGCTGAACCAGAAGCCGTTATAGATCAGCTCTGCGTATTTCGGCATCAGCTCATCTTTCAGGTGCGCCGCGCCGCGATCCAGCGCGATCTGTTCGATACCGCGGTGCGCCTCGATCAGGATCGTGCCGCCGGGCGTTTCATAGATGCCGCGTGACTTCATGCCGACGAAACGACCCTCGACAAGGTCCAGACGGCCGATGCCGTGCTTGCCGCCAAGCTCGTTCAGGCGCGTCAGGATCGTGGCGGGCGACATCGCCTGACCGTTGATCGACACCGCGTCGCCCTTTTCAAAG
>JASBSV010000066.1 GCA_030148745.1 Paracoccaceae bacterium
GCGCGGGCCATAGGCGGCGGGGCGCGGCGCATCTTGGTGCAGGGCCCGGCGCGATACCGGGCCCCGGCATTTTCGGGGTTATTTACCGGTAGGGATCGGCTGCAGCTTCAGCTCGCTGTCGCTGGCCGGGATAAAGCCGTATTTCTGGTAAATCCCTTGCGCCCCGGCGGTTCCCAGATAGCCCAGAAAGCGCATCGCATTATAGGGGTTGCGGCCCGTGCTGAGCGCGCCGATGGCATAACCCACCCGGTCGATCTGGTTCAGCGGGGCGGGGATTGCTACGCCTTCGACACCGCGGTTGGTGGCCTTGGCGTGGACCACTTCGGTGGTCCAGACGATGCCGACATCGGCGGTACCCTCTTCGATGCGCTGCGGTGTTTCGCGGTGATGGCGGCTGGTGAACCATGTCTTGCCTTCGACCGCCCAGCAGCTTTTGCATTCGGCGCCGCCGGTCACCTTGTCAAAAAGCCCGACATCCTTGAGCATCTTGGAGCCGTAGAATTTAAAGATCCCCTCGGTCAGCGGGTTGGGATGCGACTGGACGATATCGTCGCGTCCCAGATCCTGCGCGCCCTTGATCCCTTTGGGATTGGCGGCGGCGACCATCAGCTCAAGCTTGTTGTGGGTATAGGTCATGTAATCGGACATCAGCCCTGCCGATTTCAGCTTTTTGAGGTGCCCAAGGTTCACGCTGGCGAAAAGATCGGGGTTCTGGGCGGTGTTTTCCCCGTTGATCTGACCCTGCTTCAGGATCTGGCCCTTGAGTATCTGGCCGGGGGGAATGGTTTCGACATAGATCGTCTTGATATCGGGGTTTTTCGCCTGAAAATCCTTGATCAGCTCTTCCATGACCATGAATTGATTTCCGGCCAGATACATCACAAGGGCGCTGGAGTAACTGTCGGAGATCTTGCCATAGGCGATCTCGCCGCCGCTGTGGAACGTTCGGTAATCATTGTTGTGGTCGGCGTGTTCACTTGCTTGCAGGCCGGTGCTGAAAATCACGGCGGTCGCGGCGGCGCAGGCCGCCTTGGTAAAGTTTTTCATGATAGTCCTCCCATAATGGCTTTTCGCCAGTTATCCGTGGCCGGCAAAAAATCGCGGCCACAGATCAAAGGTTCCACAGCTGGAAGGTTCGGGTAACCCGGAGTGTCACCGGGAAGGGCGCCTAAGATCCTGGGGATACCCCTAGGTCATAGCCGAAACGCGTCGCCAGCTGGACCAACTGGGCCGAGGTTGCTGACTGGGTCTTATGCAGCAGGTTCGAGCGGTGGTATTCCACCGTTTTGGGGCTGATCCCCAGTTTGCTGGCGATGGTCTTGGACTGCTCGCCGGTGCAGATCATCGATAAAACCTCGCGCTCGCGTCTGGTCAGGGTTTCAAAGCGGTTTTTGATCGACAATGCCGCCTGATCGAGGGTTTCGGGCGGGTCGGGCCGGGCGGGCGCAGTTGCCGTGAGGCCTCTGCGCCGCGCCATCAAAAGCATCGCCAGAAGTGCGCCGGCAAGCAGCGCGACAAGCGCCGCACGGATGCTGGCCGGGAATTGCTCGCCGCGTCCGGCGGCCGTATCGCGCTGATGATAGGCGGCGGTCAGGCGCCGGACGCTTTCATAGGACAGGGGCGCCGACCACAGATCGCCCAGCTGGCGGGACAGGGCCGTTGGCCTCTGACTGGCCAGCAGGGCGGCGCCGACATCCTCGCGCAGGGATTTTTCGATGCCCGGCACTGCGGTAAAGGGCCATTCGGGATAAAGCGCCCCGCTGACCCGATGCGGATATCCCGGCTGGTTGTTACCCTGCAGGACCACGAAATCATCCGGCGCGATCCGCCCCTCGGCGGCAAGGCTTTCCAGAAGCCCGCTGCGCACCACGCCGGCGTCCACCTCGCCCGTACGCACGGCGCTGACAATAGCGTCCTGCGGAAACCCCATGAAGCGCACCGATTTAAGGTCGCGAAACGGGTCGATGTTCTGTTTGACGAATTCATGCCACGACAGTTGGAAACCGCCGAATGCATCGGGGCTGACCGCTGCGATCCGCTTGCCCCGCAGATCGCCGAGCGTGTTCAGCCCGGCCTTGCGCAGCACGAAGATCGCGGTGCCGAATTTCAACAGCCCCGGCGTGGCGGGGCCGCTGCGACGCTCGCGGGTGGCCAGAACGCTGAGCCCGAATTTTTCAGAGAGCGAGACATAATGGCCGGGGTTGGTGATCAGAAATTCAAGCTCTTTGTTGCGGATCTTTTCCGAGGCGGATACCAGTGTGACGGGCACGATCTGAAATTTCCAGCCGGTGATCGACTGGCTGAGATAGCTGGCCAGCGGGTCCCATTGCCGGCTGGCCGCCTGGGCGCCGCGAAACGCCAGAACGCCGATCCGGGCGATCTGTGCCGGGGTGTGGTTTTCTGCCCATAGCGGGCCTGTCATCACCCAGGCCGCGGTCAGGATCGCCGTCACGCCATATGAGAAAAACAGAAGCAAATATTGCGTCCCTCGCGTTACCGAACGTAGATTGGGATGCAGATTAGCAAGTAATGACACAAAAATCTCGGGCTTGTTTGGCGTGCGTTGCCCGCGGGCCCTGGGATTTGACCCGGCCGATTATGGCTCTTGATCCAGATCATATGCCGGGCCACATATATTTGTAAGAATGATGGCAACTTAGATGAAAAGAGGCATCCAATGTTCAGTTCAATTCTTGTCGCTATCGATGGATCAGAGCCTTCCGGCCGCGCGCTGATCGCTGCCTGCGATATCGCCAAACGATACGAGGCCAAACTGCATCTTGCGCATACCCCGCAGATCGACACCTTCTCTTATGCCATGGGGGCCGGTGTGGTGGATATCCCGCCCACCGCCGAAGAGATCATGGCCGCCGGAACGCAGGTTCTGGCAGATGCAGCAGCGGTGGCCGAATCCAAAGGCATCACCCCCGCCACTAAAACCCTTGGCGCGGGCGATCCGGCCAAACATGTGATCGAGACGGCCAAGGCCAATGGTGTCGATCTTATCGTCACCGGGCGCCGCGGGCTTGGCAGCCTGTCCAGTCTGGTTCTGGGATCAACCTCGCAGCGGATCGCCCATGACGCGCCCTGCGCCATTCTGACGGTCAAATAGCGCGCCTGCAGCGGGCCCGGAACGATCGTCTTTCAGGCCGCTGTCGGGACGACCGGGCGCGCCCGCGTGGGGTATTCCGGCGGCAAGCCACCGGTGGAAACCGGCTTCCCGGCGGGGTTTTGCCTAAATCGGTAAATCGGTGAATTTCCTTGATTTATGCGTCAACCTGCCTCATATGCGAAGATGCGCTACGTTACCTCTATCGACCTACTGTCTCCGTCTACCGGCCTCAGTCTTTCGATCAGCACTGACACGGCTACGGGCTGTCGCATTTCCGCGGACAGCAAATTAGACAGGAGAATTCACATGCCCAATGGCACCGTGAAATGGTTCAATACAACTAAAGGCTATGGCTTTGTAGCACCCGAATCCGGTGGTAAGGACGTTTTCGTTCATATCTCGGCTGTCGAGCGTTCGGGCCTGACCGGTCTGGCCGACGACCAAAAGGTTACTTACGACCTTGAAGTTGGCCGTGATGGTCGCGAAAGCGCCGTCAATCTGGCTCTGGCCTAAGAGCCTCGGCGGGCCGTTCACGGCCCGCCACACCCCCACGGCCGGGTTTGCGCCGCTTTTTTATTCCCCAGCTTTGGTTTTTTGCTGCCGGGCGGCCCCGTTTTGCCGCGCTGCCAGCGGTGTCTGATGTTTGCGTGATGGTCAAAAGGTTCCATGGTCCAGCGATGGCAGATGTTTCGCTTTTGACCGCAATCGCGACGTTTGCGTTTTTTGGTCTTGTGCACCCCGGCGCGGCGCAGGGGCGCGGCGAGTTGCGTTTCGCAAAAGCGGTTCTTGGCCAACTGCAGCAGCGGTCGTTTTCTGAAAATCGTGAGTTTTGCGGCTATATCGGGCGCGATGCGGACGGGCGGTGGCGGGCCTCGCTTGCCTATCGCGGACATCAGGACAGTTGCGATCCGCGCTTTCCCGAGGACATGACCGTGGTTGCCTCGTTTCATACCCATGGCGGCTTTATGGAAGACGCCTCCTCCGAGGTGCCTTCGGTCAACGACATGGAAGCCGATGAGGCCGAGGGGATCGATGGCTATGTCGCCACGCCGGGTGGGCGGCTTTGGTATATCGATACGACTGAAATGGTCGCCAGCCAATTATGCGGCATCGGCTGCCTTGTGCAGGATCCCGCATTCGTTGCGGGCGCCGATGGCGAGGTTTATCAAAGCTACAGCGTCGATGAATTGATCGCGCGCGAAAATGAAGGCTAGAGCAGCGCCGCGATTTCGGCCGCAAGGGCGGTGATTTCCTTGGCGGCGGGGCCCGATGGCGCTGCCTCGATGACCGAGCGTCCCCGGCCCAGCGTTTCGGCATAGACCACCCTGTTGCCCAATATGGTTTCGGCCCGTGCGACGGTCACGGCCTGGGCGACCTCTTGGGCAAGCCGGGTGTTGGCGCGGGCGCGGTTAAGCACCACCAGCGCCGGCGTTCCCTCACGTTCGGCAAGGTCAAGAACGCTTTCGGTGGCCCAGAGATCGACATGGCTGGACGCTACCGGCACCAGCACAAGATCGGCCTCGCGCAGCGCCGGCCTGAGGTCGCTGTCAACCTTGGGCGGGGTATCGACCAGAATGATATCGGCCTCGCTGCGCAGTTTGGTCATCTCGTATGAGACGCCCCATGCGCTGGCGGTCGTAAAACCGATGTCGGGCGTTTGCCGCGCTTCGATGCGGGTCATCGCCCAGCGGCCAAGGCTGCCCTGAGGATCGGTATCCAGAAGCGCCGCGGTTTTGCCCTGCCGCAAAAAGGCGACGGCCAGATTGGCGGCGATCGTGGTTTTGCCGCTGCCGCCCTTTTGTTGTGCGATGGTTATGACCTTGCCAGACATCCGGCCCCCTATCACGGCAAGAACAGCAGATTTTTGCGGCAAGTGCAAAAGAATTATTGCCGCAGCGCAGCAATGGCGCTGTTCCCCGCCCCGCGCGTAAATCCCCCTTTTGTCGCAAATCGTTTCGTGAAACTCTGACCCGGCAGGGAGGGTGAGTGATGCAGCTGAAAGATAAAACCGCGATTGTGACCGGTGGCGGATCGGGCTTTGGCGCGGGGATCGCGCGGCGTTTCGCGGCCCAGGGCGCGCAGGTCATGGTTGCCGATCTGAACCTTGAGGGCGCCCGCGCCATCGCTGATGAGATCGGCGGTCTGGCCTTTGGTGTCGATGTCTCCAAAGACGATCAGGTCGCCGGGATGGTCGCCGAAGCAAGCCGCGAAATGGGCGCGATCGACATTCTGGTCAACAACGCCGGGATCACCCATTTACCTGCCCTGATGGAGGATGTCTCGGAACAGGATTTCGACCGGGTGCTGGCGGTCAACGCCAAGTCGGTCTATCTGACGGCGCGCCATATCGTGCCTTTGATGAAGGCGCAGGGGCGGGGGGCGATCCTGAACATCGCCTCGACCGCCGGCGTCTCGCCGCGACCGCGGCTGAATTGGTACAATGCCTCCAAAGGCTGGATGATAACGGCGACGCGGGCGATGGCGGTCGAACTGGCGCCCGAAGGGATCCGGGTCAATGCAATCAACCCCGTCGCGGGCGAGACACCGCTTCTGGCCAGTTTCATGGGCGGCGACACGCCGCAAAACCGCCAGCGGTTTCTGGCCACGATCCCGATGGGCCGCTTTTCAACGCCCGAAGATATTGCCGCCCTGGCGGTGTTCCTGTGTTCCGACGAGGCGGCGCTAATCACCGGTCAGGCGATTGAAATCGACGGCGGGCGCACGATCTGACCTGCCGGCATCTGTTGACAAGAAAGGGAACTGCATGGGCGATCTATTTGACGAGGATCTGTTTCTGAAGGGGCTTGAGCGGCGCAAGGCAACGCTGGGCGCGGAATATGTCGAAAAGAACCTTGCCGCCGCCGATGAGTTCACCCGCCCGTTTCAGGAGGCGATGACGGCATGGTGCTGGGGCTTTGGCTGGGGCGATGATGTGATCGACCCCAAGACCCGCAGCATGATGAACCTGTCGATGATCGGCGCGCTGGGCAAGATGCACGAATGGGAAATCCATTGCCGCGGTGCCATCACCAACGGCGTCAGCCGCGAAGAGATCCGCGCAATCATCCATGTGATCGCGATCTATTGCGGTGTGCCGCAGGGGCTTGAGTGTTTTCGCGTCGCCCGCCGAGTGCTGGACGAAGCATCATAGCAGGGCGGCGCCCAAGCAGATGCGCCGCTGGATGGCACAACCGGGAATAACGTGCCTGCGGTGAGCCTGGTAGGCCGTCGTGCGCAGCGATTCAGCCGGTGCCGAATTTTCTGGCGCCATGTCGGCTTTCGTTGCGCCGCTGTCCGATCCGAACATTTACATTTACTGACCGCCGCGCATCATGGTGTCGCAAATGAGCGAGGTCGAAATGCGCTATTCCGGTCTGAGGGTGATCAAAGAGGCCCTGACAGGTCACAAAGGGTGGAAGCCGGTCTGGCGCGATCCTGAACCGCAGCCGCATTATGACATCGTGATTATCGGCGGCGGCGGTCACGGGCTGGCCGCGGCCTATTATCTGGCCAGGGAGTTTGGCCAGAAAAAGATCGCGGTTGTCGAAAAGGGCTGGATCGGCGGCGGCAATGTCGGGCGCAATACCACCATCATCCGCTCGAACTATCTGCTGGATGGAAATGAGCCGTTTTACGAGTTCTCCCTGAAACTCTGGGAAGGGCTTGAGCAGGACTTCAACTATAACGCCATGGTCAGTCAGCGCGGCATTCTGAACCTGATCCACACGGACGCGCAGCGCGACGCCTTTACCCGGCGCGGCAACGCGATGATCCTTAATGGCGCGGATGCCGAGCTGTTGAGCGCCGATCAGGTGCGGGCCGAATATCCGTTCCTGAATTTCGACAATGCGCGCTTTCCGATCAAGGGCGGTCTGGCCCAGCGGCGCGGCGGGACGGTGCGCCATGATGCGGTCGCATGGGGCTATGCGCGCGGCGCCGACAGCCGGGGCGTTGATATCATCCAGAATTGCGAAGTAACCGGGTTTCGGATGGAAAATGGCCGCTGTCTGGGCGTTGAAACCTCGCGCGGGTTTATCGGTGCGGGCAAGGTGGGCTGTGCGGTGGCCGGATCTTCGGGGCGGCTTATGGCGAAGGCCGGAATGCGCCTGCCAATTGAAAGCCATGTCTTGCAGGCCTTCGTCAGCGAGGGGCTGAAGCCGGTGATGCCCGGCGTCATAACCTTTGGCGCGGGGCATTTTTATTGCTCGCAGTCCGATAAGGGCGGGCTGGTCTTTGGCGGCGATATCGATGGCTATAATTCCTATGCCCAACGCGGCAACCTGCCCACGGTCGAGGATGTCTGCGCCAGCGGCATCGCGCTGATCCCCGCGCTTGGCCGGGTGCGGCTCCTCAGGATGTGGGGCGGGCTTATGGATATGTCGATGGATGGCTCGCCGATCATCGACCGCACCGATATCGACGGGCTCTATTTCAACGGCGGCTGGTGTTACGGCGGCTTCAAGGCGACGCCGGCGTCGGGCTTTGCCTTTGCCCATCTTCTGGCCACCGACCGCCCGCATAAGACCGCCACCGCCTACCGGTTCGACCGGTTCCGGCGCGGTTACATGATCGATGAAAAAGGCGTGGGCGCACAGCCCAACCTGCATTAGGCACCGGGGTATCGCGATATGATCATCAACCACCCGCTTTTAGGCCCGCGCGATGCGCAGGAGTTCACCTATCTGGGTGACGCGGCCCTGATAGACCGCCCCGACTGGCAGGGCGAAGATGCCCAATCCCGTTTTTACGAATACCTCTATCTGCGCGACAATCCCGCCGGCACCCATCGCGAGCTTTGGTTTCACGAGGGCGGTGATCGCAGTTGGCTTGTGGTCACTCGAAACACCGTCAGCCATGAGATATTGCAGGTCGAACTGGCGCGCGATGTCGCCCGTGCAAAGGGGCGCAGCAAATGAGCCAGACACATCGCCTGACCGGGGGGCAGATCGACAGCAGCCGGGTTTTGAACTTTACCTTTGACGGGCGCGCCTTTCAGGGGCATCCGGGCGATACGCTGGCCTCGGCGCTGATGGCAAATGGCGTGCGGCTGATGGGCCGCTCGTTCAAATACCACCGACCGCGCGGGGTGCTCAGCGCAGGTTCGGAAGAGCCGAACGCGCTGGTTGAACTGCGCGGCGGTGCCCGGCAGGAGCCGAACACACGCGCCACGGTGGCCGAACTTTTCGAGGGGCTGAGCGCGCGCAGTCAGAACCGCTGGCCCTCGCTTGCCTTTGACGCAATGGCGATCAACGACCGGTTCTCGAATTTTCTGACGGCGGGGTTTTATTACAAGACCTTCATGTGGCCTGCTGCCTTTTGGGAAAAACTTTATGAGCCGATTATCCGCAGGGCGGCGGGGCTTGGCTCAATCTCGCTTCAGGATGATCCCGACGGCTATGACAAAGGGTTCCTGCATTGCGATCTTCTGATCATCGGTGCGGGTCCGGCGGGATTGGCGGCGGCGCTGACGGCGGGGCGGGCGGGCGCGCAGGTCATTCTGGCGGACGAAGATTTTGCCCCTGGCGGGCGCTTGAACGCCGAAACCCTGACGCTGGGCGATGCCACGGGCGCCGAATGGGCGGCCGCAACGCTGGCCGAGCTTTCGGGGCTGCCCAACGTGCGCCTGATGACGCGGACAACCGTGATCGGCGCCTTCGATCACGGGATCTACGGCGCGGTTGAGCGTGTGTCGGACCATCTGGCCACCCCCGCCGCCGGACAGCCGCGCCAGATCCTGTGGCGGATCTACAGCCGGCGCGCCCTGCTTTGCGCCGGTGCCATTGAACGGCCCATCGCCTTTGAAAACAATGACCGGCCGGGGGTCATGCTGGCCGGGGCGATGCGCGCCTATGCCAACCGCTGGGCAGCGACGCCGGCCCATAAGGTGGCGGTTTTCACCAATAACGACGACGGGCATAAAACAGCGGTCGATCTTCTGGCCAAAGGGGTTCAGGTCGCCGCCGTTATCGACACCCGCAAAGATGCCCCAAGGATCGCCGATTGCGAGCTGTTGGCGGGCGCCGAGGTGACCGATACGCGCGGGCGGCTTGGCCTGAAATTCGTGAGTGTGCGCCTTGCCGATGGCAGCGAGCGGATGCTGGAATGCGGCGCGCTGGGGGTTTCGGGCGGATGGAACCCCAATGTGCATCTGACCTGTCATCAACGCGGGCGCCCGGTCTGGAACGATCAGATCTCGGCCTTTGTGCCGGGCAAAGACACCCCGCCGGGGCTGACCGTGGCCGGGGCGGCAACCGGCGCCTTTTCGACAGCGGCGGCCCTGTCCGGCGGGTCCAAGGCGGCGGCGGCCGCGCTGTGCGATATCGGGATCAAGGCGCGGGCGATCCCCATGCCCCGGGCCGAAGACGCGCCGGTCAGCCTGATGCCTTTCTGGTATGTCCCGGGCGGCAAGGGGCGCGCCTGGCTGGATCAGCAGAACGATGTGACGGTCAAGGATGTCAAACTGGCGCATCAGGAAAACTTTCGCTCGGTCGAGCATCTTAAACGCTATACCACGCTGGGCATGGCCACCGATCAGGGCAAGACGTCGAACATGGGCGGGCTGGCGATCATGGCCGAGCTTGCGGGCAAAACCATCCCGCAGGTGGGCACCACGATTTTCCGCCCCCCCTATACGCCGGTGGCGATGGGGGCCTTGGCCGGGCGCGCGGTGGGCCGCGATTTTCACCCCACGCGCCTGACGCCCAGCCACAAATGGGCCAGCGAACAGGGTGCGGTTTTTGTCGAGGTCGGCAATTGGCTGCGCGCGCAGTGGTTCCCGCGCCCGGGTGAGACGCATTGGCGCCAGAGCGTCGATCGCGAGGTTCTGGCCACGCGCAAATCGGTCGGCATCTGCGATGTCACGACACTTGGCAAGATCGACGTTCAGGGAACGGATGCGGCAGAGTTTCTTAACAAGGTCTATGCCAACGGCTTTGCCAAGCTGCCGGTGGGCAAGACCCGCTATGGTCTGATGCTGCGCGAGGATGGTATGGCGATGGATGATGGCACCACCGCACGGCTGGCCGAGCATCATTTTGTCATGACCACGACCACCGCCAATGCCGTCAGTGTCTATCGGCATCTGGAATTTGTGCGCCAATGCCTCTGGCCGGATCTGGATGTGCAGCTGATCTCGACCACCGAGGCATGGGCGCAATATGCGGTGGCGGGGCCAAATTCGCGCGCATTGCTGCAAAAGGTGGTGGACCCGCAGTTCGATATCTCGAACGAGGCGTTTCCCTTCATGGCCTGCGCCGAGATCACGGTCTGCGGCGGCTTGCGGGCGCGGCTTTTCCGGATCTCCTTCTCGGGCGAGCTGGCGTTCGAGATCGCAGTGCCCACGCGCTATGGCGATGCGATGATACGCCGCCTGATGCAGGTTGGCGCGGCTTATGACGTGGTGCCCTATGGAACCGAGGCGCTGGGCGTTATGCGTATCGAAAAGGGCCATGCGGCGGGTAATGAGCTGAACGGGACAACCACGGCGCTCAATCTTGGCATGGGGCGGATGGTGTCGAAAAAGAAAGACAGCATCGGATCGGTCCTGTCTGAACGCGAAGGGCTGAACGCGCCTGATGCGCTGATGCAGGTGGGGCTGCGCCCGGTTGACGAAACTCAGCCGATAACGGCCGGCGGACATCTGATGCGCAGGGGCGATGCGGCAAATGCCGCCAATGATCAGGGCTATGTGACCTCGGTTGCTTATAGCCCCTGTCTGGGCCATTCTATCGGGCTGGGATTTCTGAAGGGCGGCGGTGACAGGCAGGGCGAGATCATGCAACTGGTCAGCCCCGTCACCGGCACCAATGTCGAGGTCGAGATCGTCAGCCCCCATTTCATCGACCCGGAGGGAGAGAGGCTTCGTGCATGATCTGATCGCCACAACCGCATTGGGAGAGGCCGGGCCGCGCGCCGACCGCTTTGAAGGGCTCAGCATCGCCGAGAACCCCGATTTTGCGCTGGTCTCTGTTGCCGCCCGTCTGGACCGGCAGGAGGGGCTTAGCGCCGCGATGAAAAAGGCCTTTGGCCTTGCGCTGCCGGATGTCGGACTGTCGCGGGCCAAGGGCGCCCTGTCGGCCTTTTGGACCGGACCGGATCAGTGGATGATCGAGGCGCCGCACGACAGCCACGAAGATCTGGCCGCGCAGCTGGGCGCGGCACTGGGCGAAAACGCCTCGGTTGTCGAACAGAATGACGGCTGGGTGCGCTTTGACATCGAAGGGCCGCGCGCCAGCGATATGTTCGAGCGGCTCTGCCCGCTGGACACCCGGCGGATGCAGCCCGACGCGGTCAGCCGCACATCCATCGAACATTTGGGCTGTTTTGTTTTGCGCCGCGACGCGGGCGAGGCGTTCTCTGTTCTGGGCCCGCGCTCTTCAGCGGGATCGTTGCATCACGCGCTCTGCACGGCGGCCAGAAGCGCGCTGTGATCGGGGTCGGCCCTCAAGATGATGGTAACGAGCGGTTGCCTTCGATCCGGAACTGGTTGATCTTTCGGCGCTCTTCGGTCGGGGTCAGGCCAAAGACCTCGCGATAGTGACGCGTCAGCGGCGCCGGGGTTGCATAGCCCACCGCGCGGGCGATATCGCTCATGGTGTCGCGCGAATAGATCGCCAGTTGCCGCGCCGCATTCATCCGCAGGATACGGAAATAATGCGAAGGGCTGTGCCCCGTGGCGCGTTTGAACCCGCGCTCAAGCTGGCGCGAAGACACCCCGACCTGCTGCGCGATCTCGGCCACGCTGGGCGGGTTTTCCAGATCCTGCGAAAACAGCGCCACCGCCCGCGAAACAGGCTCGGGCAGCATATCGGCGGTGCTGTCGTGTTTGGGGGTCGGGGTTTTCTGGCGCACGCCCTGACCGCGCATCAGAGGGTGCTGGAACCAACAGGCGACCTCGGTTGCGACATCGCCGCCCAATTGCTCTTCGATCAGATAAAGCATCAGATCGAAACCCGCCGCCGCGCCCGATGCCGTCAGCAGCCCACGGTCGATCTGAATCACCTCGTCGGTGGTGTCCAGGATCGGAAACTCGGCCTCGAACGCCGCCGCATAGCACCAGTGAACACTGCTGGTGCGCCCCGCCAGCAGCCCCGAGCGCGCCAGAGGAAAGACCCCGCCGCTGACGCTGCCGATGGTCGTGCCGTGACGCGCCATGCTGCGCAGGATGCCGTTGGCGCGGCGCGGCTCGTCAAAGACCGAAAGCGGCTGGCCCAGCAGGAAAAGATAATCCAGCCCGGCCGCTTCGGCCCCGGCCAGCGCGATGTCGGGATCAAACCCCACCCGCGCGCTTGAGGCGATGCGCCGGGCGTGTTCCGAAATCAGACACCATGAAAACGCCTCCTGCCCGGCGATCTCATTGGCGGCGCGCAAAGGTTCGATCGCCGAGGTCAGGCAGGACATCGGAAAACCGGGAAAGATCAGAAACCCCAGATGGGTTGTTTTTTTATTTTGGTGCGTCACAATATTACCGGTAGGAAACAATACAGATATTCCCGCGCGAATTTCAAGCCATTGATCGCCCAAGTTTTCGGCGGTGGTGGAACCGCGATGCAATCATGTCTATTTGTCCCCGCAACACGAATGATCATTGGCTGGAAAAAACAAATGGCGGCAACCCCCCTGTCACAAAATCCCCATCGTCTGAGCGATGACCGCGAGAATGTTCTGGAGGTTGCGATTGGCCGCGAGGTACGCGCCTTCCGGCGCCAGAAGGGGCTGACCGTTGCCGAACTGGCCCGGATGACCGGCCTGTCGATCGGCATGCTGTCCAAGATCGAAAACGGCAACACCTCGCCCTCACTGACCACGCTGCAGACGTTGGCCCATGCGCTGAGCGCGCCTTTGACCTCTTTCTTTCGCCGGTTCGAGGAATCGCGCGCCGCTGTGCATACAAAGGCCGGCGAGGGCGTCGAGATGGAGCGCGAAGGCACTCGCGCGGGCCATCAGTATAATCTGCTGGGCCATATCGGTGCGAATGCCAGCGGCGTGGTGGTCGAGCCCTATCTGATCACCCTGAGCGAGCAATCGGATATTTTCCCGACGTTTCAGCATGATGGCATCGAGATGCTTTATATGCTGGAGGGCGAGGTTGATTACCGCCATGGCGATGATGTCTATCCGCTCAAACCCGGTGATACGCTGTTTTTCGATGCCGACGCCCCCCATGGGCCCGAGGTACTGGTCAAGCTGCCGGCGCGCTATCTTTCGGTTATCTCCTATCCGCAGGCCGGATAGGGCGGGTCAGTCCGGCCAGACCCCGGGGGATGTTTCGGCCCCGTCGTCATATTGCGACAGGTAATCGACAAGCATCGGGCGGTTGTCGATGAACCCTTTGTAGGTGGCCAGTTCATCGGGAATATCGCGCAGCACGCGGTGCAGCCGGCGGCCCCATTTAGGCACGCTCACCAGATCTTCGAAGGCGATCAGGTAACAGCGGATCGGAAAGACCAGGGCGTTTGAGCGCGGCAGGCGAAAAAAAGTCTGCAACTCGACCCGCAGGTGCTGTTTCCGGCCCAGATTTTCCGGTGTCAGCGTGGTCTTTTGCACGCCCCATTTGTGATAGTTCTCGGGGCTGGTATCAAGCAGCGGGTTCACCGTCAGCGTCCAGTTCAGCCGCCGCGCCGGGCTGCCCTGCTGAATGTTGAGCAGAAATTTCAGCGCCCGCACGAAAATCCCCATTTCATGGGCTTTGGGCACCGGCGCGTGCCATTCAAAGAAATTCATCCCGATGTCGAAATCCAGGCTCCAGTCGGCCTGAGTGGTGACCATCCCCGCATCCATCCACAGATTGTCGTCGCGCTGATCGAGAATGCAAAAATCGCCCTGTGCCTGACGGGTGATATATTCCATCGGCCCATAGGGCAGGCTGGCCTCATCCATGAAAACGAACGACTGATCGATGCCCATCGGGCGGTTGATCCAGCGCCAGTTGCTGCCCTCGCGGTGCAGCTCGAAAAGATCGGGGTAATCTTCGGATTTCGACACCATGATCAGCTCAAGCAGGTCCCAGCCGGCCAGCGTCATATGCGGCAGCGACTGACATCTCAGCGGGTCTTCGGCCAGAACCATCGCACGGTCCTTCATCTCGGCCAGATAATGTTCGTCCACGTCAAAGCGCATTTCATAAACGCTGCCTTCGGGGCCGCCTTTATGCCGCTCCATATTCACCGAATACATATAGCTGTCTTCGTGAAACGGGAACGGAAAGCGTTGAATGGCCCGGTCCGAATTGTGAAAGCTGTAATCGTCGCGGAAGGTTTCGTCGTTGAACTGAATGGTCATCCTGTCATTCCCCTAACGGTCCAGAACCAGTGTCTTGCCCTCAAAGCGGCTGACGCAGGGCATGATTTTCTTGCCGGATGCCTTTTCCTCGTCGTCAAGCCAGTGATCGCGGTGGATGAATTTGCCGTCGTAACCGATAACGTCCGTCTCGCACTGGCCGCAGGCGCCGCCGCGGCACAGATAGGGCGCATCGACGCCGGCCGCCTCGATCGCTTCCAGCAGGCTTTGATGCTCGCCCACTTCGATCACCTTGTTGGACAGCGCCAGCTTTACCTCAAAAGGTTTGCCCGATTGCGGCGCCAGAAATTCCTCGTAATGCACCGCCTCGCGCGGCCATCCCAGATCGGCGGCCTTGGCGCGCACCCAGTCGATCATCCCCTTGGGACCGCAGACATAAAGATGTGTGCCCAGCGGCTGACCATCCAGAAGATGAACCAGATCGATCGCCTGAGCCTGATCGTCGTGATAGATCGACACGTTGTTGGGATGGTGCGCCGTCAGCTCATCGGCGTAAGAGGCCAGCGCGGCCGAACGGGCGGCATAATGCAGCTCGAACCGGCCGCCCGTCGCCGCCAGCTGTTTGATCTGGGCGATAAAGGGGGTGATCCCGATGCCGCCTGCGATCATCAGATGTTTGCGCGCCCGCAGATCCAGCGAAAAGAGGTTCACCGGATAGCTGATCACCATCCGGTCGCCGACCCGCACCCGGTTGTGCATGAAAAGCGAGCCGCCGCGCCCGGCGTCGTCGCGCCTGACCGAGATCGCATAGGTGCTTTGATCCATAGGATCGGACATCAGCGAATAGGGGTTGAGCCGGGTGATATCGCCGTCGCGCATCTCTACCACCGTATGCGCCCCGCCCGAAAAGGTGGGCAATTCGCCGCCATCGCTGCGCTGAAACTCGAACCGGGTCACCAGATCGTTCAGCGGGACGATATTGGTCACCGTCACGGCAAGTTTGTCGGTTCCCGCGCTCATGAGTAAAGCTCCACCGGATCGGGGATATTGCCGGGATCTTCGGCATCCACCCGCACCCCCTGAAACGCCGCCAGACGGCGCGAGTAATGATCGCGCACAAACAGATGCAGCCCGCAATGCGAACAGACAAAGGGGTCGGTCATCACATCCTCGGTGATACCCTTGCAATGCACGCATTGCATCCGCCGGGCCAGCGATCCGCGATGCTCGGTCTGGATGGCGCTATGGGGGATGCCGGCGGCCATCGCCTCGTTCATGGCCTGTCCCATCAGGCCCTCGGTCCCCGTCAGATAGACCTGTAGCCCCATATGCGCATCCGCCAGCACGCGCCGCAGACGCGGCACCGCGGCGGGGTAACTGGGCCCGATATAAAGCTGCGCCGGCCCCAAGGCGGTGAGCTTTTCGGCAAAGCCGGCCCCGGTGTCACGCGGGATATAGATGATATGGCTTTTGGCCATCAAAGCGCCATCCGCCGCAGCCAGTTCGATCAGGGCCTCGGCGCCTTCGCCGTCAGCGATCATCAGGTGAAATTTGCCCTTGCGGGGCTCAAGCCGCCCATAGACCGGGCGACTTTTGATCGAGGCCGGGAATTCGAAATTTGGCATTGTCGCGCTGTCTCTCCTTGTCTGGGTCAAGGTCTGGTCAAAGTATCGGGGGCGCCGGGCCGGGCGCCCCCCGGGGTGATCATCCCTTGGCGGTGCGGCGCTTTTTGTCAGCGTCGTAAAATGGCATCGAATGGGCCACGCAGGGAATATCGCCGCTTTGGTTTCTGACCGTCATCTTGGTGCCGTCCACGGCGCAATCCACCGGCATCCGGGCGATGCCGACATTGTGCTTGTTCAGCGTCGAATACATCCCGATCGTCACCACCCCGACCTCTTTGCCGTCCTTGATCAGCGCTGCGCCTTCTTCGGCCGGCTCGGTGCCTTCCAGTTTGACGCCGTAAATCTTGAACCGCTCGCGCCCTTTCAAGCGGTAATGTTCTTCGGCGCCGCGAAACCCGGTCTTACCCGGCGAGACGGTGAAATCCAGCCCAAGCTCCCACAGGGTATCGCCGCATTTTTCGTTTTCAAACGGATACATCTGCGAGTTGTCATAGGGAAAGAACAACAGATAGCTTTCGGCGCGCAGCCAGTCGAGCGTGGTAAAGCGTGTCGGGATGATGCCCATCGGCGCACCTTGTTCCACCAGCGTGTCCCAGATGTGCGGCGCATCCTGACCGCGGCAGAAAATCTCATACCCGCGCTCGCCGGTATAACCGGTGCGCGAGATGGTGACCGGCTTGTCAAACAGCGTGGTGTGGATATGGCTGAAATAGACGACATCGCGGATCCCCGGCACATGAGGTTCCAGAAAATCCACCGCCAGCGGCCCCTGAAGCGAAATGTCGTGCAGATTGTCGTCAAAGCGAATGTCGACCTCGCGCCCGGTGGCGGCCATTGTCAGTTGCTCGTGCCCGCCGCCGGTGCCATGCACCACCATCCAGCTGTTGGGCCCCATCCGGTAGATCACGCAATCGTCGATGAACTTGCCCTCATCGTCCAGCATGGTGGCATAGCTTGACCGCCCCGGTTTGATCTTTTCGACATTGCGCGTGGTGGCCCGGTCGATCACATGGGCGGCGTGCGGGCCGACAAGATGCACCTTATGCAGCCCCGAGACATCCATGAACCCCGCCTTGGTGCGGATGGCCAGATACTCTTCCTGCTGGTCCTTGTCATAGGACCATGCGGTTCCCATTCCGCCCCAGTCTTCCAGATCCGAGCCCAAAGCGCGGTGCCGGTCGGCCAGCGTTGAAAACCTCCACGATGCTGTCATGTCTTTCTCCCTACAGGGCCCGCGCGCAGGCCGAAATTTTATCTCTGGCAGGTCGCCGCGCGGCCCTCTGCCATCCAAATCCGATCTCGGATCGGCCCGTATTGTGGCAGCGATCCCGGCGGTCCCAGCGAAGAATTTTGTGCGCCCTTGCCTCAGGATTTTCGTGGCATCAGGCCCGGGGGTTTCCGGTCTGGAACTAAAATAAGTTGACAGACTCGCACCTCAAAAAGCAACACTAAAAGAAAAAAATTTTACCACGAGGCAACTAATCAAGAAAAATACCAATCTGGGAGTTGGAAAATTGGACGGCAATCTAAACGCTCTAACGACGGTTTTTACCGAGTTTTATTACTGGGTGACGGTGGTTTTCATGTTCCTGATCCATGTGGGATTCTGCATGTATGAGGTCGGTGCCAGCAGACGGCGTAACCATATGCACACATTGATGAAAAACGTCATGCTGATCCCTCTGGTGACGGTGACGTTTTTCTTCTTTGGGTGGTGGATCTACTGGGCCTTTCCCAGCTTTCCGTTCTTTGGCGGGCTGAACAGTGAAATGGGTGATCCGAACCTGCCTTGGTCGCCGACCATGGGCACCAATCTTGGCGATAGAATCACAGGGGTTTTCTGGGCGGCATTCCTGCTGTTTTCATGGACGGCGGCCTCGATCGTCTCGGGCTCGGTGATCGAACGCATCCGTTCCAGCGCGCTGTGGCTGCATGCGGTTATGATCGGCTCGGTCTGGTGGATCATCGATGCGGCATGGGGCTGGCATTATGCTGGCTGGATGGTCGAAAAGCTGGGCTATCACGACGCCTATGCATCCGGCGTGATCCACGCGATTGCGGGCGGCTATGCTTTGGGGGTCATCATGGTTCTGGGCCCGCGCATCGGCAAATTCGCACCTGACGGCACGCCGCGTGATATCCCGCCGCATAACCCCTGGATGCTGGCGATCGGGATTTTCCTGATCTACACTGGCTTCTGGGGCTTTTACGCGGCCTGCAACGTACCGATCATCTCGCCCGAGGGCATCGGTGGTCAGATCACCGGGGTCACCTGGACGGCGACGAATATCTATCTGGCGCCAACCACGCTTTCGGCGATCACCTTCAACTTCCTGATGTCTTTGTCGGGCGGGTTGATGGCCGCCTATATCGTTTCCAAGGGCGATGTCTTCTGGACCTTCTCGGGCGGGCTTGCCGGGATCATCACGGCCTCAGCCGGCAATGACCTTTACCATCCGATCCAGGCGATGCTGATCGGCGCGGTCGGTGTCGTGATCGTCTATAACCTGCACTACTGGGTCGAACGCCGGTTCAAGCTGGATGATGCGGTGGGCGCAGTTGCGGTGCACGGCTACGCCGGTGTTGTCGGTCTGATCATCTCGGGCTTTGTCCTTTGGGGGGCGCCGTCTTCGCCGTTTGAAGGCTATGCCGCAATCAACCCGATCGGTCAGACGGTGGGCGCGGTGATCATGTTCTTTGTTCTTGGCTTTCTGCCCGGTTGGGGCCTGGCCAAGCTTCAGAGCATGGCAGGCGCGCTGCGCATTCCCGAAGAGGTGGAACTGCAGGGCCTCGATTACGCCGAGCATCACGCCTACGAAGAAGCCAAGGCTGAGGTAACCGCCGCAAACAAAGCCTATCTGGCGGCCAGGTAAGGAGCACTGAATATGTCTACTATCGGATATGAAAACTGGGCCGTGGATCTGGCCAATGTCGGTGCTGTCTACCCGTTTCAGGGCTGGGAGGTGCTGATGGTGATCATCGGCGTCCTGTTCTGGCTGGGCTGGCACCGGATCCAATATGTGCGCGAAAGCGAGCATCTGGAAAAAGCCCGCAAGATGGGTGACAAGGAGCGGGTCGAGAAGGCTCTGGACCGCTACTGATCGACAGTTTCGGGCGGCGGGGATCCTGCCGCCCGTATTTTGCCTGACATGAAAAAAAGTTTCTTGCCTGTTGAAAGCTCCCGGCCGAGATGCTAGATTTTCATGCGTAGCTTCTAAGAAGGATTTGGGCCGATGTGTGGTATTGTTGGATTGTTCCTCAAGGATAAATCGCTTGAGCCGAAACTCGGCGAAATGCTGACCGAAATGCTGGTCACGATGACCGACCGGGGACCGGACAGCGCGGGGATCGCGGTTTATGGCGCGGATGCTGCAGGTCAGGGGAAACTGACGGTGCAATCGGATGATGCCGAGCGTGATTTCGCCTCTCTTGCCGAAGATCTGGGCACCGCCATAGATGCAAAAGTTTCCCTTTATCAAAAGGATACACATGCGGTTCTTGTCGCGCCTGCCGACAAGCTGGATCAGATGCGCCAGGCGCTGCGCGAATTGCGCGGCAATGTGCGTGTGATGAGCGCGGGCGACACCATCGAGATCTATAAAGAGGTCGGCCTTCCCAAGGATGTGGCCGCGCGTTTCGAGATCAGCAAGATGGGTGGCAGTCATGGGATCGGCCACACGCGCATGGCCACGGAATCGGCCGTCACCACCATGGGCGCGCATCCGTTTTCCACCGGGCCGGATCAATGTCTTGTGCACAACGGCTCGCTCTCCAATCACAACAGCCTGCGCCGCAAATTGCGCCGCGAAGGCATCCGGATCGAGACCGAGAACGACACCGAGGTCGGCGCCGCCTATCTGACATGGAAGATGCAGCACGGCAGCACCCTGGGCCAGGCGCTGGAAAGCAGTCTTGAGGATCTCGACGGGTTCTTCACCTTTGTCGTCGGCACCAAGGACGGCTTTGGCGTCGTGCGCGACCCCATCGCCTGCAAACCGGCGGTGATGGCCGAAACCGATCAATATGTTGCCTTCGGGACCGAATATCGCGCGCTGGCCAATCTGCCCGGGATCGAAACCGCCCGGGTCTGGGAGCCCGAGCCGGCAACCGTATATTTCTGGAACCACTAAGGCCCTGCTGCCGGAAAGTCATGATCATGCAGACGATAGACCTTGAGGCTGATGGCCTTCGTGCGCTCAACGCCACCCTTCACGCCCAGAAAGACGACACCAATCAGACCTCATGGGAGGTGGTGAACGCCAAGGGCAGCCATGCGATCGCCGTGGGGCTGGACGCCCCCATCGAGGTGACGGTCAGGGGATCGACCGGCTATTACTGCGGCGGTATGAACAAACAGGCGACGATCAATGTTCAGGGCTCGGCCGGGCCGGGCGTGGGCGAGAATATGATGTCGGGCACCATCGTGGTGGAAGGCGACGCAAGCCAATATGCGGGCGCCACCGGTCACGGCGGGCTTTTGGTGGTCAAGGGCAACGCCAGCTCGCGCTGCGGTATCTCGATGAAGGGGATCGACATCGTGGTGCATGGCAATATCGGCCATATGTCGGCCTTCATGGCGCAATCGGGCAATCTGGTGGTCTGCGGCGATGCCGGCGACGCGCTGGGAGACAGCCTTTACGAGGCGCGAATTTTCGTGCGCGGCGAGGTCAAAAGTCTGGGCGCCGATTGTATCGAAAAGGAAATGCGCCCCGAGCATCTTGAGATTTTGCGCGATCTTCTGGAGCGTGCCGGCGCGGATGCAAAACCAGAAGAGTTCCGCCGCTATGGCTCGGCCCGGCAGCTTTACAATTTCGACGTCGACAACGCCGGCGCTTATTAAGGAGATGGTCATGAAGGACGAGAAACATAAATTCGTCTCGCACACGATGCCGATCCAGTCTGCGACATTCACCAACCCGATCAATGCCGAAATCCGGCGCGCCGCCGAGACGGGGATCTATGACATTCGCGGCGGCGGGGCTAAGCGCCGGGTGCCGCATTTTGATGACCTGCTGTTTCTGGGCGCCTCTATCTCGCGCTATCCGTTGGAAGGCTATCGCGAGCGCTGCGAAACCAAGGTGACGCTGGGTACGCGGTTTGCCAAAAAGCCGATTGAACTGGATATCCCCGTCACCATCGCCGGGATGAGCTTTGGCTCGCTCTCGGGGCCCGCCAAAGAGGCGCTGGGGCGCGGCGCTTCGGCTGCGGGCACATCGACCACTACCGGCGATGGCGGCATGACCGAGGAAGAGCGCGGCCATTCGACCAAGCTGGTCTATCAGTATCTGCCGTCGCGCTATGGGATGAACCCCGACGATCTGCGCCGCGCCGATGCGATTGAGGTGGTGATCGGGCAGGGCGCCAAACCGGGCGGAGGCGGGATGCTTCTGGGCCAGAAAATCTCGGACCGGGTGGCCGAAATGCGCAACCTTCCCAAGGGGATAGATCAACGTTCGGCCTGTCGCCACCCCGACTGGACCGGGCCGGATGACCTTGAGATCAAGATCCTCGAGCTGCGCGAGATCACCGGCTGGGAGAAACCGATCTATGTCAAGATCGGCGGCACGCGGCCCTATTTCGACACAACTCTGGCGGTCAAGGCCGGCGCCGATGTCGTGGTTCTGGACGGGATGCAGGGCGGCACGGCGGCCACTCAGGATGTCTTTATAGAACATGTCGGCCTGCCCACGCTGGCCTGTATCCGCCCGGCGGTTCAGGCGCTTCAGGATCTGGGGCTGCACCGCGAGGTGCAACTGATCGTCTCGGGCGGGATCCGCACCGGCGCGGATGTGGCCAAGGCGATGGCGCTGGGCGCCGATGCGGTGTCCATCGGTACTGCGGCGCTGGTGGCGCTGGGCGACAATGATCCTAAATGGGAAAGTGAATATCAAAAGCTGGGCACCACCACCGGCGCCTATGACGACTGGCACGAGGGGCAGGACCCCGCCGGGATTACCACGCAGGATCCTGATCTGATGGCCCGGTTCGATCCGGTCGAAGGGGGCCGGCGG
>JASBSV010000072.1 GCA_030148745.1 Paracoccaceae bacterium
CTGCCTGTCGGTATCGCAGTCGGGCCAAAGCCCCGATATCGTGGCCATGGCCCGTGCGGCGTGCGCCGGCGGGGCGCTGAGCGTGGCGCTGACCAATGATGTCACATCGCCGCTGGCCGAGGTGTCGGATGCCACATTGGACATTCACGCCGGGCCCGAGCGTAGCGTCGCCGCCACCAAGACCTTTGTCGCCTCGGCTGTGGCGGGGCTGCGGCTTTTGGCCGAGATCGGGCAGGACAAAGCGCTGCTCGGCGCACTTATGGATCTGCCCGAGGTTCTGGAGCGGGCCTGTGCCATCGACTGGCCCGAGGTGCGCGCCGCGCTGGGCGCGCAAAGCTCGCTCTATACGCTGGGGCGCGGGCCGTCTTGGGCGATTTCGAACGAGGCGGCGCTGAAGTTCAAGGAAACCTGCCAGATCCATGCCGAAAGCTATTCCTCGGCTGAGGTCCTGCATGGGCCTGTGTCGATTGTCGGCGCGGGCTTTCCGGTCGTCTGTTTCGCTACGGGTGACGCCGCCGAGGCGGGGCTTGGCGCGGTGGCCGATGAGTTGGCGGGCAAAGGGGCAGAGGTTTTCATCACCTCGGGCAAATCGGCAGCGGCCCGGCAGCTTGCACATGTGCGAAGCGCCCATCCGCTGGCCGATCCGCTGAGCCTGATCGTCTCGTTTTATGCGATGGTCGAGAGGATCGCGACAGAGCGCGGGATCAACCTCGACACGCCGCGGCACCTCAAGAAAGTTACGCAAACAACATGACCAAAACGCCGCGAGAACACGCATGTGCCTTTCTGGCCCAGAGGATTTTCGACGGAAAGCGGATGCACAAAGCCTCGGCGCTGGTGGTGCGGGGCGGTCAGATTGCGGGGCTGGGGCCGGCGCGGGACCTGCCACCCGATATAGCGCGGCGCGATCTGGGGGCGGGGGTTCTGGCGCCCGGTTTTGTCGATCTTCAGGTCAATGGCGGCGGCGGCGTGATGTTCAACGACGCGCCAAACGTTCAGACATTGCGCCAGATGGCCGATGCCCATGCGCGCCTTGGCGCCGCCGCGATCCTGCCCACGCTGATCACCGACACGCCCGATAAAACCCGCGCGGCAATTGCGGCCACCGTGGCGGCGATTGATGCCGGGGTGCCCGGTATTCTGGGCCTGCATCTTGAGGGGCCGCATCTGGCCCTATCGCGCAAAGGGGCGCATGATCCTGCGCTGATCCGGCCGATGACGGCCGAGGATCTGGCAGAGCTGACCGCGGCGGCGGCGCAATTGCCAACCCTTATGGTGACGCTGGCGCCCGAAGCGGCCCGCCCCGATCAGATTGCCGCGCTTGTGGCGGCCGGTGCCATCGTCTCGCTTGGCCATAGCGATGCCACTTATGACGACTGCCGCGCGGCGCAGGCGGCCGGCGCGCGCGGTGTGACGCATCTGTTCAATGCCATGCGCCCCTTTGGCCACCGCGAGCCGGGGGTGGTGGGCGCGGCGCTGAACCTTGGGGCGCTGTCGGCAGGGCTGATCGCCGATGGCATTCATGTCGCGCCCCCGGCACTGGCGCTGGCGCTGCGCGCCAAGCAGGGCCCGGGCGAGATTTTTCTGGTCAGCGATGCGATGGCCACGGCGGGCGGCGATATCGCCTCTTTCATGCTGAACGGGCGGCGGATCCGGCGGGAGCAGGGGCGGCTGACGCTGGAGGACGGGACATTGGCGGGCGCCGATCTGGATCTGGCGCGCGCCGTTCGGGTGATCAGCGGCCCGCAGGTCGGCGCGCCGCTTGCGGCAGCTTTGGCGATGGCCTGCTCGCGCCCGGCGCGGTTCATCGGCCGTCAGGGGCAGCTGGGCCATCTGGCCCCCGGCCGTGCGGCGGATTTTCTGTTTCTTGACGGGGGTGGCGATCTGGCCGGCGTCTGGCGCGGCGGGGCGCCGCTTTAGCCTGCGCCGGTGGTGATCTCCTGCATCGCGGTAAGGAACCGCGCGACCTCCTGAACCGTGTTGTAGTGACAAAGCGAGACGCGCACGCAGGAGCCAAGGCCAAGTGGCTCAAGAATATTGCCCGAGTAGTGATCGGCCTTGCGGATATGCACGCGGATGCCCTGATCGCTCAGCCGGGCCACCACCTGATCGGAAGGAACGGTCTCGACCGTCAGCGACACCAGCCCCTCGCGGCGCGGGTTATCCACGCCGCCGATGATGTGAACGCCCTCCATATCGGCCAGCCCCTTAAGGTTGCCGGAGCCATGCAGCATCGCATGGGTCAGCGTCTTTTCATGCGCGTGAATGGCCGCGCCGGCGGCCTCGAGTCGGGTGCGGGTATCGTCGCTGTCGGTGAAATGGCCGCCCAGCCAGCCAAGATATGACACCACGTCCGAAAACGTCGCATATGAGCCGGTGTCGCGGGTTCCCAGCTCCCAGTTTGTTTCGGGCCCGCCGGCCAGCGCGTCATGCGACAGCCCGCTCAGCCGGTCGGAGATCCATGCGATGCCATATCCGTGGCGCGAAAACATCTTGTAGGGCGAGATGGCATAGCCGTCGATGCCATAGGCGGCGATATCCAGATGCCCGTGCGCGGCATGCTGAATGCCGTCGGTGATGATCAGGCAGTCAGGCGCGGTGGCGCGAATGACCGCCGAAATCGCGGCCACATCCACCGCCATGCCGGTCACCGGCGAGGTGTGCAGAATTGTCGCAACGCGGGTGTCGGGGGTGACATGGGCGGCGTAATCGGCCGCTTCGACCGCGCCGGTCAGCGGATCATGCGCCGCCGCGATATAGGGCCGGCCGGTGATCTGCGCCCAGCGCATCGCGGCGCTGCGCGATGCCGGATGCTCCAGCGTCGAGCCCAGAACATTGCCGCCCCCGGGCGCACCCAGACAGGCGCTGCGGATCATCCGGAACAAAAGCTCCGTCCCGCTTTCGCCGACAAAGACCTGCCCCTGATCGGCGTTCAGAAGGATCATCGCATCGGCTTTGGCCTTGGAAATAATGGCCATCAGCGCCGCCGAGGCGGGGTTGTCGCGCCCCTGATTGTCGGGGATCGCCGCCATCCGCGCCGAGGTATCGACCACCGATTTCAGTGTCAGCGCGCCGCCGGCGTTTTCAAAAAAGATGCGCGGGCCCTGAAACGGGCAGCTGTCGACATGCGCAAATTTATCCCTGATCTCATCGATCAGCCCGGCTTTGGTTTCAAACATCGTCTGCCCGTCTTTCTGTTGCTGGCGGAATCGCCCGCCCCGGTGCGGGGGCGGTGCGGGTCCACTCAATCCTTCCTGAGGCGCGATGACAAGACGGCGCATGGGCCCCATCGCGCTTGAATTCCCGCGCCGCTTGCCGGATGCTCGCCACTTATCGATTGGCAACCTTCCGGAGCAATCCAATGCGCGCAATTTCCCTGATGCTGAGCCTTGTTTTTGCGCTCGCCCTTTCGGGGGCTGCTTCGGCCAAAGATCTGGTGGTCTTTGCGGCCGCCAGCCTCAAGGATGCGCTGGATGGTTTCGTGGCAACGCTGCCGGATGGGCAGGCCGATAATATCGTGATCTCATATGAATCGAGCGGCGCTCTGGCCCGGCAGATCGAACTGGGCGCGCCGGCGGATGTGTTCATCTCGGCCAATGAGGCATGGATGGACAAGCTTGAGGGTGAGGGGCTGTTGCGCCCCGGCACGCGCCGCGACCTGTTGGGCAATGCGCTGGTGCTGATTGCCTCTGCGCCGGCGCAGGCCGATGTTACCATCAGCCCCGATCTGGATCTTTCGGGGCTTCTGGGCGACGGGTTTCTGGCGATGGGCGAGGTAAACTCGGTCCCGGCAGGGATCTATGGCAAGGCGGCGCTTGAATATCTGGGGCTGTGGGACAGCGTCAAATCGCGGGTGGCGCAAACGGCCAATGTGCGTGCGGCGCTGGCGCTGGTGGCGCGGGGCGAGGCGCCATTGGGCGTGGTCTATGCCACCGATGCGCGGGCCGAGCCGAAGGTGCATCAGATCGGCGTCTTTCCCCCCGGCAGCCACGCGCCCATCGTTTATCCCGGCGCGGTGATCGGCGAAAGCACCCATCCGATGGCCAAAGGTTTTCTGCAGGCCATCGCAACGCCCAAGGGCAAAGCCCATTTCAAAACCTTCGGCTTTGAGGTGATGGACTGAGCATGGAGTGGCTGACGGCGCAGGAATGGATGGCGGTCCGGCTGTCGCTCAAAGTGGCCTTCTGGGCCACGATGATCAGCCTGCCTGCGGGTATCTTCATTGCCTATCTTCTTGCCCGTAAAGAGTTTTACGGCAAACAGCTTTTGAACGGGCTGGTGCATCTGCCGCTGATCCTGCCGCCCGTGGTCACCGGCTACGCGCTTTTGTTGCTGTTCGGGCGGCGCGGTGCGATCGGCGGCTTTCTGGAGCAGAGCTTCGGCCTTGTTCTGGCGTTTCGCTGGACCGGCGCGGTTCTGGCCGGGGCGATCATGGCCTTTCCGCTGATGGTGCGGGCGATCCGCCTGTCGTTCGAGGCGGTCGACAGCCGGCTTGAAGAGGCCGCCGGCACGCTGGGCGCCAATCCCTTCTGGGTGTTTTTCTCGGTCACCCTGCCGCTGGCATGGCCGGGGGTTCTGGCCGGCGCGATCCTTGCCTTTGCCAAGGCGATGGGCGAGTTCGGGGCGACGATCACCTTTGTGTCCAACATTCCCGGCCAGACCCAGACGATCCCCTCGGCGATCTATGCGTTTTTGCAGGTGCCGGGCGCCGAAGGCTCGGCCCTGCGGCTGGTAGGGCTGTCGGTGCTGGTGGCGATGGCGGCGCTTTTCGGGTCGGAATATCTGGCCCGGCGGGCGCGTAAAAGGACCGTGGGCGAATGAAGCTTTCGGTTGAAATCACCCATGTTTTCAGTGGTTTTGAGGCCGATATTCAATTCGATGCGCCGCGCGGGGTGACGGCGGTTTTCGGCCCCTCGGGGTCGGGCAAATCGACGGTGGTCAACGCGGTTGGCGGGCTCTTGCGGCCCGACGCGGGGCGGATTTCACTGGGCGGGCGGGTCATTCTGGATACCGCGCGCGGCATCGACGTTCCGCCGCACCGGCGGCGCGTTGGCTATGTCTTTCAGGATGCGCGGCTTTTCCCGCATTTGAATGTAAGGAACAATCTTCTTTTTGGCCAAAGGTTTGCGCGCCGTTCTTCGCGTATCGCTACGCTTGAGGATGTGATCGATCTTTTGGGGATCGCGCCGCTCCTGGAGCGCCGGACGCCGACCCTGTCGGGGGGCGAAAAGCAACGGGTGGCGATCGGGCGGGCGCTTTTGGCGGGCCCTGAGATATTGCTTCTTGATGAGCCTCTGGCGTCGCTTGATGAAGCGCGCAAGGCCGAGGTTCTGCCCTATCTTGAGCGGCTGAGTGCCGAGGCCGATATCCCCATGCTTTACGTCAGCCATTCACGGCGCGAGGTTCACCGGCTGGCGCAATGGGTGGTGGAACTGGCTGCCGGGCGGGTCACCCGGCAGGGGCCTGCGGCTGACTTCGCTGCCGGGCCGGGCGCGGCAAAGGCGGAAGGGATCGTTCTGACCCTGCCGGGCCCTGCTTTGGGCCGGGCCGATGATGGCGGCCTGTGGCGGCTGAGTTTTCTGCCAGATGACGCGCTTTTGTCGGCGCCGGGCGGGCGTTCAAGCGCGGCGCATGAGCTTGCCGCGATCATCCGGCGGGTCGGGCGGGCGGAAGGCCGCGCCATGGTGACACTGGTGCTTGCCGGGCAGGAGGTGCAGATCGCCGTGCCAGAGGCGGCTTTGGCGCGCCTCGGGCTTGGGCCCGGCGATAGCGCTGCGCTTTTGCTGACAAGGGCCGAGGTCGCGAAAGCCCCGCTCAGGCCGCAAGCGACAGGGAATCCGCCCCCGGCGTAGCGGCGCTTGTGCCCAGCCGGTCAAATCCGTCATGCACAAGATGCACGCGGGTTTCGGCCCCGTCATCGGTAAAGGTGACCGCGACCGAGGTGGCCTGATCGGGGCCGCGCCCGGCGTACCATTCGAACGACAGACGATGGCCCGGGGTCCAGTCGGTGATCGTGGCCCATGTCGCCTTGGCCCCGTCGGGGGTTTCCTCACAGATCCGGCCGCCGCAAAACGGCTCGACCGTGATTTTCGGCTCGGGGCCCGGCGCCGGGGCGGTGCTGTGGTTTGCGGGCGCAAAGGAATGCCGCGCCAGCGGCCACCAGCGCGACATCTGCCGGGCAAAAAGATCAAAGGCGGCTTCGCGCGGCAGGGGCACGGTCAGGGTTTTCTCGATCTTCTCAACCATCGGGGACCTCTTTGGCCTGTTTCGCGGCCTGGGCGGCATAACCGGCCAAAGCGTCGCTCCATAAACTGTCCAGATAGGCACGCAGGGCGGCGATTGCATCGGGCGAGATCGCATAAAGCCGCCGGGTGCCATCCGGCGTGACCTGCAACAGTCCCGCGTCCGACAGAACCTTCAGATGCTGCGAGACCGCCGGGCGGCTGACGGTCAGCCCTTTGGCAAGCTGGCCCACCGGCATCGGCCCGCTGCGCAGCTGCTCGACAATGGCGCGGCGCGTGGGGTCGGCAAGGGCGGCTATTGCATTATCGTAAGTCATGACTTACCGTAAGCTTATGCTAACGTTTATGTCAACCGGCGGAAACCCACTCGCTCTCTCTTGAAGCCCCCGAGACCCGGCACTAAGGTCTTGGTTACGAAATTCGAGTAGCGTTTCCCGAGAATAAGCAGGCGGAGCCAGATGAAAGACCCGATCGACACTTACATGAACCTCGTCCCGATGGTGGTTGAGCAGACCAGCAGGGGCGAACGCGCCTATGATATTTTCTCGAGGCTGTTGAAAGAACGCATTATTTTCGTGAACGGACCGGTTCACGACGGGATGAGCCAGCTGGTCGTCGCGCAGCTTTTGCATCTTGAGGCGGAAAACCCGTCGAAAGAGATTTCGATGTATATCAACTCGCCCGGTGGCGTGGTGACATCAGGCCTGTCGATTTATGACACGATGCAATATATCAAACCCAAGGTTTCGACGCTGGTGATCGGACAGGCGGCCTCGATGGGCTCGCTTTTGCTGACGGCGGGCGAAAAGGGAATGCGCTTTTCGCTGCCCAACAGCCGGATCATGGTGCACCAGCCTTCGGGCGGCTATCAGGGTCAGGCGACCGATATCATGATCCACGCGCAAGAGACGCAAAAGCTGAAGGATCGGCTGAACCAGATCTATGTGCACCACACCGGTCAGTCGCTCAAAAAGGTCGAAGCGGCGCTTGAGCGCGACAATTTCATGTCGCCCGAAGAGGCAAAGGAATGGGGCCTGATCGACGAAATCGTCGAAAATCGCGCCGCGGCCGAGGCGAAAACCAGCTGAGGCGCTGAAATCATCGCATGATTTTGGCATTGTGGATGACCGGGGGCTGCCCTAAGATTTCTTAAGGGGCAGCGGATGCCGCCCGCTGTGGCGGGGGTGAAGAGACAGAAAACGGCGACAGCCGCAGAGGTGTGTAATGGCGACGAATTCAAGTAACGACGGGAAAAACACCCTCTACTGTAGCTTTTGCGGCAAAAGCCAGCATGAGGTGCGTAAACTGATCGCTGGCCCGACGGTTTTCATCTGTGATGAATGTGTCGAACTTTGCATGGATATCATCCGTGAAGAGACCAAGACCGCCGGTCTGAAAGCCGCCGATGGCGTGCCGACCCCGAAAGAGATTTGCGAGGTTCTGGACGATTATGTCATCGGTCAGGCCCATGCCAAGCGGGTCCTGTCGGTGGCGGTTCACAACCATTACAAACGTCTGAACCACGCGGCCAAATCGGGCGAGATCGAGCTGGCCAAATCCAACATCCTGCTGATCGGGCCAACCGGTTGCGGCAAGACGCTTTTGGCGCAGACGCTGGCGCGCATTCTGGATGTGCCCTTTACCATGGCCGATGCCACCACGCTGACCGAAGCCGGTTATGTGGGCGAGGATGTGGAAAACATCATCCTGAAGCTTTTGCAGGCCAGCGAATATAACGTCGAACGCGCGCAGCGCGGCATCGTCTATATCGACGAGGTCGACAAGATCACGCGCAAATCCGACAACCCTTCGATCACCCGCGATGTCTCGGGCGAGGGGGTGCAGCAGGCGCTTTTGAAGATCATGGAAGGCACGGTTGCCTCGGTTCCGCCGCAGGGCGGGCGCAAGCATCCGCAACAGGAGTTTCTGCAGGTTGATACAACCAATATCCTGTTCATCTGTGGTGGCGCCTTTGCCGGTCTTGAAAAAATCATCGCCCAGCGCGGTAAGGGGTCTGCCATGGGCTTTGGCGCTGACGTCCGCGATCAGGACGCGCGCGGCGTGGGCGAGATGTTCATGGAGCTTGAGCCTGAGGATCTGTTGAAGTTTGGTCTGATCCCCGAATTTGTCGGCCGTCTGCCGGTGATCGCGACGCTTCAGGATCTGGATGAAGACGCGCTTGTCACCATCCTGACCGAGCCGAAAAATGCGCTGGTCAAGCAATACCAGCGCCTGTTCGAGCTGGAAGAGGCCGAGCTGCGCTTTACCGATGATGCGCTGCGGGCCATCGCGCGCCGCGCCATTCAGCGCAAAACCGGCGCGCGCGGGCTGCGGTCAATCATGGAAGATATCCTGCTGGATACGATGTTCGACCTGCCGGGTCTGGACAGCGTCGAAGAGGTGGTCGTCAACGAAGAGGCGGTCACATCGGATGCAGCGCCGCTTCTGATCCACTCGGACCGCAAGGAAGAGCCCGCCAGCGCGGGCTGACCGGGCCATGCCCATCAAACGAATCCCCTCCGGGTCTGCCTTTGAACCAAAGGTTGGCTATTGCCGGGCCGTGGTTGCCGGGGATTGGGTGCATGTCGCCGGAACTGTCGGCACCGATCACGAAACCATGACACTTCCCGAGGCGGTCGAGGATCAGTGCCGGCTGGCGCTGGCCCATATCGAGGCGGCACTGTCCAAGGCGGGGGCGGGGTTTGCCGATGTGGTCCGGGTGAATTACATGCTGCCGGACCGGCGGGATTTCGAAGCCTGCTGGCCCGCGCTGAGAGAGGCGTTTGGCCCCAATCCGCCGGCGGCGACGATGATCGAATGTGGGCTGATCGACCCGGCGATGAAGATCGAGATCGAGGTGACCGCCTATCGGCCCGGCGCTGCGACATGATCCTCGTCGGCTCTTTCCCGCAGGCGGGCCGCTTGTACGCTGGACCTTTGCGCGGCGTTCAGGCATTTATGCCCTAATCACAACGGAGACCGGCCAATGGGCATCCTGAACACACTTCTGCGCGCCGTAACCTGGTGGACGGGGCCAACGCTCAACCTGCAGCTTTTTACCTGGCGCAAGGGCATAAAAGTGGGCGAGGACGAGGCTGGAAACGTCTTTTACCGCAACCGCGACGGATCAAAGCGCTGGGTCATCTACAATGGTGAGCCCGAGGCAAGCCGGGTGTCGCCCGAATGGCACGGCTGGCTGCACCGCACATGGGACGAGCCGCCGACCAAGGCGCCCTTGCCGCATAAGCCATGGGAAAAGCCGCATATCGAAAACCTGACCGGCACCGCGCTTGCCTATGCGCCGCCGGGATCGATCCGCCGCCGCGACCCGCAAGAGCGGCGCGATTATCAGGCATGGACGCCTGAATAGTTCGATGGCCGAGAACACAAGCGAAATCATCGTCGGTGGAGCGGTCCTGGCCCTAGCGGCGGGGTTCATGATCTATGCCGGGCAGGTCACCGGCTTTGCCCGGCAAAGCGACAATTATTCCCTGCACGCCAGTTTCCGCTCGGTCGAGGGGATTGCGGTGGGCACCGATGTGCGCCTTGCCGGGGTCAAGATCGGCAGCGTCTCGGGCCTGAACCTGAACCCTCAGACCTATCGCGCCGAAACCACGGTCACCATCCCCAAGGACATCCAGATACCCGACGACAGTTCGATCAGCATCGCCTCCGAGGGGCTTTTGGGCGGAAATTTCGTCGAGATCGTGCCGGGTGGGTCGCTGACCTATTTCAAGCCGGGCGCCGAGATCGAGGATACGCAAGGCGCGGTCAGCCTGATCTCTCTTTTGATGAAATTCGTAACAGGTAAGGGCCAATGATGCGTCTTATCGCTTTGAGTTTCGCGCTTTTTCTGGGCGGGCCGGTCCTTGCGCAAGAGGTTCAGTCAGGCAGCGGTGATGCTTTGCCCCCCAATGACGCCGCCACGCAAGAGGTTCAGTCAGGCACCGGCGCGGTTTTGCGCGGGCTTGACCGGGTTTCGGGCGAAGTCCAGGATATCCCCATCAAATCCGGCGAGACGGTCGGTTACGGCAAGCTGGAAATCACGTTGAGCGATTGCCGCTATCCGGTGGGCAACCCCGCCGGCGATGCCTTTGCCCATCTGACGATCCGCGATCTGGTGGCGGGCGATGTGGCCTTTGACGGCTGGATGATCGCCTCATCCCCGGCGCTGAACGCGCTGGATCATCCGCGTTACGATGTCTGGGTCATCCGCTGTAACACCTCCAAGGGCTGAACTGCTGCCGGCAGGGCCCAGAAATCGCCGGTATGCTCAAGCGCGCGGGCCAGATTTTCGCGATAGATATCTCGCGGGATCTCGACCGCGCCAAGGCTGGCCAGATGCGGCGTGATGAACTGTGTGTCAAACAGCATGAACCCGCCCTGACGCAGCCGGTCGATCAGACAGCACAGCGCGAGTTTTGAGCCATCAGTGGCGCGTGAAAACATGCTTTCGCCAAAAAACGCCGCCCCCAGCGACACGCCAAAAACCCCGCCGATCAGCCTGCCGTCGCGGCGGATCTCGACCGAATGGGCCTGACCGGCCTCAAAAAGTGCAAGGTAAAGCCGGTAAAGCGGTCGGTTGATCCATGTCTCGGCGCGGTCGGCGCAGCCGTCCAGAACCTCGGCAAAGCTTTGGTCGGCGGTGATGTCGAAACCGCCCCGGCGGAAGCGGCGCGCAAGGCTGCGCGAGATATGAAACCCATCCATCGGCATCACGCCGCGCATATGCGGGTCGACCCAGAACAGGTTGTTATCCTCGCGGGCTTCGGCCATCGGGAAAATTCCGCTGGCATAGCCGCGTAACAACAGCTTTGGCGTCAGAACATCACTCATCGGTCATGTCACTGTGTCGGTTCCGGGGCGCGCCGATCCTGCCGCCCCGGTTTGTCAATCGGCGGCGAGATTACTCTCGAGCCATTTTTCCAGCCAGTGGATATTGTAATTGCCGGTCTGGATGTCTTCTTCGTCCAGCAGGGCGTGAAACAGCGGGATCGTTGTGTCGACACCATCGACGATCAACTCGCCCAGCGCGCGTTTGAGCCGCGCCAGGGCTTCGGGCCGGTCGCGGCCATGGACGATCAGCTTGCCGATCAGACTGTCGTAGAAAGGCGGGATCGAATAGCCGTCATAAAGCGCCGAATCGATGCGCACCCCCAAACCGCCCGGCGCGTGATACTGGGTGATCTTGCCCGGGCAGGGCCGGAAATCGGGCAGTTTTTCGGCGTTGATGCGCACTTCGATCGCATGGCCGTTGACCACGATGTCATCCTGCGTGAAGGACATCGGCAGGCCTTCGGCGACGCGGATCTGTTCGCGCACCAGATCGACGCCGAAAATCGCTTCGGTGACGGGGTGTTCGACCTGAAGCCGGGTGTTCATTTCGATGAAATAAAACTCGCCGTCTTCATAAAGAAACTCAATCGTTCCAGCGCCGATATAGTTGATGCTGGCGACCGCATCGGCGCAGATCTTGCCGATCCGCTCGCGGGTTTCGGCGTCGATGGCGGGGCCGGGTGCCTCTTCCAGAACTTTCTGGTGACGGCGCTGGAGCGAGCAATCACGCTCGCCCAGATGCACGGCATTGCCCTTGCCATCACCAAAGACCTGAATTTCGATGTGGCGGGGCCGGCCGAGGTATTTTTCGATATAAACCTCGTCATTGCCAAAGGCGGCCTTGCCTTCGGCCCGCGCGGTCTGGAACGCCGATTCAATATCATCGGCGGTCTGGGCCAGTTTCATGCCGCGCCCGCCGCCGCCGGCGGTGGCCTTGATGATCACCGGATAGCCGATCTCTTCGGCCACGGCTCTTGCGGTTTCCAGATCGGGCACCCCGCCATCGGATCCCGGCACGCAGGGCACGCCCAGATCCTTCATCGTGGTCTTGGCGGTGATCTTGTCGCCCATGATGCGGATATGTTCGGCCGTGGGGCCGATAAAGCTGATCCCGTGATCTTCCAGAACCTGCACGAAATTCGCGTTCTCGCTCAGAAACCCATAGCCGGGGTGAATCGCCTGGGCACCGGAAATTTCGCAGGCCGAGATGATGGCGGGCACCGAAAGATAGCTGTCGGTCGAAGAGGGGGGGCCGATACAGACGCTTTCATCGGCCATGCGCACATGCATCGCGTCGCTGTCGGCGGTCGAATGGACCGCGACCGAATGGATGCCCATCTCGCGGCAGGCCCGGATGACCCTGAGCGCGATCTCTCCCCGATTGGCAATCAGGATTTTATCGAACATGTTCCGCGCCTTATTCGATGATCATCAGGGGCGAGCCAAACTCGACCGCGCCGCCGTCTTCGGCCAGAATGCGCTTGACCGTGCCGGCCTTGGGCGCCGGAATATGGTTCATGGTTTTCATCGCCTCGACGATCAGAAGGGTCTGACCTTCGCTGACCTGTGTGCCGACAGAGACGAAAGGATCTGCCCCCGGCTCGGCGGCAAGATAGACGGTCCCGACCATCGGCGACAGAACCGCACCGGGGTGCGATGCAGGGTCTTCGACGGGGGCGGGGGCGGCCGGGGCCGCTGCGGGCGCGGCTGCGGCCGGTGCGGGCGCTGGCGCTGCTGCCGGCGCGCTTTGGACCTGCGCGGTCTGAACGACGCTCTGGGCCTTGCTGACGCGGACATTCAGGCTGTCGTCCGTGCCGTATTCGCGCATGACCTCAATCTCGGTCAGCTCGTTATCATTCAGCAATTCTGCCAGTGCCTGGATAAATGCCACATCTGTGTCGCGGGTCTTTTTGGTCATGCAATCCTCGATCGATCCCCGGTCCGTCTGCTGCGGACTCGCCCTGAAACTCTCACGCTTATACGCCAGCATTGAAGGCGTGGAAAGCGCGTCGGGGTCGAATAACGCCAAAGCCGGACCCGCGTCCAGCAGAACCTTGGCGCAAGGGCGGGATATCAGGGAAGTTTTGCCGCCAGATCGCCATAGGCATTGGCCGGGGTGCCGGCGCTGTTGGCCGGTGCCGGGGTGGCCAGCGGGCCGCCCTGATCGGGCAGGGCCTCAGTTGCGCGCATTTTCTGTAACAGCATGCTTTCCTCGATCGTGAGGTTCAGCTTCTGGGCCATTTCGCGGGCAACGGATTCGGTCAGGACCATGGGATCGACGGAAAATTCCACCGGCAGCTTGCCATCGCCCATCCGGTTGTTTTCCGTCAACATGGCCTGGATCACGCTGTCGGCGGTGGCGCGGTCGGGTTTGCCGGGGGCGGCCCCGGCCATGGCCGCCGCTGCGCCGGGACGCGCCGCGCCCTGCTGAGGTTCATGGCCCGTCTGGGCCTGCGCAAGCGGCAACTGGCGCCGGGGCAGGTTACTGTGCCCGCTTGCGCCCGCGCTTGCTTTCACTTGGTCAATGCTCATCTTCGTCGCGCTCCAATCGCGAAACTTCTAACGCTGGGAGTGTTGCCGCCAGCGATTAACAGAAGGTAAATGCCGGCGCTGATTCGCTGTTCACCCTTAACAAGCCGTTAAGGTGGCGGTGAAAATCATCATTGCTCTTTCGACATTTCGGCGCGAATTCTGTCGGACGAGAATTCAACGAAGGCCCGCATCAGAGGCAGTGCGCGGGCATGGGGCGCGACCAGCAGGCTGAAGGATGAGGCCATCTCGGGGCAGGGCGCGAAACAGCGTCTCAGCGACGGGATACGGTCGGCAACGATACAGGGCAGGATGCCGATCCCCTGTCCGGTCGCAATCGCCACGCGCATGTTCGGCACCTCGTTGCAATGGGCGACGATCTGATCGCCCGAGACATGCGACATGAACCAGATGCTCATCCCCGACATCCCGATCCGCTTTTCATAGGCCACGATCCTGTGGCCGGGCAGGTCGGCGGGGCTGGCGGGCGTGCCATGGGATTTGGCGTATTCGTCGCTGCAATAGGCGGTCCACTGAAAGGCGCCCAGATTGATCTGCTGGGCCTGAATATCGGAATCGCGGATCCCCCCGGCGCGAAAGGCGATATCGGCCTCGCCCAGTTCAAGGTTCAGCTTGCGATCGTCCGAGATGAATTCAAACCTCAGATTGGGATGTTTTTCCTTGAAGGCGGCGATGACCGGGCCCAGCACATATTCGAAAATATCCTGCGCGGCGGTCACGCGGATGATGTTCCGCGATTGCCGCTCTTGTCGCTGCGCCTCATCCGACAGGCTGGCGGCGGTTTTCTCCATCTCTTCGGCGATCGGCAAAAGCGCGGTGGCCTGCGGCGTAAGATGACAGCCGCGCGTGTCTTTATCGAACAGCACCAGTTTGAGCTGATGTTCCAGAACACCGATCCGGCGACCGATGGTCGATTGGTTCAGCCCCAGAACCCGGCTGGCGGCAAGGGTCGAGCCATGGCGCGCCACGGCCAGAAAAATCCGCACGTCGGACCATTCAAACATCGCAGCGCTCTGCAAATTTGCATAGCGACGCGCCATAACCGTATATTCCCGCGCTGCCGCGCCCGCCATAGCCTTGGCTTACCGCTCTGCCAAACAGCGGCCAAAGCCCAAGGGGCAATCGCAAGGAGGATTTCAAAATGCTCAATCCGGCGCTCCCTCAGAAACAACGGGAAATGATGAACCACCATATGGATTCGACCATATGGAATGATTTTAATTTCAGAGATGACGATATCATAATTGCCACCTACGCAAAATCCGGCACCACCTGGATGCAGCAAATCATCAGTCAGATGCTTTTTAGCGGCGAAACCGGGCTGGCCGTGGCCGAGATGTCGCCATGGATGGATCTGCGCATTCCGCCCAAACAGGTGAAACTGCCCGAGGTCGAGGCGCAAAGCCACCGGCGGTTTGTCAAAACCCATCTGCCGGTCGATGCTTTGGTTTTTTCGCCGCAGGCCAAATACATCTATATCGGCCGCGATGGCCGCGATGTGATGTGGAGCATGTACAACCATCACAGCAAGGCCAATGACCTTTGGTATGATGCGCTTAACAACACCCCCGGCCGGGTCGGCCCGCCGATCGATCCGCCCCCGGCCGATCCGGTGGAATATTTCAATACATGGCTGGCGCGCGACGGCTATCCCTTCTGGCCGTTCTGGGAAAACATCCGCAGCTGGTGGGAGATCCGCGATCTGCCCAATGTGCGGCTGGTGCATTTTGCCGATCTCAAGGCCGATATGCCGGGCGAGATGCGCAAACTGGCCGATTTTCTTGAGATTGAGGTCGATCCGGCGCATTGGCCCGCGATCGAAGAGCATTGCAGTTTCGACTATATGAAAGCCAATGCCACCCCCAGCGTGCCGCTTGGCGGCGCGTTCTGGGATGGCGGGGCGCAGACCTTTGTGCACAAAGGCACCAACGGGCGCTGGCGTGATCAGTTAAGCGCCGCCGAAAGCGCCGCCTATGAGGCGCGGGCAGAAAAAGAGCTGGGCGCCGATTGCGCCGCATGGCTTGCACACGGATCGGCCTGAACCGACCCCATAACCAACTGTAATACTTAATATTTAACCCCTGCCCGGTGGCGGGGGAGGGAATGAATTTTGCCAACCGATGGAGGTATCGATGTCACATATGGATAAATTGGGCCGCACCCTGGCGCTGGCCGCGCTTTTGGCGGGGATAACGGCGGGGGCCGC
>JASBSV010000075.1 GCA_030148745.1 Paracoccaceae bacterium
GATGAAGCGCATGGGCATGAAGGTGGACAAGCACCACCACGAGGTTGCCAGCTGTCAGCACGAACTGGGCCTGATCTTTGGCTCGCTGACCGAACAGGCAGACCACCTGCAGAAGTACAAATACGTGATCCACAACGTGGCACAGGCCTACGGCAAGTCGGCAACTTTCATGCCCAAGCCCATCGCAGGTGACAACGGCACGGGCATGCACGTGAACATGTCGATCTGGAAAGACGGCAAGCCGCTTTTCGCAGGCGACAAATATGCTGATCTGTCGGCCGAGGCGCTCTATTTCATCGGCGGCATCCTTAAGCACGCCAAAGCGCTCAACGCTTTCACCAATCCCTCGACCAACAGCTACAAGCGTCTGATCCCCGGATTTGAGGCCCCTGTACTGCGCGCCTATTCGGCACGCAACCGCTCGGGCTGCGTTCGTATCCCGTGGGCAGAGTCGCCCAAAGCCAAGCGCGTAGAGGCACGTTTCCCCGATCCGGCGGCAAACCCGTACCTGTGCTTTGCCGCGCTTCTGATGGCTGGTCTTGACGGCATCAAGAACAAGATCGATCCGGGCGAAGCCATGGACAAGGACCTTTACGATCTGCCCCCCGAAGAGCTTGAGGGCATCCCGACGGTCTGCGCCAGCCTGCGTGAGGCTATGGAAGAACTGGAGGCCGATATGGACTTCCTTCTGGCCGGTGATGTTTTCACCAAAAGCCAGATCGAGGGCTACATGGCGCTCAAGTGGGAAGAGATCTATGCCTATGAGCATACACCCCATCCGGTTGAGTTCCAGATGTACTACAGCTGCTGATTCTGTTTCCAAAATCAGTGAAAAGGCGCCTTCGGGCGCCTTTTTTTATGCAAAAAATGAATAATTCTAAGACTGCAACAACAACCGGAATTTAGGCCCATTGTTCCGCTTCATGACCATAAACAGGCCTTAATTGTCCTCAAAACCTTCATAATGCGACCCAAAACCCACCACTATTTCACTATTATTAAGGGAACGGTTAAGAACCAAAGGGTACGTTGTACAAACCAGGGCGCGAAACGCGACCACAACCTAAGCGTGTGGTCGCGTTTCACCCCCAACTATTTGACTCGTACCGGTTTTGACCCACTTAATGAGGACAACCGTTTGAAAGAAGGGTCGGTTATGAGGGCCAAGACGACCAGCACGATTGCAGCGCTCTGCTATAAAAGGCAGATCGATCTGGATTTCTCCGTGCTCGTTTCGGAATTCGACAATGCCTTGATCGGCAACTGGTGCCAGCGCTCGGAAATGCCGGGCGGCGCCGGAAGCTTTGTGACGTTCACAATGGGCGATATCCTGGTTTGCCTGGCCCATTCGCGCCGGCCTCAGACAGACGTAGCGCAGGTTGGCGCAAAATACAATTCAAGCATCGTCATCTCAGTCGGCAGCACGCATGACGATCCCGAAACCGGACCCCTGTTCGACAAGCGATGGGAGTTGTGCGGCACGTTGATCGGCCGCGTCGAGGAACTGCACCGCAGCGATCATGACATCTGGGCCGAAATCGACGGCGTCTTTACTCAGGACATCTGCGAGGGTTTCATCTCCGCTTTGTGGGAGCAATCCGCCTGTGCGCCCAAGCTCGGCGCCGGTCAGTGGCCCTATCTGAAACCAGATCAGATCCTGCCCGATCTTGACCGCAGGCTGGTCGATGAATTCACCCGCGCCGGTACCCCCCGCCCGTCGGAAAGCGACGACAATATTTTCCGTCCGAGCCCGCAATCCGAACCGCCGCGCAACGATGATTACCAGATGGCGCCGCCGGTGGCCGACGCTCCGATGACCGCCACTCCGGTAGCCGACACTGCCCCGGTCAACAACGCCGCCGCCAGCGCGGTCGCGGAAAAGCGGGTGATCGCGCCCACTCATCCGGCGCTTCATGCCGATAAGCCTAAACGGCGCGAGCGACCGAAGCTTGAGCTTCCATCCGCATCGACGGCCGAAACGGAAAGCACGGTTCAGACCGGCATGATCGTTCCGACGCATCCGGCGCTCCACGCCGACCGTCCGCGCCGCCGCGCCCGCCCGCAACCGGCGGTCAGCGGCGAGATTTCGGCATTTCTGGACGACAATGAATTTGCGCCCAACAACCTGCATATCTATCGCGAGGCGCTTTATCCGCCTGAAGAGCTATTAGAGCAATTGCAGGGGTCCAAACCGCTCCCTCAGCGGCTGACCATCTATACGATGAACGTCACCCTGATCGCCATTTCAGCGCCGGTCGGCGCGGCGATGATGACCTATAGCGTATTGGGCCGCGAAGACATGAGCGTAATGGCGCGGGCCATGGCACTGACCGGAACCGCCATCGGGCTTGCCAAGGCCGGTTTGCTCACCTCACTGCTTCCGCTTCTGGGATAAGGCCGGCGGGTGCCCCGCCACCGCCGGGCCGCTACCAATCCACGTCGAACCGATCGATCAGGCCCTTTACCTGCGCCGCATTCAACAACCGGGGCGACATGCCGCGCGTCAAAAGCGCAAGCTTCGCGCCCTCTTCCAGCTCTTCCATGGCATAAACCGCTGCCTCAAGATCGCGGCCCGCAACGACCGGTCCGTGATGGGCCAGAAGCACTGCGGAGCGTTGGCCGGCAAGGCCTTTGACAGCCTCTCCCATCGCCGGATCGCCGGGCATGAAATAGGGCAAAAGCCGGACCCGGCCCAGCTTCATGATGCCATAAGCCGTCAGATGCGGCAGAACATCCTCAGGATCGGTGTCAGGCAGAACCGACAGGGCGACCGAATGCGCCGAATGCAGATGCACAACCGCCCCTGTGCCTGCGCGGGTGTCATAAAAGGCCGTGTGAAGCGGCATTTCCTTGGTCGGCGCATCGCCTGACAAAAGCCGCCCGTCGGCGCCAATATGGCTGATCCGGGCGGGATCGAGAAAGCCAAAAGAATGGCCCGTCGGCGTCACCAGAAGCGAGCCGTCAGACAGCCGGAGCGAGATATTGCCCGAGGCCCCGCCGGTCAGCCCCCGGTCGAACATGGATTTGGCGAAGGCCGCGATCTGCTCGCGCCGGGCCGTTATCTCGGTCATCGCACAGCCGCCAGAACGTCAAGAGCGGTCTGAAAGAACTGCTCATCACCGAAATTTCCCGATTTCAGCGCCAGGGCGATCTTGCGATCCTGAATTTTCAGGGCCGGCACGCCGGGGGCGATTTTCGGGCCAACCTCAAGCGCCGCAGCGCCAAGCCCCTGTGTCACCGCGCCCGAAGTCTCACCACCGGCGACGACAAACCGCGTGACGCCACGCTGCGCAAGCTCGGCGGCAAGATCGTGAAAGAACCGCTCGATCGCGCCGGCAACCTCGGCCCGGCCATAGCGCGACTGCGCCTTTGCCACGATGTCGGGATCGGCCGAGGAAAAGATCAGCGGCGCGTGCGCGCATGTCAATGCCCAATCGGCGATATTGCTGGCGCAGACCGCCGCGCCCATCACATCGTCTGCCGTCACCTCGCGCGCCTCGCCGCCCTGCCGATATTGCGCAATCTGGGCCCGGGTCGCGCGCGAGCATGAGCCCGAAAGCACAACGCCCGGCCCTGCCGCCCCGGACCAGCCCCGCCGCCCGCCTGCCAGTTCGAAATTCGCCGGCAGGCCCAACGCGATGCCCGAGCCGCCGGTGACAAGCTTGCGCCCCCGCGCCGCCGCCCCGACCGCCAGAAGATCGCTGTCGCGGATGGCATCGGTGATCACCATGGCCCGCCCGGGACGATCCAGGGCCGCGGCAATGGCCGCAGCGCCCTGCATGACGACAGGGGCCGCGATATGGTCAACCGCCCAATCGGTCTGCGCGGCCAGCACCCGGCGCAGATCGGGATCCTCCATCGGGGTGAGCGGATGGTTCTGCATCCCCGAGGCGCTCAGCAACACATCGTTGACGAAAAGATGCCCCTGATAGACGCTGCGCCCGTTTTCGGGAAAAGCCGGGCAGACGATCACCCGGGTTTCGCCAAGCCGTTCGGCCAGCGCCTGAGTGACCTGTCCGATATTGCCCTGCGGCGTGGAATCGAAGGTCGAGCACACCTTGAACACGATCTGTTCGGCGCCCTGTGCGATGAACCAGTCACAGGCCGCAAGCGATTGCGCCACCGCCTGATCGCAAGGGATGGTGCGCGATTTCAGCGCCACCACCCCCGCCTCGACATCCGCGGCGGCCGGTGCGGCGGGTATGCCGGCATATTGAACGCAGCGCATACCGGCGTCCGACAGGGTCAGCGCGATATCCGAAGCGCCGGTAAAATCGTCCGCGATCACACCTATTTTCAAAACTGCCGTCCTTTCGCCGCGCCCATGAGGGCGAGTTGGTGAACCATGAAGCCGGCGGGGCCGATGATCAACAGCAGAGTGCCGCCATGGCCCGCCGCAAAATTACAGCGCCCGAACGGTCAGACATATCGGTTGACCAGATTTTCAAGATACTCCTGCCGACCCGAGCGCGGTTCTGGATTTATATCTTCGGACAGCACACGCGCGGCGATCTGGTCGAGCGTCGCATCACCGGCCAGCATCTGCTGCGCCGACGCGCTTTGCCAGCCTGCGTAGCGCGCCTCTAGCGGCTGTTCCAGTGCCCCATCCTCCAGCATGGCATGGGCGGCCTTGAGCGCGCGGGCGCAGATGTCCATCCCGCCGATATGGGCAATCAGCAGATCCTGCGGATCGATGCTCTGACGGCGCAGTTTGGCGTCGAAATTGGTGCCGCCCGTGGTGAAACCGCCGCCGCGCAGAATGTGATAATAGGCCAGCGCCACCTCGGGCAGGTTATTGGGAAACTGGTCGGTATCCCAGCCGGACTGATAATCGTTGCGGTTCATATCGACCGAGCCGAAGATGCCCAGAGCATTGGCCATTGCGATCTCATGCTCGAAACTATGGCCCGCCAGAATGGCGTGACCCTGTTCGATATTGACCTTCACCTCCCCTTCCAGCCCGTGGCGTTTGAGAAACCCGTAAACCGTGGCGACGTCATAGTCATATTGGTGCTTGGTCGGCTCTTGCGGCTTTGGCTCGATCAGGATTGCGCCTTTGAAACCGATCTTGTGCTTATATTCGACGACAAGGTTCAAAAAGCGCCCCATCTGGGCGTCCTCGCGGGCAATATCGGTGTTCAACAGTGTCTCATAGCCTTCGCGCCCGCCCCAGAGGACATAGTTTTCCCCGCCCAGCCTGTGGGTGGCGTCAAGGCAGGTTTTGACGGTGGCCGCGCTGAATGCGAAGACATCCGGGTCGGGGTTGGTGGCCGCCCCGGCCATGAAACGCGCGTGCGAAAAGAGGTTCGCGGTTCCCCACAAAAGGCGGATGCCGCTGGCCTCCTGTTTTTGGCCCAGATAATCGACCATCGCGGCAAGGTTATCGCTGTTTTCGGCAAAGTTTTCACCCTCGGGCCGGACGTCGAAATCGTGAAAGCAGTAGAAGGGCGCGCCAAGGATCTGAAACATCTCAAAGGCGACATCGGCCTTCAGGCGGGCCTGTTCCATCGTCTGGCCAGGAAACCATGGCCGATCGAAGGTCTGGCCGCCGAAAGGATCACTGCCGGGCCAGACGAAGTTGTGCCAATAGCAGACGGCAAAGCGCAGATGCTCCTCCATGCGTTTGCCGCCCAGCATTTCGTCCCGGTTATAGTGCCGAAAGGCCAGTGGCCCCGCCCCCGGTGAGGGGTCGAAAACGGCGCGGGTGGTGTCTGTGAAAAAGCCAGTGCTCATATCAGCCCCTTTATAGCGGGATAAATTGCGCGGTATTTCTCATGCGCCGCCCGGTATTGGGCCACAAGGCCGGGATCGGGGAGGATGGTTTGGGCGATGCGCGGTTTTCCCAAAGCGCCAGAGCCCTGAGCGCCGCAGATGGCCAGCCGCGCCGCGCCCAGCGCCGCGCCCATTTCTCCGGCCTCGGGCAGATCCATGGGAAGATCCAGAACATTGGCCAGCGTAGCCACCCAAAAGAGCGAGCGCGCACCGCCGCCCACGGCAAGGCAGCGGTCGATCCGCGCCCCGGCGCTGTTCAGTGCGATCAGGCTGTCGCCAAGGGCGAAGGCCACGCCTTCCATGACCGCGCGGGTCAGATCGGCGGTGTCATGGGCGATATCAAGCCCCAGAAAACCGCCCCGGATCCGGCTGTCGTTATGGGGGGTTCGCTCGCCCGAAAGATAGGGCAGAAAACTGATCGGCGAGGGGCCATCGGGTCGCTCGGGCAGGGCCGCGGCAAGATCGCCGGGCGCCTGGCCGACACGCGCGGCCAGCCAGTTCAGGCAATCGCTGGCCGCAAGGATAACCCCCATCTGATACCAGCGCCCGGGCAGGGCATGGCAAAAGGTGTGCACCGCCGTTTGCGGCTGCGGCACACAGGCCTCACGCGCGGCCAGAAGAACGCCGGATGTGCCAAGCGAGACAAAGGCGTCGCCCTCATCCGCCGTGCCGGTGCCCACTGCCGCCGCCGCATTGTCGCCGCCGCCGCCCACCACGATCACCGGGCCGCTGACGCCCCATTCGGCGCCCAGATCGGGGCGCAGATCACCGCCCGCCTCGCTGCCTTCGACAAGCCGCGGCATCTGTACCGCCCCAAGCCCGCAATCGGCCAGAAGCGTATCCGACCATTCGCGCTTTGCCACGTCCAGCCATGCGGTTCCGGCGCTGTCGGACATGTCCGAGATATACTCACCCGTCAGCCAGAGCCGCAGATAATCCTTGGGCAGAAGCACTTTGGCAATGCGCGCAAAGACATCCGGCTCGTGCCGGCGGACCCATTCCAGCTTGGGCGCGGTAAAGCCGGGAAAGACGATGTTGCCGGTGATGGCCCGATAGTTGGGTTCCGCGTCCATCTGCGCGGCCTCGGCCGACGCGCGGGTATCGTTCCACAGGATACAGGGGCGTAACACCTGATCGGCGGCATCGATCAGCGTGGCGCCATGCATGTGCCCCGAAAGCCCGATCGCCCGCAGCCCGGCCAGCGCCGTTGGCACCTCGGCCTGCAACTGCTCAAGCACATCGCGCGCCGCCGCGATCCAATCGGCGGGGTCCTGTTCGCTCCAGCCGGGGGCGGGGCGGCGGGTTGCAAGCGGCGCGCTGGCCTGCGCCAGAATGTTTTGTGCATCATCGACCAGCAAGGCCTTGAGGCCCGAGGTTCCCAGATCGAGGCCCAGAAAGCTCATCTTTTGCGCCAGTTTCGCATCGCGGCAATCGCCTCGGGCGAGCCGTCGCAGAACGACCCGAACCAACGGTCCAGCGGAATGGTGCCATCGGCGTAATTACATTCGAAATGCTTGTGATGAAGGTAATGGGCATAGGCATGGGTCTGCATCGCGCGCTCATCGTCCAGAACCACCCGGTCGAACCCGGTGTGGCCTGCGGCAGGGGTAAGCCCGGCGTGGATCAATTGATAGAGCGCATGCAGGGGATGGGCCGGTACAACCAGATGGATCAGCACCCCCGAGAAATACAGCAGATGCTCACCGGGGTGCATGGCAAGCCCGGACCACGGGCCGGGGTTGGTGTTCTTGTGATGGGTGCGGTGAATGCGCCGGTAGAGCGGCGGCCAGTGGATCAGCCGGTGAACGGCATAAAAGTGCAGCTCGCGAAACAGTGGCACTGCCATGAAGAGCGCGGTCAGATAGACCGGATGATCGGCCCAGCTGAACGTGGCGAAAAACCCGTTGGCAAAGGCCCAGAGGGCCAGCACTTCGTAAGCGGTCCAGATCGGCACGCCCGACAAAAACGTCAGTGCCAGATTTTCGCGCAACTGCGTGCCGCCGAAAAACCGGGCGTTGCGGCCTTCGGGCCATTTGCCGTTGAACTTGAACGCCGTGCCCTGACGCTTTTGCCAGTAAAGCCAGCCATGCCAGACCCCGAAGAACACCGCGACAAGCGCCACGTTACGCAGGAGCAGAAAGGCGATCCAGCCGGGGCGCAATTCGCTCAGCGTGTCCCTGTCCGGCGTCAGCCAGAGCCAGACGCCCAGCGCGACAAAGGCGTAAAACAGGTTCCACGAGAGTAGATAGTCACGCCAGAACCACCGCCAGATGCCCGCAAGCCGCGGCGGCCAGATGAACACCGGCGGATAGGTGATCCGCCGGAACGGTACCCATTGGCCTCTTGCGTCGCGCACTCCGAAATCGGTGTCGTCCATCTTATCCACCTCGGTCGGGGACCGCCCGACCTGCCGCCGCCGTGCTCAGATCGTCGCGAGTTCCTGTTCCAGATCCGCCATCTCGGCGCCGCCGGCCATCAGGCGGCGAATATCCTCGCCCTCAAGATCGGCCTTGGTGCCCGAGCCGATAACCTCGCCCAGTGACAGGAAGGTAAAGCGGTCCGCGACCAGTTTCGAGTGAATTTCGTTATGGGTGATAAAGATGATCGCGATATCGCCGCGCGCACGGACACGCTTGATCGTCTTGAGTACTTCCATCTGCTGCTTTTGTCCCAGCGCACTGGTGGGTTCGTCCAAAATCAGCACCTTGGCCCCGAAATAGATCGCCCGGGCAATGGCAAGGGTCTGACGCTGGCCGCCCGACATGGTGCCAACCGCCTGACTGACGTCCGAGATGTCGATCCCGATCTTAACCATTTCGTCATGGGCGATCCGGTCCATTTCGCGCATCTGCATGACACCGAAAGGGCGCGGCCCGGTCGTCATCTCGCGGCCCATGAAAAAGTTGCGCGTCACGCTCATCAGCTGGTTCAGGGCAAGATCCTGATAGACGGTCCCGATCCCTGCGGCCGAAGCATCGCGGGGCGAGCGGAAATGCACCGGTTTGCCTTCGACATAGATCTGCCCCGACGTCGGCTGATGCACACCCGACAGCGTTTTGATCAGCGTCGATTTACCCGCGCCATTGTCGCCCAGAAGGGCGTGAACCTCGCCCGGATAGACATCCAGGCTGACACCGTTCAGCGCGGTGAAGGGGCCGAATTTCTTGACGAGGTTCTCGATATGAATAAGCGCTCCGGCCATGATCAGATCCCTCCCGTGATGCGTTTGCGGATGTTCTCATTGGCGAAGGCCGCGATCAAAAGAACAGTTCCGACAAAGACCCGGTAGAACGAGCCGTCGATCCACGGGATGTAAAAGACCGAGTTCTGCACCAGACCAAAGATCACCGCGCCGAATATAACCCCCACGATCGAGCCGAAGCCGCCGGTCATGACGGTGCCGCCAACCACGGCGGCGGCAATCGCTTCAAGCTCTTTAAGGTTACCCTTGGCGGCGTCGGCGGTGTTGGTGTCAAAGACCTGCGCCGCGGCGAAGATCGTGGCGGTAAAGGCGGTGAACATGAAAAGGCTGATCTTGACCTTGCGCACCGGCACGCCGTTGGCGCGCGCTGCCTCTTTGTTGTCGCCGGTGGCATAGATCCAGTTGCCGATCTGGGTTTTCGCCAGCGCGATATAGGCCAGAAGAGCGATCACCATCCACCATGCGACCCGCGCATCAAGGCCGGTCACCCACTGGTTGCCGCGCCGGTTCACGTTCCAGCCGATCTCGTAAAGCAGACTGAACAGCCATTTGAAGGTCTCGCCGCCGAAGATATAGGCGACCGTGCTGGTTTCCTTGAAATCCGGAAGGCCCGAGATTTGTGTCGAGCCTTCGTTCAGCAAGCGAAAGCTGACCTCGGTCAACCCGCGCAGCGCGAACAGAAAGGCCAGCGTCACGATAAAGGACGAAAGACCCGATCGCACGACGATCTGGCCAATCAGAAACCCGATCCCCAGCGTCATCGCGAGGGTCAGGGAAAAGGCAAGGAATGGCGTGGCCGGGCCAAGCCCGAACGGCAGCCCCCATTTGAGCATCATTGCCATGGACATGCCGGCAAAACCGATCATCGAGCCGATGGAGAGGTCAAACTCACCCGCGATCATCAACAGGCAGGCGCCGATGGCGATGATCCCAAGCTGCGAGATGATGGCTAGGTTATTCTTGATCCCAAGCGGGTTATAAACCACATCCCCCGCGATGAACCAAAGAAAGATCATGATCGCAAGCATACCGGAAAAGGCGCCGATTTCCGGCCGTTTCAGAATTTCCATGAATGCGCTGCCCTGGCGCAGGCGGTCGGCTTCGGTGCGGCCTGCGGATGCTGACTGATCTGCCATTCGAATCTCCGGACGTTACGGTTTGATTTTGCGCCCGATCAGGGCAGGTGGGGTGGCCTGACGCGGCCACCCCTGTAACTCGCGGTCTGACGGATCAGCGGTTGATGCCCGCCTGATCCTTGACCTGAGCAGCGTTCGTTTTATCAACGAAGCCGGGGCCCGAGTTGATGTTGTTGCCCGGAAGCAAACCTGCGTTGGTGTTGTAAAGGTGCAGGACGATCACCGGCATATAACCCTGCAGGCGCTGCTGCTGGTCAATGGTGAAGGATGCCTTGCCCTGCTGGATCAAATCCATCACACCGGGCGACAGGTCGAAACAGGCAAGGTTGATGCCTTCGGCGCCCACATCCTTGATTGCAACGGCAGCGGCTTCGCAGACATGCGGGCCAACGGCCAGAACACCGTCGATCGACGGATCAGCCTGCAGCGCGGCGGCAGTACGGGCGGTGATCTGGGTGCGGTCGTTGGACACGTCGATCATGTTGAGGTCCTGCCCCAGCGCGTCGAAATAGCCCGAGCAGCGATCGACCAGAGCGGTGTTGAACGCCTCCTGGTTCAGGCAGAGCCCTTTGGTCACGCCTTCGCTCTTGGCCCGCTGACCGGCCTTTTCACCGGCCAGACGCTCGGGCTGACCGACGTGCATCAGCGCGCCCAGAGAGGCCGAGGATTCAAGGCCCGAGTTGATGGTGATGACCGGAATACCGGCCGCAACAGCGCCCTTGATTGCCGGCCCAAGCGCCGCCGCGTCGGGCAGCGAAACGATCAGACCGTCAGGCTGGGTTGCGGTTGCCGCTTCGATCAGCTTGGCCATATCGGCCATGTCGCCGGAGGGCGCAAAGTTGTATTCGAGATCGGCGCCGACAGCCTTGGCTGCGTCACGTGCGCCTTTTTCAACGACGGGCCAGAATGGGTCTGTGCCCTGGCTGTGCGTGATCAGCACATAGCGCTCGGCCCACGCCGAGCCGGCCATCATCGACAGCGCAACTGCGGTTGCAAGTAGTTTCTTCATAGTAGTCCTCCCTAGGGTTTGCACAAAAGTGCGTCGCACGACGAATATTGCTCCATCGGCATTTCTTGTGACGACCGCGTCAAAGCCGCTTCAGGCTCTGGTCAAACGGCGGTCGACAGATCCGTTTTGTTGTTCTGTTTTGGCGATACAATAGGTCCGGCACCGGTGGTGCGGTCAACAAAAATGTTATCGCTAACAAAAATTCCTGTGGCTTCTCCCCCCGATCACACCGACCCCGACAGGCGGGTCACCAATTAATCCAGCACAGAATGCGAGTCGTTGCAACCGGTTGCAAAAAATCATTTCACTGGCATGATAAGAGGTTGATGTTCTACCTGAATTGATCTGACGAAAAGGTGCCCTGTGGCTGTCACACTTAAAGAGGTTGCCGCGCTGGCGGGGGTTTCACGCTCGGCCGTTTCGCGCACCTTCACCAAAGGCGCGTCGGTTTCGCGCGGGACCCGCGAAAAGGTCGAGCAGGCAGCGCAAGAGCTGGGATATCGGCCCAATGTCATCGCCAGTTCGCTTTCGACCGGGCGCACCAAGATGATCGGCCTGGTTCTGGACAACTTTCGAAACCCTATTTTTCTTCAGGTTTTCGACCTTTTCACCCGCGGTCTTCAGGATCGGGGGCTGCGCCCGTTGCTGGTCAATCTGACCGGCGAGACCGAGCCGGAAAACTCGGTTCAGATGCTACAGCAATATTCGGTCGATGGGGTGATCGTCGCCTCGTCCACCCTGCCGCCGGATTTCGCCAAGGCGTTTCGGACGGCGGGCCTGCCGGTTGTACATGCCTTTGCCCGTCACAAGCCGCAGCCCGAGATCGACATCGTGGGAATCGACAACCGGTTTTGCGGCCGTCTGGCGGCGCGGACATTGATCGCGCGCGGCTATAGCTCCATCGCTTTCATGGGCGGGCCGGCGACGGCAACCTCGACCCGCGACCGGCTTGAGGGGTTTCTGGAAGTGGCACAGGCCACCCCCGACATCACCGTCAGCCACAGCTTTTCAGAGGCCTACAGCTTTCGCGCGGGCCGGGCCGAGATGACCCGGCTTTTGCAGGGCCCGCGCGCACAGGCCTATTTCTGCGGCGACGATGTTTTGTCGATCGGGGCGCTGTCGGCCATCGCCTCGGCGGGGCTATCTGTGCCGCGCGATATCGGCATCATCGGGCTGAACGACATGGAGATGGCCGGATGGGAGAATATCAACCTGACCACCATTCATCAGCCGACCGCAGGGATCACCACGGCGGCGGTTGAACGGATTCAGGCCCTGCTGGACGCCCCGCAAAGCCCCCCAAAAGCGCAGCTTTTCGATTGTCATATTGTTGAGCGGGGCACTTTGCGCGCCCCGCCCGGCAACGATCAAGCCGGTTAGCGGAACATCGGCGGGCGGGCATCCTGCCACTGGCCGTTTTCGCGGGCCGAGGCCACCGCAGCATAGACCGCCGCCATTGAGCGCAGGCCATCTTCGCTTCGCGGAACAAGGGCGGCGGCAGGATCGGCCGGGCGCCCTTCTTGGGCGGCGCGGATTACCTCAGCCAGATCGGAATAGATATTGGCGAAGGCCAGCGGCATGCCTTCGGCGTGCCCGATGGTGACGCGGGTGGCGCGATCTGCCTGCGGTGACAGATTGGCCTCGCCCCGCTCGATAATCGTGGTGCGCCCGCCGACGGGTGTCCAGTAAAGCTGGTTCGGCTGCTCCTGCACCCATCGCAGCCCGCCCTTTTCGCCGAACACCTGAAGCGTCAGCCCGTGCTGGCGCCCGATCGCCACAGACGAGGTCCAGAGCCGCCCGACGGTGCCGCCATCCATCCGGAAATTCACCATTGCGTCGTCTTCCAAGGCGCGGCTGACGATGGTTGAGGCGAAATCGGCCGAAAGCTGCGCCACCTCCTGCCCGGTCACAAAGCTGGCCATATGCAGGGCGTGAATGCCGCAATCGGCAAATTGCGCCGAAACGCCGATTTGTGCGGGGTCATAGCGCCAGCGGATCCGCGGGTTATCGGCATCGGCCGCATCGGCGTGATGGCCATGGGCAAATTCGGCCACCACAAGGCGCACCGCCCCAAGATCGCCGCGCGCCACCATCGCCTTCATATGCCGGACCAGAGAATAGCCGGTATAGCCATAGTTCACCGCACAGATCCGGCCCGCTTTATCGGCGATCCTGACGATCTCTTCGCCCTCTTGAACGGTCATCGTCATCGGCTTTTCGCACAGGACGTGAAAGCCTTGTTCCAGAAACGCCTTGGTGATCTCGAAATGGGTCGCATTTGGCGTGGCCACGGTGACCAGATCGATCCGGTCCTCGCGCCCCGCCTCGCCCTTGAGCATCTCGCGCCAGTCGCCATAAGCCCGGTCATCGGCCAGACCCAGACGGCGCGCAAAATCGCGCCCGCGTGCGGCATCGGCGTCCAGCGCTCCGGCGGTGAACTCAAAGGCGCCGTCCAGACCCGCGCCAAGGCGGTGCGCCGGGCCGATCTGACTGCCCTCACCGCCGCCGATCATGCCCCATTTCAGTTTCGTCATTGGTTAAACCCCACGCTTTCAAGGTATTCCCGGTTTGCCCGGGTATCGTCTGCCGGTGATCCCGGACCTTCGGGATCGCAATCCTGTTCAACGGTGCACCAGCCGTCAAAGCCCGCCTCGATCAGAACCTGGCGCACGGCGGGGAAATCAACCTCGCCGTCGCCGAGGTTGCAAAAGATGCCCTTGGCGCAGGCGTCATAGAACCCGGTGCGATTGGCGATGACATCGGCCTTTACGCCCGGATCGGTATCCTTGAAATGCATATAGCTGATGCGCCCGATGTGGCGCTTCATAAAGGCCACCGGATCATAGCCGGCATAAGAGTGATGGCCGGTGTCGAAACAGATCTTCAGGATGGTTTCGTCAACCTCCTGCAACAGCCGCTCAAGCTCGGGCTCAAAGTCGATGAAACCGGCGGCATGGGCGTGAATGCCCACCGTCAGCCCGTAGTCTTCGGCCCCCATCCGGGCGATGGTCGCGATGCGATCCCGAAAGGCCGCCCATTCGGCCGGGTCCATCTGTTCGGCCTCGCCGGCGCGCCCTGCGGTGGGCGCACGCCGGGGTGAGATGCTGTCGATCAGGACAAGATGGCGCGCGCCGTGGGCGACCAGCGCTTTGCAGGTGCGCTGCGCGCCGTCCATCACATCCTCCCACTGGGCGGGGTCGTGAAACGGGCGAAATACCACGCCGCCGATAAGTTCCAGCGCGTGTTCGTCTAGCGCCTCGGCAAGGATCGCCGGATCTTCGGGCATAAAACCCACCGGGCCCAGTTCGATCCCCCGGTAACCGGCCTCGGCGTTTTCCTTCAGCACCCGCCGCCAAGGCGGGTTGCGCGGATCGCCCGCAAATTCGACACCCCATGAACAGGGCGCGTTTCCAATCCTGATGCTCATAATACGTCCCGTACCTCTGTCCATTTACCGCTTTTGGCCGAGATGCGCGCGGCCTCTATCACCTCGGCCACCTGAAGCCCGTCGCGGAATGTAGGCCAGACCGCTTTGCCCGTTTCGATGGCCGACAGAAAATCGCGCGCTTCGATGATGATCTGCTCCTGATAGCCGGTGCCATGGCCGGCGCCGGGGCAGAGCCGCGCAAAATCGGGATGATCGGGGCCGGTCAGTATCTTGCGAAATCCCTGCTGGCCGGCTGGATCATCCATCCGGTAGAGCCACAGCGCATTCTGATCCTCGCCATCAAAGCGAATGGCGCCTTTGGTGCCGGTGATCTCATAGACATAGCCCATCTTGCGGCCCGTCGCGACGCGGCTGAAAAAGAGATGCCCCATGGCGCCATTGCCAAAGCGGCACAGCATTTGCGCCTGATCGTCATTGGTCGCGTCGCCGCCGGGGCGCGTTTTATGCACGGTTTCGATATCCGCCGTCAGCCGCGTGATCTGCCCCATGAAGGCCAGCGCGCAGTTGATCATATGCGGTGCCAGATCGCCCAGCGCACCATTGGCATCGTCGCGGCAGCGCCAATTGGCAGGCTCATCCGCATCGGCCAGAAAATCTTCGGTATGTTCGCCGCGAAAGCTGGTGATCTCGCCGATGGCGCCATCGGCGATCAGGGCGCGGGCAAATTGGCTGGCTGGTGTGCGGATATAGTTGAAACCGATCATATTGGGCACGCCCGCCGTTTCGACCGCCGCGACCATCGCCTGAGCATCGGCCAGCGACGCGCCCAGCGGCTTTTCGCACAGCACCGGCTTGCCGGCGGCGGCGACCGCCTGCGTGATCTCGCGGTGGGTCTGCTGCGGCGAGGCTATGATCACCGCCTCAACGCGCGGATCGGCCACCAGCGCGCGCCAATCATCGGTCGCCCGCGCAAAGCCCGATGCCGCGCGGTGCCGCTCGGCCGAGGCCTGCGATGTGGCGGCAACCATTTCCAGATGCGGGCGCAGCGCGGTGTTAAACACCGCCCCCACCGATGTCATGGCAATCGCATGGGCCCGACCCATATAGCCGCCGCCAATGATCCCAATACCGATCTCGGTCATATCGGGCCTCCCTCCAAAAAGATGTTTGCAACCGGTTGCAAAATTCGTATCGTCAAATGCGATCCGGCGTCAACGACAATTGCGACCGCCGTTCGGCAGCGCCTGCCGGGCAGGCATCGCAATGATCGCCAGAAGGAGGAACAATGGCGGAAATCAGTGGGTATGACGCGCTTTTAAAGGGTATTGGCCAGAATAATTTCGTCATCATCGGCCGTGCGGGCATGGATTTCTTTCCCTATCCGCCGGGCACGAAAACCGAAGAGGCGCGGGTTTTTCAGGCCGATCTTGGCGGGTCCTCGGCCAATATCGGCGCGGGTATCTGCAAATTTGGCGGCAAGGCGGCACTGGTGACCACGGTGTCAGATGATTCCATCGGCCGGTTCTGCCTGAACGCGCTGGACCGCTATGGCATTGACCGGCGCCATGTCCGCGCGGTGGGCGGCGAGGCGCGCAATTCACTGGCGGTCTACGAATCGCGGCTGGAAGATCACCAGACGGTCATCTATCGCAACGGCGCCGCCGATTTCGAGATGTCACAGGCCGATGTCGAAGCGGTCGATTACACTGCCTATGGCGCACTGATCACCGCCGGTACGGTCTTTGCCGCCGAGCCATCGCGCAGCGCCACCTTCAGCGCGTTTGCGATGGCCCGCGCCGCCCGGCTTCCGATCATATTCGACATCGATTACCGCCCCTACAGCTGGCCCTCGCCGCAGGTCGCCCAAGAGGTTCTGTCAAAAGCCGGCGCGATGTCGGATGCCATTGTCGGCAACGACGAAGAATTTGGTTTTATGGCCGGATCGAAGGACCAGGGGCTGGCCAAGGCGCGCGAGCTGGCCGCGACGACCGCATCGCTGGTGATCTATAAGATGGGCGAAAAGGGCGCCATCACCATCACCAGGGATGGTGAGTTTCAGACCGGAATTTACCGGGTCGATGCGCTGAAACCAACCGGCGCGGGCGACAGTTTCATGGCTGGGTTCGTCTCGTCACTGGCCGCCGGGCACGAATTGGAACCCTCGGTTCTGCGCGGCTCGGCCTGTGCGGCGATCACCGTGTCGAAACCGGGCTGCGCCCCAGCCATGCCCTATCCGCAAGACCTTCAGGAATTTCTTACCTCACATCCGGGACCAAGCTGATGCATATTGCCCCCTACGACAACCAGAACCAGCCCATCGTCGATGCCGGCGACACCACCGTGCCGCTGAACTATTTCAACATCGTCAAGCTGAAGCCGGGTCAGGCGTTTGAATATCAGGTGCCGGGGTACGAGACCTGCATCGTGCCGGCCACCGGCACCATCGATGTCGAGGTCGAAGGGTTTGCCGCCGCCGCCCTTGGCGGGCGCGGTGAGGACGTGTGGGATGGCGAGCCCGAGGGCGTCTACGTTCCCAGCGGCGCGCGCGCCACGATGATCGCAAAGGACGACGCCGAGGTTTTCGTCGCCGGGGCGAAATACGACAAGGTGCTCGAACCCTTTGCAGTACGCAGCGACGAGCTTGATCTGGTGCAATACGGCTCGGACGACACCAAGACCCATCGCAAGATCAAACATATTCTGGGCCAGAAACAGCATGGCCGCGTTGGCCGGCTTTTGGTCAGTGAGCTTTTCACCGTGGGGCAAGGCGGCTGGTCGGGCTTTCCCAGCCACAAACATGACACCGACCGCCTGCCCGACGAAACCCGCCATGATGAAACCTATAACTTTCGCTTCCGTCCCAAACACGGGTCCGGCGTGCAGATGCTTCAGCGCGTCGATAACGAGCCGGGCGATGCGTATCACATCGTCGATGGCTCGACCATCTGCCTTGATCGCGGCTATCACCCCTGCTGCGTTCTGCCGGGGTATGAGATGTATTATTTCACCATCCTCGGCGGGCTCTCGCAGCGCTCTCTGGTGCAGTATTTTCAACCGACGCACGCCTATCAGATCGAAACCATTCCGGGCATCAAAGACATGATCGCCAAGTTCAAATGACCCTTGCCACACTTGCCGACGTCCTGCGCCCCGCGCTGTCGGGCGGCTATGCGGTGGGCGGGCTTGTCGTGCTGGGCTGGGAAGACGCGCGCGCCTATGCCGAAGCGGCCGAGGCCGAGGGCGTGCCGGTCATCCTTCAGGCCGGCCCGTCGTGCCGGGCGCATACACCGCTTGCCGTTCTGGGGGCGATGTTTCGCCATCTGGCCGATGGCGTGGCGGTGCCTGTCGTGGCGCATCTCGATCACGGGTATTCGGCGGATGAATGCCGCGCCGCGCTGGATGCGGGGTTTACTTCGGTGATGTTCGACGGCTCTGCCAAGCCGCTGGAGCAGAATATCGATGAGACCCGCGCAATCGCGGAAATGGCCCATGCCGCCGGCGCCTCTTGCGAGGGCGAGGTCGGCTTTGTCGGATATGCCGCGGGCAAGGCTTCAAAGCCCACCGCGCCCGAGGACGCCCGACGCTTTGCCGCCGAAACCGGGGTTGATGCGATGGCAGTCTCGGTCGGTAATGTCCATTTGCAGCAAAGCCCGCAGTATGGGATCGATGAGAGCGCGTTGCGCGCGATCGAGGCGGCGGCAGATGTACCGCTGGTGATCCACGGCGGATCGGGCGTGCCCGCCCCCATGCGCCGGCATTTGGCAGCGCATAGCAAGATCTGCAAATTCAACATCGGGACCGAGCTTCGGATGACTTTTGGCAGCGCCCTGCGCCAGACGCTGCACGATCACCCCGATGAGTTCGACCGCATCGCCATTTTGAAAGAGACCATCCCCCCACTTCGCCGGGCCGCGCAAAGGGTGCTGCGCGATCTTTCCCGCCCCGGGGTGTGAGCGCCTGACGCGGTAATGACGATTTCATTTCATGCCCCGTCTAGGAAATTCGGATCGCTGTTTTGCAGTTTGTTATCACCGGCGCCGCTTTCAGCAATTCAAACGACGTTTTTCAGCCCTTGCTATCGCGACATTCCATCCTCAATGGTACTTTGTGGCGGTTGCCTTTTGATCGGATAATTGGCAACCCTGATTGGATCAACAAATGCGGCGATCGCCGGGCGGGCAAAATCTGTGACATGCACAGCGCCCGGGCCGAAAGCCGGATAAACGGGATGGATATAGGGTTTCAGACATCGCGCCAGAGCATGATACATGCCTCTGTAAAGCGCTCTGAAATCCGGCCGCCAGCCCATAAAAACAGGGAGATATACAAGATGAAGCTACTTGCAACCACGGGCCTGATCCTGGCCCTTGCCGGATCGGCCACTGCCGCCGAACTGGGCGCGGTGAACGAGCCGATCAAACTGGCGGTGAACGAATGGACCGGCCAGCATATCACGACCCGCATCGCGGGCGAGATGCTTACGGCTGCCGGCTATAAAGTCGAATATGTCACCGCGGGCATGATGAACCAGTTTCAGGCGCTTGCCGATGGCGACATCGATGCAACGCTGGAAATCTGGTCGTCAAACGTTAGCGATGAATACGCCAAGAAGGTGAAGGAGGGCACTGTTGTCGAAATCGGCGATCTGGGTCTGGATGCCAAAGAGGGCATCGCCTATCCCGCGCATGTCGCCGATCTTTGCCCCGGCCTGCCCGACTGGAAGGCGCTGAAGGATTGCGCCTCTGTTTTTGCAACCGCAGAAACCCTGCCCCAGGGCCGGCTGGTTGACTATCCCGCCGATTGGGGCACACCGGGCGCGGACCGGATGAAGGGCCTTGATCTGCCGTTCAAGGCGATCCCCGCAGGCTCCGAAGGGGCGCTGATCGCCGAGCTGCGCGCCTCGACCGAAAAGAAATCACCGCTTCTGATCACCTTCTGGCAGCCGCATTGGGCAATGTCGGCCTATGACGTGAAATTTGTCGATCTGCCGCCGGGCAACGAGGCCTGTTTCACCGATCCGGCTTGGGGCCCGAACCCCAATGCGGTCAACGATTGTGACTTTGCACCCAGCCGTATCTTCAAGGCGGCATGGTCGGGCATGGCCGACAAATGGCCCGCCGCGGCCGAGATCCTGAGCGCCTATAAACTGTCGGTGGCCGATCAGCAGCCGATGATGGGGGCAATCGACGTCGATGGCGGCTCGCTTGAGAAAGTCGTCGCTGACTGGATGGCGGCCAACCCCGGCAAGTGGAAGCCCGTCGTCGAAGCCGCGACCAAATAGGGCGCCGCGGATGACACAAACGGCCCCTGGCGCCCCGGCGATTGCGGTTGAACACCTCTGGCAGGTGTTCGGCCCGAACGCCGGGGACCGGCTGCGCGCGGCGCTGAACACGCAGGATGCCGGCAAAGCTTTGACCGATGCCGGGCTGATCCCGGCGGTGCGCGACGCCACCTTTGACGTCGCGCGCGGCGAGTTGTTCGTCATCATGGGGCTGTCAGGCTCGGGCAAATCGACGCTGGTTCGATGCATGTCTCGGCTCATTCAGCCGACCTCGGGGCAAGTGCGCATCGATGGCGAGGATATCCTGAGCGCCAGCAAAAGCCGGATGATCCAGTTGCGGCGCGAAAAGCTGGGCATGGTGTTTCAGCATTTCGGCCTTTTTCCGCATCTTTCGGTAATCGACAATGTGGCCTTTCCCCTAAAGGTGCAGGGCCGCAAGCGCGATGACCGCCGCGCCCGAGCCGCCGAGGTGATCCGCCTTGTGGGGCTTGAGGGCCGCGAAGACGCCTATCCACGCGAATTGTCGGGCGGCCAGCGCCAGCGCGTCGGCATTGCCCGGTCGCTAGCAGTCAATCCCGACGTCTGGTTCCTTGACGAGCCGTTTTCAGCGCTTGATCCGCTGATCCGCCGCCAGTTGCAGGACGAGTTTCTGTCTATTCAGGCGAATTTGCGCAAATCCATCGTCTTTATCACCCATGACATCGCCGAGGCGCTGAAACTGGCCGACCGGATTGCGATCATGCGGGACGGCCATATCGTGCAGATCGGAACGCCCTCGGAAATCGTTCTGAACCCGGCCGATGATTACGTGCGCGAATTTTCCCGCGATGTGCCCAAGGCGCGCCATATGATGCTGTCGGCCGTGATGGACCGGCAGCCCGAAAACCTTGCCACCTCTGGTGATCCGACAAAACCACAGCTGCGCCCCGAAATGACGCTGGAAGAGGCCGTGGCAAGCTGTGCGATGATCCTAGATCCGGTGCCGGTCTGTGACGCCGACGGCAAGGTTGTGGGGATGCTGAAACCCGATACGCTCGCGCGGGCGCTGGGCGGGATGGTGCCCACTGCCGCGGGCGTGCGGCCGCGGCCGATGCCCGAATGAGGCGCGCGATCGACGGTGCCGGTACACGGGCGGCAATCGTGGCTTTGGCGGTTGCGGTTCTTTGCCTGATGCTGACGCCCTATGCGCCATGGCTGGTCAAATACCCCCAAGGCTGGACGATACCGGCGACGCAATGGGTGGGGGCAACGCTGGAGGTCGCTCTGGGGGCGATCAAACCGGCGGCCCGGCTGTTTTCGGGGCTGCTCGATTATCCGATGGCCGCGTCAAACTGGCTTTTGACCACCGCGCCATGGCCGGTGATCATCGGCGCGGTTACTGCGCTGGGCTGGTACATCGGCGGCGCGCGACTGGCCGCGCTGGGGTTTATCGGGCTCGGCTTTGTTCTGGCCTCGGGCTATTGGATCGAAGGCATGGTGACGCTGGCGCTGGTCTTTGTTTCAGTGCCTCTTGCGCTGCTGATGGGGCTGGCGATCGGTGTTCTGGCCTATGAGAACGCGCGGCTGAAACCGGCGGTTCAGGCGGTGCTGGATGTGATGCAGACAGTGCCGACATTCGCCTATCTGACACCGCTTCTGCTTTTGTTCGGCTTTGGCCCGGTCGTTGGCCTGATCGCCAGCGCCATCTATGCCGCCCCGCCGATGGCACGAAACGTTCTTTTGGGGCTTGAGCGTGTCGACCCCGAGATCAGGGAGGCGGCGATCATGTCAGGCGGCACGCGCCTGCAACAGCTGTTTCTGGTCGAGCTTCCGGCCGCCGCGACCCAGATCATGGTGGGCGTCAACCAGTGCCTGATGGCCGCCCTGTCGATGGTGATCATCGCTGCGGTGATCGGCGGCTTTAACGATATCGGCTGGGAGGTGCTTTTGACCATGCGCAAAGCGCAGTTCGGTCAGGCGTTTCTGGCCGGGCTTGTGATCGTCGTCTTTGCCATCATCATCGACCGGATGTCGGCCCGCATGGTGCGCGGACGGCGCCGCGGCGGGGGGCGGATCGCGCTGATCATTCTGGTTCTGGGCGCGGCGGCGGGCCTGACCGTGGCGCTGCCCGGCCCGGCCAATTTCGCGCTGTTCGATCCGGCGGCGAATGCGGTGGACCGGGCGGTGGGCAGCTTTACCGCAGAAAACGGTATCGCGCTGGATCAGATCAAGAATGGCGCGATGTTCTATCTGCTTTTGCCGCTCAGGATCGGGCTGGATGGCGCGGTGCTGCCTTTTACATGGGGGTTTCAGTGGACCCCGACCCATAGCGCGGTCTTTTACGCGGTCTTTGCCGCCCTTGCCGGCGCGCTTGCCCTGCGTGGCCATATGGCCGGGGGCGCGGGGCTGATGATCGCCACAATCGTGGTCGAGACGGGGATATCGCAACTGCCGTGGCCCACGGTCGTGATCGGCGGCGCCGCGCTTGGCTGGGCGGCCGGGGGGCGGCGGCTTGGCCTTCTGGTGGGCGTGCTTCTTGCCGCCATCCTGATCTCGGGCCTGTGGGACCGCGCGCTTCTGTCGCTTTATCTGGCGGGGGCATCGGTCTTTGCCTGTGCGGTTGTCGGCGGCGCGCTTGGGCTTCTTGCCGCCCTGTCACGCAGCGCATGGGCCATCCTGCGACCGCTGTGCGACATGCTTCAGACAATCCCGCTTTTTGTGTTCCTGATCCCGGTGCTGATGTTCTTTCAGATCGGGGAGTTTTCGGCCTTTCTGGCGATTTTTGCCTATGCGGTCGTGCCGATGATCCGCTATACGCGCCACGGGCTGACCACCACGCCCGAGGATCTGGTCGAGGCGGCGCAATCGTCGGGCGCGACCCCGCTTCAGATACTGTGGAACCTACGCCTGCCCTATGCGGCGCCGACGATCCTTCTGGGGCTGAACCAGACGATACTTTACGCCTTTTCAATGCTGGTGATCGCCGCGCTGATCGGCACCACGGGCCTTGGCCAATCGATCTTTCTGGCGCTGGGTCAGGCCGATATCGGTCTGGGCATCGTGGCCGGTGCCGCCATGGCCGCGCTGGCCTTTATTGCCGACAGGATCGTTCAGGGCTTTGCCTCGGCCCGGCGCGCGGCACTGGCACTCTAAAGCATTTCGCTTCAGGCAACGCCCAGTTGCAGCAATTGCAGGACCGTGACAAGGCCAATGGGCTTTTGCCCCTCAAGCACGAAGGCTGCGCTGATGCGGTTATCCTGAAGCGTGTTCAGTGCGGCAGCCGCCAAGGCCTCGGGCGCAAGCGAGATATGGTTTTGCGTCATCAGATCGCGCGCCTTACGGCCATGGATTACATCCTCCATCCGCCCGCCTGAGCTGGCCTCAAGGTAACGGCGGATATCGCCATCGGTGATCACCCCTATCAGCGCATTATCCGCCGCCTCGACACCGACGATGCCCAGACCTTTGGCCGAAATTTCGGTCAGGGCGGCAAAGACCGGATCATCCTCGGCCACCAGCGGCAGCGCGGGATGGGTATGCATGATCTCGCGCAGCGGCGTCAGCGCCGAACCAAGCCGCCCGCCGGGATGGAACCTGCGAAAGCCGTCCTGAGTGAAACCCTTCATCTTCAAAAGCGTGACCGCCAGCGCATCCCCGACGGCCAGTTGCATCATCGTCGAGGTTGTGGGTGCCAGATTGTGCGGACAGGCCTCGTCAACCTTCGGCAGAACGATGGCGACATCGACCCGCCGCGCCAATGTCGACTGCCCCGCCCCGGTCAGACAGATTGTCGGCACGCCAAAGCGCTGCGCATAGCGCAGCATATCCGACATCTCATCGGCTTCGCCTGACCATGAAAGCAGCAGAAGAACGTCATCGGGCCGGATCATACCCAGATCGCCATGGCTCGCCTCGGCGGGATGCACGAAATAGGCGGGGGTGCCGGTCGAGGTGAAGGTCGCGGCAAGTTTGCGCCCGATCAGCCCGCTTTTGCCCATCCCCGCGACGATCAGCCGTCCGGTCATCTGATCCAGAAGGCCCAGCGCCCCGGTGATCGCCGCCGCAAGCGCCGGTTCGGCAAGGGCCGTTTTGGCCATGCCCAGTCCGGCGTGATAATTGCCGATCACCTCGATGACCGACCCGATCCTGTCACCCTTGTCCAAGCGCGTTTCCCCTGCCCCTTTTGTCCGCTCTTTACCAAAACAACCCCTTGCGGGACAGATTTTTATCGAGCCGCGGAGCGCCGACGCTTGCAGCAGGCAAGAAAATGGCCCGCCGGAATACCAGCGGGCCAGAGGTTCATATCAGGATCGGTGCAGCGGGCAGAGCCGCGATGCCGGGTGTTGCGCGGCCTCAGACCTTGCCCTTCCACGGCACCAGCCATTTCTCGCCCTGCCGCATCAGGATATCTATCCCATAGCCGATGATCCCGATCAGGATGATCCCCATGATAACGATATCGGTCAGCTGAAACTTCGAGGCGACCATGATCATCATGCCGACACCCTTTTCAGCGGCGACAAGTTCAGCAGCCACGACCGTGCCCCAGCCGACGCCCATCGCGACCCGCGCCCCGGTAAAGATCTCGGGCAGGGAGTTGGGCACGATCACATGCCACATCAACTGCCATTTCGAGGCGCCCAGCGAATAGGCCGCATGGACCTTGGATATAGCAACACCGCTTACCCCGGCGCGCGCCGCGATCGTCATGATCCATAGCGCGGCCAGAAACAGCAGGATAATTTTGCCCGCCTCGCCGATACCGGCCCAGATGATCACCAGCGGGATCAGGGCCAGCGGTGGCACCGGGCGCATGAATTCGACGATCGGGTCGAACCAGCCGCGAAACCAGGCCGACAGGCCCATCGCATAGCCCAGCGGGATACCAACAGCCGCGCCTGCAATGAAACCGGCGATCACGCGAAACAGCGAATAGCCAAGATGCTCCCACAGGGTCGAATTCTGATAGCCCTGACTGGAAATCTCGAGAAACCGGTTCCAGACCGCTTCGGGCGGCGGAAGCCAGATCGGCTCCATCTGCCAGCCCTTGGCCGGCTCAAAGTTCAGCGTGCCCTTGGGCGTCATTGCAACGCGGCCCTGAGGGATGAAAACCTCGCCCCCCGGCTGGATCGGCTGACCGTCAACGGCCACGACCTTGACGCCGTCGGCGCGCCCAAGCTCGTCATTCCGGTCAACCCGGATCAGACCCGAGCGCCATGCCCCGATCACCGCCACATCGTTCTTGGCAAAGCCCGGGCCGGGATCGACCACTGGCTTGTCCGCACTCTGGCCAACCTTATGCACCCGCACGGTCACCGTGGCCTGATCGGTCGCGCCATCGGGCGCCTTGGCGGTATAGGTAAAGGTCGCATCCCCAACGAAAGGGCCGGGCGCATGCAGAAATGACGGCACAATCTTTGAGCCTGTAAAGGCCCCCCAGATCAGGAAAATGGCAAGGACCGAAATCACGCTGGCCCGCCGGTCGGCGGCAACCGCGCTTTCATCGCCAAATGTCACGGTCTTGAGCGATGTAAAATCTGCTTTAGCCGCGATGAACTGAGTTGCGAATTTCACCGCGAAAAAGGCGACAACGAAAATCGTCAGATAGATGATGGCAATAATCATACCGTCGCCTCCTCGGTGCGGCCCATGATCTCTTCTTCCATGTCCCAGATCATCGACAGGATCTCCTCGCGGGTTTTGCCATAGCTTGGGTCTTTCTTGACCTCACGCAGATCCGCGCCCACGCCCATTTCAGCGAACGGCAGGCGATACTCCTTGTGAATGCGCCCCGGACGCGGCGCCATCACCAGCAGCCGTTCCCCCAGCAAAAGCGCCTCTTCCACCGAGTGGGTGATCAGGATGATCGTCTTGCCGGTCTCTTTCCACAGCTTCAGGACCAAACCCTGCATCTTTTCGCGCGTCAGCGCGTCCAGCGCGCCCAAAGGCTCGTCCATCAAGATCACATCAGGGTCATTGGCCAGACAGCGGGCAAGCGCAACACGCTGCTGCATCCCGCCCGAAAGCTCATAAACCGCCTTTTCCTTGAAATCCTGAAGGCCCACGACATCCAGCAGGTGATCGACCTTTTGTGCGTCCTGCTTTTCGGTGCCCTTCATTTTCGGGCCAAAGGCAACATTCTCGCGCACGTTCATCCACTCAAACAATGCGCCCTGTTGAAACACCATCCCCCGCTCGGGGCCGGGGCCGGTCACAACATTCCCGTTCAGAACCACCTTGCCCTCGGTCGGCGCCAGAAACCCGGCCACGATGTTCAAAAGTGTCGTCTTGCCACAGCCCGAGGGGCCAAGGACACTCATCAATTCGCCCTCGGCAATGTTCAGCGTCACATTCTTGAGCGCCTGAACCGACGTGCCATTGGGCAGATCGAACCGCATCGAAATGTCATCAATCACAAGGCCAGACATACCGCTTCCCCGTTCATTTTCGGTGAGTTGTTCAACAAAAGACGGCCCGGATTACCGGGCCGCCCTGCCTGATGCTGGATCAGTTCGCCATCATCATCTTTTCGGCCGCTTTCAGCGGGCCGGTGTTCACGGCGCTGTCATAGTTGGGCCGCGCCTTGTCGATCGAGCCGGCCTTAACAAAGACGTCGGCAACACCTTTCATGAAGGTCTGCGCGCCGCCGCCCAGCCATTTCTTGGACAATTGCTCTTCCACCGACGGAAAGACGAATGTCGCCATGGTTGCAGCGGTTGCCTCCGGGTCCATGCCTGAATCCTTGGCAATCACCGGCAGCATCTCATCCTTCATCTTGCCGCTGTTCCATTCGGCGTTTGCCTTGGCGGTCACGCTCAGGAACTTTGCAACAAGTGCCGAGTTTTCAGCCACAAAAGCGGCCGGAGAGCTGGTCACGTCAAAGACAAGAATGCCCAGGGCCTCTTTCTCGGCACCGGTCAGCAACACGTTGCCATGCTCTTTCATGCGGCGCAGCGCACCGCCCCAGCCGCAGGCCATGTCGACCGAACCCTGGCTCAGCGCCGCAGCGCCTTCGGCAGGGGCCATATCAACAACCGTCAGCGACGAAACATCGACACCGAAATGGGCCATCTGCCGCAGAAAGCCGTAATGCGCTGCCGTTCCCAGCGGCACGGCGACCTTCTTGCCGGCCAGCTCGCCGGCGCTGTTCTTGTCGATCTCAAGATCCGAACGCACCACACAGTTGTCGTTGTCCGAATAAGACACCGCCACATCGACGATCTGAAGGTCCTGCCCGGCCGAGGTCGCGACAACGAAGGGCGGAACACCCTGGCTGACCGAAATCTGCACATCGCCCGATGCCATGGCGGCCGACATCGCGGTGCCGGTATCAAAGGACACCCAGTTCACCTTGACGCCCATTTCCTTGTCATATTCGCCCTTTACCTTAGCGAACTGAAACGGCATCGGCCATTCCAGGAAATAGCCGACTGTGATCTCACCATGGCCGGCGGCACTGGCGCTCTGGGCACCGGTCAGCATCACGGCACCGGCAAGGGCACCCAAAAGTTTTGACTTTAGCTTCATTGACAATCTCCCGTGTTGTCTGCCGCTATGTTGCGGCTGTTGAGGTCCGCGGCTTTTGATCTTATGTCGCCGTTTTCTTTTGGGCTCACCACATGCGCCTGAACGGACTGGATAGCAGGAAAGCACACGATGTTTCATACCGCCAGCCCCAACCGCATATCCTCCCCTGCTCACGTGACCATGGCGATAGCCGCGCCAACCGCCGCGACCCGGCGCCAGAGTCCGTGCCGATTTCAATTTTAAATTAAGCGCTTAGCGTCGCCGCCCCTGCGCCAATACCGCTGGCTTCACTGGGTCGGGCGGCGCCCGGCCATGGCAAAGTGGTATTATACTATGGTTTCAACTGGCCCTATTGACCTGCCCCACAATTCGGCAAATTTGATCAATACACGAGCGCTATGAAATGACGCTATGAAACAGCCCGTTCAGCAACGGGCCCCAACCACCAGTGGATGCCTCAGATGGACGGAAATCACCCGCAGAATGACCTCAGCGAAATCGTTGCCGCCGATAAGGCACATGTCTGGCATCACCTGATACAGCATAAGCCGTTCGAGACCGCCGATCCCAAGATCATGGTCGAAGGCAAAGGTATCAGGGTCTGGGACCAGAACGGCAAAGAGCATCTCGATGCCGTCTCCGGCGGCGTCTGGACCGTCAATGTCGGCTATGGCCGCGAACGTATCGCCGATGCGGTGCGCGACCAATTGGTCAAGATCAACTATTTCGCAGGCTCCGCCGGCTCGATCCCCGGCTCGAAATTCGCCGAACGGCTGATCGAGAAAATGCCGGGTATGAGCCGCGTTTATTTCTCGAACTCCGGCTCGGAAGCCAACGAAAAAGGCTACAAGATGATCCGCCAGATCGCGCATAAGCGCTATGGCGGCAAAAAGCACAAGATCCTCTATCGCGAGCGCGACTATCACGGCACAACGATCACCGCCCTGTCATCAGGCGGGCATGAACAGCGTGGCGCACAATACGGCCCCTTCACGCCGGGCTTTGTGCCGGTCCCGCACTGCCTTGAATACCGCGCCCAATGGGATGTCGAAAACTACGGGCTGCGCGCCGCCGAGGCGATCGAAGAGGTGATCCTGCGCGAAGGCCCCGATACCGTCGGCGGCCTGATCCTCGAGCCTGTCACAGCAGGCGGCGGCGTCATCACCCCGCCCGACGGGTATTGGGAAAAGGTGCAAGAGATTTGCGCCAAATACGACATCCTTCTGATGATTGACGAGGTCGTCTGCGGTCTCGGACGCACCGGAACCTGGTTCGGCTATCAGAACTACGGCATCAAACCCGATATCGTGACCATGGCCAAAGGCGTGGCCTCGGGCTATGCCGCGATCAGCTGCACGGTCACCACCGAAGCGGTGTTCGAGATGTTCAAGGACAATGCCGACGATCCGCTGAACTACTTCCGCGACATCTCCACCTTCGGCGGCTGCACCGCCGGCCCCGCCGCCGCCCTCGAAAACATGGCGATTATCGAAGAAGAGGGGCTTTTGGCCAACACTCTGGCCATGGGCGAACGGCTGATGGGCAATCTTCACGCTCTGGCCGACAAACACGCCATCATCGGCGATGTTCGGGGCAAGGGGCTGTTCTGCGGCGCTGAACTGGTCACCGACCGCAGCACCCGCGAGCCGGTGCACGAAAAACAGACCGGCGCCGTGGTCGCCGACTGCATGGCGCAGGGCGTGGTCATCGGCGCAACCAACCGCTCGTTTCCCGGCTTCAACAACACGCTGTGCTTTTCGCCGGCGCTGATCGCCACAACCGACAATATCGACCAGATCACCGATACGCTGGACAAGGCCCTGACAAAGGTCTTCGGCTGATCCACCACCCGGGGGCAGCGCCCGCCGCCGCCCCCGCCCTTTTTCTCCTTTGCAAAATACTCCCGCCGGAGGCATCCACCGGCCGGCCCGGGGGCGCGGACGCCATGAATGCCGCGCAATTGCTTTCGTTTCGCGGCAATTAACGATATAGCCAGTTTGAAACCGGGCTTATCTCCAGCTGCACCATGGCCATATCCGAAGACACCTTCTTTCTTGACCCTTCCGCCGAAGGCACCCTGCAAAAGCAGGTCCAGCAGATCGTCGCCGAAGGGATCCTCTCGGGCCGGTTCCGCCCGGGCGAGAAAATGCCATCGACCCGCAAACTGGCCCGTCACCTCAATGTCTCGCGCATCACTGTCACGCTGGCCTATACCGAGCTTCAGGCCGATGATTACCTGTCCTCTCAGGGGCGCTCGGGCTTTTATGTCTCGCAAAACGCGCCGCAGCCGCCAAAGTTCGAGGCCCGGATCAGCCATGACACCGTCGACTGGTCGCGCGCCTTGGGGCGGCGGTTTTCGCGCCATGCGGCGATGCAAAAGCCGGCCGACTGGCGCAGCTATCGCTACCCGTTCATCTATGGTCAGGTCGATGAGACGCTGTTTGACCGCGCCAACTGGCGGCTTTGCGCGCTTCAGGCGCTGGGACAGCGCGATTTCGACACTCTGACCGGCGACCATTATGAACGCGACGACGAAAAGCTGATCGAATTCATCGCCCGGCAAAGCCTGCCGCGGCGCGGGATACTGGCCCGCCCCGAGCAGATCCTGATCACGCTGGGGGCGCAGAACGCGCTCTGGCTGGCCTCGCAGGTGCTTCTGACCCAGCGCCGGACAGCGGCGATCGAGGATCCCTGTTACCCGGGCCTGCGCGATATTCTCAATCAGTCGCGCTGCCATCTGCATGAAATACCGGTCAGCGACCGGGGCCTTGATCCGCGCAACCTGCCGGCCGATATCGACGCGCTGTTCTGCACCCCCTCGCATCAGTGCCCCACCACCGCCACCATGCCGCTGGCCCGCCGTCAGGCCCTGCTTGAGCGCGCTGCGCGTGACGATTTTCTGATCATCGAGGATGATTACGAGTTCGAGATGTCCTTTCTCAAACCGCCCTCCCCCTCGCTGAAATCGCTCGACCGCAACGGGCGGGTTATCTACGTGGGATCATTCTCGAAATCGCTCTTTCCGGGGCTGCGGCTTGGCTATCTTGTCGGCTCCGAGCCCTTTATCCGCGAGGCGCGCGCGCTGCGTGCTTCGGTGCTGCGCCATCCGCCTGGCCATATGCAGCGCACCGCGGCCTATTTTTTGTCGCTGGGCCATTACGATGCGCTGATCAGGCGTATGGGACGGGCCTATTTCGAGCGTCGTCAGGTCATGGATCAGGCCTTGCGCGCGCATGGGCTCGCTATCGAAGGCAGCGGCGATTTCGGCGGCTCCAGCTTCTGGATGAAGGCCCCGCCAAAGATAAACACCAGCGATCTGGCGGCGCGGCTGCGCGCCAAGGGCGTGCTGATCGAGCCGGGCGCGCCGTTTTTCGGCGAAACGGCCGGGCGGCGGAATTTCTATCGTCTTGCCTATTCCTCGATCCCCACCGACCGGATCGAGCCGGGGGTTGCGCTGATCGCCGCCGAAATCGCCGCGATGAAAACCCTCAGACCCTGAGCGGGCGGCGGGCGGTTAGTTGGATTTGAGCGGCCTGAAAGCAACTGGATATAACCAGCGCTTACATTTGGCCCTATCATCGCAGCCCCTGCGGGGGTAGTTTGCCCGCAATCAGGGCCGCTTTTTTCAGGCCCCCTTTTCCTGTCCATCTGCAAGGAACCGCCCCAATGAAGATGACCACCGAAGAAGCTTTTGTAAAAACGCTGCAAATGCACGGCATTCAGCATGCGTTCGGAATTATCGGATCGGCCATGATGCCGATTTCCGACCTTTTCCCGCAGGCGGGGATCACATTCTGGGACTGCGCGCATGAAGGCAGCGCGGGGATGATGGCCGACGGCTATACTCGCGTGACCGGCAAGATGTCGATGATGATCGCCCAGAACGGCCCCGGCATTACAAATTTCGTGACCGCCGTGAAAACCGCCTATTGGAACCACACGCCGCTTTTGCTGGTCACGCCTCAGGCCGCCAATAAGACCATGGGTCAGGGCGGCTTTCAGGAAGTCGAGCAGATGAAACTGTTCGAGGATATGGTCGCCTATCAGGAAGAAGTGCGCGATCCCTCGCGCATGGCCGAAACGCTGAACCGGGTAATCCAGCAGGCCAAACGTGCCAGCGCCCCGGCCCAGATCAATATCCCGCGCGATTTCTGGACCCAGGTGATCGATGTCGAACTGCCCGCCATCGTCGAGTTCGAGCGCCCCTCGGGCGGCGAAGCGGCGCTTCAGGCCGCCGCCGATCTTCTGAGCACCGCCAAGAACCCGGTCATTCTGAACGGTGCCGGCGTCATTCTGGCCGGCGCCATCGACGACACCATCAAACTGGCCGAGCGTCTGGATGCGCCGGTTTGCGTTGGCTATCAGCACAATGATGCCTTCCCCGGCTCGCACCCGCTGTTTGCGGGGCCCTTGGGTTATAACGGCTCAAAAGCAGGGATGGAGCTGATCAAGGACGCCGATGTGGTGCTTTGCCTTGGCACGCGGCTGAACCCGTTTTCTACCCTTCCGGGCTATGGCATGGATTACTGGCCCGCTGACGCAAAGATCATTCAGGTCGACATCAACCCCGACCGGATCGGCCTGACCAAGAAGGTCAGTGTCGGCATCGTCGGCGACGCCGGAAAGGTGGCGCGCGCGGTGCTGGAAAAACTGGCCCCGACCGCCGGCGACGAGGGCCGCGACGAGCGCAAGGCGCGCATCGCCCAGACAAAATCGGCTTGGGCGCAGCAGCTTTCGTCGATGGACCATGAAGAGGACGATCCCGGCACCACCTGGAACGAGCGTGCCCGCAGCGACAAACCCGACTGGATGAGCCCGCGCATGGCATGGCGCGCCATCCAGAGCGCCCTGCCGAAAGAGGCGATCATCTCGTCGGATATCGGCAACAACTGCGCCATCGGCAACGCTTACCCGTCGTTCGAAGAGGGGCGCAAATATCTGGCGCCCGGCCTTTTCGGCCCCTGCGGCTATGGCCTGCCTGCCATCGTCGGCGCCAAGATCGGCCAGCCCGATGTGCCGGTCGTCGGTTTTGCCGGTGACGGCGCCTTCGGCATCGCGGTGAACGAACTGACGGCCATCGGCCGCGGCGAATGGCCCGCCGTGACGCAGATCGTCTTTCGCAACTATCAGTGGGGCGCGGAAAAGCGCAACTCGACCCTGTGGTTCGACGACAATTTCGTCGGAACCGAGCTGGACACTCAGGTCTCCTACGCCGGCATCGCCAAGGCCTGCGGCCTGCAAGGCGTCGTCGCCCGCACCATGGACGAGCTGACTGCCGCGCTGGCCAAAGCCATCGAAGACCAGATGAAGCATGGCAAAACCACCCTGATCGAAGCGATGATCAATCAGGAACTGGGCGAGCCGTTCCGCCGCGACGCGATGAAAAAGCCGGTGTCCGTGGCCGGTATCAGCGCCGATGACATGCAGGACCAAAAGGTCTGAACAAAACCCATCGTCCGGTGCGGCCCTGCCGCGCCGGATCCATTTTTTCAACGAAGCCGGGCCCGATGCCAAACACCTCGCCCTTTCTGAGCACGCGATCCGCAGTTTGCCCTGCGGAACTTTTGGCACGGGCCGCTGCCTTTGCCGCGCCGCGCGTGGCCATCGCGCGCGCTGGCGCCCCCCTGCCCATCGAAGCGGCGAAACAGGCGACGCTTGCCGGCATAATGGAGCCGGTTCTGATCGGTGAGAGAAAAGACATCGAAGCTCAGGCCGAGGCCGCCGAATGGGATATCGCGGGTTTTGATCTCTACCACACCACGGGCGAGGCAGAGGCCGCCGGCAAAGCGGCCGAGCTTTGCGGCACCGGGCATGCGCAGGTGCTGATGAAAGGTCAGGTCCATTCGGACGTTTTCATGAAGGCCGCGCTGAACCGCGAGGCTGGCCTGAGAACCG
>JASBSV010000079.1 GCA_030148745.1 Paracoccaceae bacterium
CATACCCATCTGGAAATGCCGTTCATGGGCACGACGGCGGCCGAGACATTCGAAAGCGGTACATGGGCGGCCGCGGCCGGCGGCACCACGATGCTTGTCGATTTCTGCCTGCCCGGCCCCGATGGCAGCATCAAGAACGCGATCAACGAATGGCACCGCAAATCCGCGCCGCAGATTTGCAGCGATATCGGCTATCACATGGCGATCACCGGCTGGGATGAGAACGTCTTTAACGAGATGGAAGATGCGGTGAAGATGGGCGTGAACTCGTTCAAGCATTTCATGGCCTATAAGGGCGCGCTGATGATCGAGGACGATGAGATGTTCGCCAGCTTCAAGCGCTGCGCCGAACTGGGTGCCCTGCCGATGGTACATGCCGAGAACGGCGATCTGGTGGCCGAGCTTCAGCAGAAGTATTTCGATCAGGGTATCACCGGGCCAGAGGGACACGCCTATTCGCGGCCCCCCGAGCTGGAGGGCGAGGCGGCGAACCGGGCGATCACCATTGCCGACACCGCCGGGGTTCCGCTTTATATCGTGCATGTGTCCTGTGAGCAGACGCATGAGGCGATCCGGCGGGCGCGGCAAAAGGGAATGCGGGTTTATGGTGAGCCGCTGATCCAGTTTCTGACGCTGGATGAAAGCGAGTATTTCAACAAGGACTGGGACCATGCCGCGCGCCGGGTGATGAGCCCGCCGTTTCGCAGCAAGGACCATCAGGACAGTCTGTGGGCCGGGTTGCAGGCGGGATCTTTGCAGGTGGTGGCAACTGACCACGCCGCCTTTAACACCGAACAAAAGCGGGCGGGGCGTCATGATTTCCGGATCATTCCCAATGGCTCGAACGGGCTGGAGGAACGGTTGGCGGTGCTTTGGACCGAAGGGGTTGAGACCGGGCGGCTGACACCGAATGAATTTGTCGCCGCGACATCGACCAATGTAGCCAAGATCCTGAACATCTATCCCAAGAAGGGGGCGATCGTTGAGGGGGCGGATGCCGATATCGTGGTTTGGGATCCGAAAATTACCAAGACGATTTCGCCTGCCAATCATCATTCGGTTCTGGATTATAATGTCTTTGAGGGTTTTGAGGTGCGTGCGCAGTCGCGCTATACCCTGTCGCGCGGCGATGTGATCTGGGCCTGGGGCCAGAACAGCCAGCCTCAGCCGGGGCGCGGGCGGTTCGTGCCGCGACCGGCGTTTCCCTCGGCGCATAAGGCGCTGAGCCAGTGGAAGGCGCTCAACTCGCCGCGCAAGATAGAGCGCGACCCATTGAACATTCCGGCGGGGATCTGAATTGGATGCAACAACACAAGTGGCCCGCGATATCAAACGACCCGAGGGCCAGGTGCCGGTAGTTTCGGCGCGCGATGTGGATCTGACCTTTCAGACCGGTGACGGCCCTGTTCAGGCTCTGAAGGGGATATCTCTGGACATCGACAAGGGGGATTTCGTGAGCTTCATCGGCCCCTCGGGCTGTGGCAAGACGACCTTTCTGCGGGTGATAGCCGCGCTGGAAGAGCCGACTGCAGGACAGATTACCGTCAATGGCATGTCGCCTGATGAGGCGCGGAGGGCCCGCGCCTATGGCTATGTCTTTCAGGCGGCCGGGCTTTATCCCTGGCGCACCATCGGCGGCAACATTCGCCTGCCGCTGGAAATCATGGGATTTTCCAAGGCCGAACGGGCCGAGCGCGTGGCAAAGGTACTTGAACTGGTCGAACTGACGGGATTTGAGAACAAGTTCCCATGGCAGTTGTCGGGCGGGATGCAACAGCGGGCCAGCATCGCGCGCGCATTGGCATTCGATGCTGAAATCCTGCTGATGGACGAGCCCTTTGGGGCGCTCGATGAAATCGTGCGCGACCATCTTAACGAGCAGTTGCTGGCGCTTTGGGGGCGGACCGGGAAGACCATCGGTTTTGTCACCCATTCAATCCCCGAGGCGGTTTACCTGTCGACCAAAATCGTGGTGATGTCACCGCGCCCGGGGCGGATTGCTGATGTGATCGAAAGCCCGCTTCCGCGTGAGCGGCCGTTGGATATTCGCGACACGCCTGAATTTCTCGAAGTAGCGCATCGGGTGCGTGACGGGCTGAGGGCGGTCAATGCCTATGACTGAGCGTAGCAGGATCTTCCGGCTGCCGGCGCGCGGCCCCGGCGCAATCCCTGGCACTGTGGGGCGCGCGTGATGCGGAGTATCCTGCCGGTTCTGAGCGTCATAGCGGCGATCGTGGCGCTTTGGTATCTTGCGGCGGTCCCGATGAACATTCATCAGGCCGTGACCGATGCGGCAAGAGCCGGCCAGACGGTGCACCCGCCCGAGGCGGCCGCGCGGCGCGATCTGGGGGGCTGGCGCCTGGCGTTGGAGAACCCGGGCGCGGTGGCGGGGGTTTTTTCGCAGGCGCGCCCACGCCTGCCGGCGCCGCATCAGGTGCTGACCGAGCTTTGGCGCACCACTGCCGGCAAGAAGATCACATCGAAACGCAGCCTTGTCTTTCATGGCTGGATCACCCTGTCGGCCACGCTGCTGGGGTTTGCCATCGGCACGGCGATGGGAATTCTTCTTGCGGTGGGGATCGTTTATTCGCGAGCGATGGATATGTCGGTGATGCCCTGGGCCATCGCGTCGCAGACCATCCCGATTCTGGCGATTGCGCCGATGATCATCGTCGTGCTGAATTCGGTCGGGCTTCAGGGGTTGCTGCCAAAGGCGATCATCAGCGCCTATCTGAGTTTCTTTCCGGTGGTTGTTGGCATGGTCAAGGGGCTGAGGGCGCCCGAGGCGATGCAGCTTGATCTGCTCAGAACCTACAGCGCGTCGAAGAGCGAGATGTTCTGGAAGCTGCGGCTTCCGGCGTCGATGCCCTATCTTTTTGCGTCGCTCAAGGTCGGTATCGCCGCCTCTCTGGTTGGCGCCATCGTGGGGGAATTGCCGACCGGGGCGGTGCGCGGGCTTGGCGCGCGGCTGCTGGCGGGGAGCTATTACGGGCAAACCATTCAGATATGGTCAGCGCTTTTGGCGGCCGCAGTGCTGGCAGCGGTATTGGTGTCGATCGTGGGGCTGATCGAGCGCGCGACGCTGAGGCGGATGGGGCTGAACCGGTGAGGGTGGTGTCGCGGCGGCCTTGGGCGGGAGTATTTCGGCAAAGAAGAAGGAGCGGAGGGGCGAGATGACGGGAGTTTATGCAGCTGTCGTTCTTTGGGCTCTGGCCTGGATGCTGAATGTGCGTCTGGCCAATGGTGACCGGCGCGAGACGCGCGCGATGCGCCTGCTGGTGCCGGCGATCTTTGGTCTGACCCTTGTTCTGGTGTGGGAACTGGTGGTGCGGGGGCTGCAGGTGCCTTTGGTGATCCTGCCCTCGCCCAGCCGGATCCTGACGCGCTTTGCCGCCGAGATGCCGGTGCTTTGGGCCGATTTCGTGCAGACTTTTGTCAAAGGCGCTTTGAGCGGCTTTTTCATCGGCACCGCCGCGGCGCTGAGCGTGGCTATATTGGTGGATCGTTCGGAGTTTCTGCGCCGGGGGTTGTTGCCGGTGGGCAATTTCATCGCCGCCCTGCCGATTATCGGGACCGCGCCGATACTGGTGATGTGGTTTGGCTTTGACTGGCAGTCAAAGGCGGCGGTTGTCGTGGTCATGGTATTCTTTCCCATTCTGGTCAACACGGTGGCGGGCCTGACCGAGGCCAGCGCGATGCAGCGCGATCTGATGAAGACATGGGGCGCCAGTTATTGGCAGGGGCTGTTCAAGCTGCGGCTGCCGGCGGCGATGCCGTTTATTTTCAACGGGCTTAAAATAGCGACAACGCTGGCGCTGATCGGAGCAATTGTTGCCGAGTTCTTTGGCTCGCCCATTGTCGGGATGGGGTTTCGGATTTCGACCAGCGTGGGGCAGCTTGCGCTGGATATGGTCTGGGCCGAGATTCTGGTGGCGGCGCTGGCCGGCTCGGCCTTTTACGGGCTGGTGGCATTCATAGAAAAAGGGGTCACGTTCTGGCACCCTTCGCAGAGAGGCTGAGCAATAATCAACCAACAAGGGAGACTGAAATGAAAAAACTGCTTTGCGGGGTCGCATTGGCCCTGAGCATGATAGCGGGCCCGGCGCTTGCGGCGAGCCATTCCAACAAGGTCACGCTGCAGTTGCAGTGGGTCACGCAGGCGCAGTTCGCGGGCTATTACGTGGCCCTGGACAAGGGCTATTACGAAGACGAAGGCCTTGATGTGACGATCCTGCCCGGCGGGCCGGATATCGCCCCGCCGCAGGTTCTGGCCGGGGGCGGCGCCGATGTGATGCTGAACTGGATGCCTTCGGCGCTGGCGGCCCGGGAAAAGGGCCTGCCGGTTGTCAATATCGCCCAACCGTTCAAACGGTCGGGGCTGATGCTGACCTGCTGGAAGGATACCGGGATCAAATCGCCGCAGGATTTCAAGGGCAAGACCATCGGGGTGTGGTTTTTTGGTAATGAATACCCCTTTCTTGCCTGGATGTCGAAGGAAGGCATTTCGACCAAGGGCGGGCCGGACGGTGTGACGGTTCTGAAGCAGGGGTTCAATGTCGATCCGCTGTTGCAGCGTCAGGCCGATTGCATTTCCACCATGGTCTATAATGAATACGGTCAGGTTCTTGACGCCGGGGTGAGCCCTGATGAGCTGATCACGTTCAAATACGAGGATCAGGGTGTGGCAACGCTTGAGGACGGGATTTATGCGCTGGAGGACAATCTGAAGGATCCGGCGTTCCGGGCCAAGATGGTGAAATTCGTGCGCGCCTCGATGAAGGGGTGGAAATATGCTGAAGCCCATCCCGACGAGGCCGCCGATATCGTGCTGGAATACGATGAAACCGGAGCGCAGACCGAAGCGCATCAGCGCCGGATGATGGGCGAGATCGCCAAGCTGACGGCGGGGTCGAACGGGGCCCTCGATGAGGCCGATTACAAGCGCACGGTTGCGACGCTTTTGGCAGGGGGATCCGATCCGGTTATTTCGAAAGAACCGGTCGGTGCCTGGACCCATGTCATCACCGATGAGGCGCTCAAGTAATCTTGATCGCGTGTTGCGAGCAGGCCGCGCCCGGCGAAGGGCAGGTCGCGGCCTGTTTTATGGCGCGCCCCGCGCTGGTGCCGGGCCGCCTTCGGCGAGAGTATTTTTGCAAAGAAGAAGCAAGGGCGCCGCGCTGTGCCTCGGGGGCGGGACGGCCCCTTGACGGGGGGCAATCATAGGCGCCGGTTCAGTGCATCGCCAAGGGCGCTGAGCAGTTCCGCGCAGGCAGCGCGGGTTTTCCCGTCGCGGTCGAGCGCGCCGTTCCAGCCGCTGAAGGACAGGGCGCGGATGTCATTTTGACCGGCGAAGGTGACGCAGGCTTCTATCACTGTTTCAAGCCGGGGGCCGCCGGGAACCGGGTAGTTGTTAGCCGGCACATCGGCGGCGTCGATCACATCATTGTCGATATGAAGATGTCCCGGGCGTCCGGGGTTGAGCCCGGCGCGAAGTTCGGTGATCTGGCCGCGATTGATTTCCGAGCTGTCCAGCGCCTTACGTTCGAGCGGATCAAACTCGCGGGCACCGATGAGCCAGACGTCTTTTTCGGGTAGCGGGCGCGCACCGGAGCTGCGCGCGAGTTCAAGATCACCGCGCCCGACCATCATCGCCAGCGGCATGCCCCCGAGAAAGCCGCTGGGAGAGGTTTGTGGGTTGTTGAAATCGCCATGCGCATCGAGCCAGACGAGCGTGGGCGAAAGGCCGGCGGCCTGCAGGCCGGCCATGACGGGCAGGCTTGCGGCGCAGTCGCCGGCGATGGAGACGGGGATCTCTCCCGCCTTTGCCGCGCTTTCCGAGAAAGCAGCGATAGCGCTATGGGCTGGGGCCAGGTTTTGGCAGGAGCGGTCAGCGTGCCGCCCGGGGTCATTGAGCCGGTGGGGCGTGCCCGCAGGCACCGCGCCGGTCAATGCGCCATCGTAACTGTCGAAGAAATAGGGTGTGACCAGCCAGCGCAGTTTCATCTTGTCGGGGTAGGCGGCGGATTGCCTGCTGTCAATCACAGCGGCGGGGCGCGACCGTGCGCCCGGGAGGGCGAAAGACGCGCGGGATTGCCGGTTAAAGCGGGCGGAGCGTATCGCCTAGATCGATCTTGGGCTCCATCTCGACCCGCTGGCCACCGGGCAGCGTATCGTCTGCGCAGCGCTCGGCCACAATACGCGCTGCGGTGCGCCCAATCTCGAGCCGGCAGGCATCCATCGTGGCAAGGCGGCGTGGCAGGCCGGCCAGAAGCTCAACCCCGTTGAAACCGGCAAGCCCGATCTGGTCGGGGATGCCGATGCCCTGTTCAAGCAGATACAGAAGGCCGCCGGCGCCGATCATGTCGTTGGAGTAGTAAAGGAAATCGAGATCGGGCGAGCGATCAAGCATCGCCTTGGTCATTTCACGCCCCTTGGCCAGCGCCGATCCGCCGGAATAAAACTCCTGATCCGACACCTCGAGCCCGGATTTCGCCAGCGCCTGGGTGAAGCCTTCGAACCTTTTGCGTGCCCGGTGGTCGAGCGGCATTTTGGTACCGAGAAAACCGATTTTCTTATAGCCGCGCATCGCGATGGCCTTGCCCATTTTCTGACCGGCAAGGCGATGTGAGATACCCACCATGGCATCCACCGGCTGGCCGTCGATATCCATGATCTCGACGATTGGAATGCCCGCGTTTTCGAGCATCGCGTGCGATGCGTCGGAATGCTCCAGCCCCGCGATAATGACCCCCGACGGCCGCCAGGACAGCATTTCATAAAGGACTTTCTCTTCGCGTTCGGGGGAATAATTCGTCACGCCCACCACCGGCTGCAGCGGTGTTTCCTCGAGAATTTCGGATATGCCGGTCATCACTTCGGGAAAGACCATATTGGACAATGACGGGATGATGACCGCCACAAGATTGACCCGCTGAGACGCCAGGGCGCCGGCGATTTTATTGGGCACATAGCCCAGCGTTTTGGCGGCCTCGAGCACGCGTTTGCGGGTGGCTTCGCTGACGTCGCCGCGTTGACGCAGGACGCGGCTGACGGTCATTTCACTGACCCCTGACGCGTCTGAAACATCGCGCAGAGTTAAGGGGCGGCGGGGGCGCGAGGGTGTATCGTTTGCCAACAGAAGGGCTCCTGAGATCGTCTGGCGCCACTGTTACCGAAAGACGCTGACTTGTCCAAGGACCTCTGTGACATTGCGGTGACAAGGTTTTTTCCCAAGGGCGTTGACCCGGGGGTCAAATAAAAGGCATTGAAGGGCCGGCGGTCCCGTGGCTCAACTGGATAGAGCAGCCCCCTCCTAAGGGGCAGGTTGCAGGTTCGAATCCTGCCGGGATCACCATTTCCGCAGATTTAAGTGCGGCGGTTCTTCGGTGACCCGGGGAAGAAGACTGATCCGACGGGCGGCAACGCGCGCTGCTCGCAGCGAGCCGGCCAGCGCTCAGATCATCCGGATCACATCCTTGTCGATCGCCAGCATATAACCCTTGCGCGCGATATTCTTGACCAGAAGCTCGCTAACCATCTGATTGCCCAGACTGTCACGCAGCCGCTTGATCCGGGTGGCGCCCGCCGCTTCGTCGCAATCTTCGGCCGGCCGGCCCGAGATCATCGCCTCGATCTGGGTGCCGGTCAGAACGTCCTCGTCCATCCGTGCCTCGGCCAGAACCGACAGGGTTTCGATGGCTGCCTTTGTCAGTTTGAATTCCATATTGTTCAGAAGCACGACATTCTCATCGCGGCTGATCAGAAGCGATGAGACCTGAATGCCCGAACGCTCAATCTCGCTCATGCGCCGGTTCAGGGTGATGATCGTGACCAGAAACACCAAAGCGGCGATCAGAAGTGCGGTCGCAAATACCAGAAGAACGAAAATGATGATCCGGTACGAGCTGAGCACATCGGAAAACGCGGTGCCGCTCTGCGCTAGGATTTCAAGAAGCTTGATGTCCTGCCCCGAGGTTAGCGCGTCATTCTGAACAAAGATCTGTTCGACACGGGCGTTGAAGGCGTTGGCGTCGGGCAGGTTAAGAAACAACAGAACCGCCGCCACCAGCAGAATCGCGACAATAGCCACGACACCAAAAGCGACGATCCGGGTACTGGAACGGCGCGTATCAGTAGCGGAGGAAATATTGTCCTGCACTCTCTCTCCTCTTTGCCAGACCTTCATCGCCGAAGATGGACAAAACATTCAAGAGATTCCAGCCATCGGATGATAGCCGCCGGGACAGATCCTGCTGCACCTCTTTGCGCGCGGCGGCTGTGTTCGCACAGGCGTCCTGCGACACTTCGGCCACACCATAGTGCAGCCTGAGAGGATCATTCTTCTTGGCTTTGTAATCGGCATAACAGGCGGCCGCGGCGGGTTGCGCGGCCAGTAGGGCGAGGATGAGCAGGGCGTGTTTCATAGTGGCGAGAATGGCCTCTGGGCTGATGTTATTCAATAACCACGCGCAGATAGCGTGATGTTATCGGATAGCGTTGGGCCGTTATTGTTTAGCTCTGCCCGGTTGCCCCATCTTTTTTCTATCGCAAGCGGCGTAGGTGACGCTCGCCCGAATGAGAAAAGGATGAAACCCATGACCAAGACGCTATTTGCAACGCTGCTTGCCGCAACCGTTGCAGTCACAAGTTTTACATTTACGGCGGGCCCGGCCCGGGCCGGTGGTGATGATCTGGCCAAGACCCTTTTGGGCATTGCTGCCGTCGGGCTTGTCGTGTCGTCGATCAACAACGCCAACAAACGTGCCGCCGCCGCCCGTCGCGCACAGGCGGAAAGAGAGGCCCGCGCGGCGCGCGACGCAAGGCTCGCCCGCAAGGCCAGCACTTATAACAGATATCGCCGTGACGATGATGACGATCACGAACATGAACATTCCAACCGTCGCGCCAGCCAGCGCCATGTGCACAAGAACAAATGGGCGCACGGCTATCGCCGGTATCGCACGAATGTCGTTCCGGCCCGCTGCGTAAGCACGTTCAACACCGAATACGGCCCGCGCGCCGGTGTCGTTCCCAGCTGTGTCGCCAAACGCGCACCGCGCGTAGCCCTGCCCGATCAGTGCCGCCGCACCCTGTGGACCGACCGTGGCAAGCGCGACGTCTATGGCCGCCAGTGCCTTAAGACCAACGGTTTCGTCATTTCCTGACTTGACCCGATAGTGGCGCCACCGCGTCCCTGTTTCCCCAGTTGAGGTGGCGTCCGGAAAGGGCGGGAGGGTAAAAGCCCCCCGCCCTTTTTCCTTGAAGCGGCGGCAAGAACAGGATTTTCATGCGCCCATGGGACCGGATTTTCAGTTTGAAGACGACGCAAGGGCACAGGGTTTTGCCCTGATCGCAGGTGTGGACGAGGTCGGGCGCGGGCCGCTGGCTGGTCCGGTCACCGCTGCGGCGGTGATCCTTGATCCGGCGGATCTGCCTCAGGGGCTGAACGATTCCAAAAAGCTTAGCGCAGCACGCCGGGCGCAACTGTCTGATGCCCTGCAGCAATGCGCCCGGGTCAGCGTTGCCCATGCCAGTGTCGAAGAGATCGACGATCTGAATATCCTGCGCGCCTCACATCTTGCGATGGAGCGGGCCGTGGCCGGCCTGAGGGTGGCGCCCGACTTTCTTTTGATTGACGGCAATCTGATCCCGCGGGGCATGACCATCCCGTCGCGCGCGGTGGTCAAGGGCGACGCGCGATCGCTGTCAATCGCTGCCGCCTCGATCGTCGCCAAGGAAACGCGCGACCGGATCATGGTGGATTTGGAGCAACAGTTTCCCGGTTATGAATGGGGCAAAAATATGGGCTATCCCACAAAGAGGCATAAAGCGGCCCTGTTGCAGCTAGGTGTGACCCCACATCATAGACGTTCTTTCGCACCTGTCCACAATATCTTGTATCAAGAAAAACTGTAACCGTTTGATTCAATAAAGAATTTGACTGCGAATCGCCTCTGACTCATCCTTAGGGATAACAAAGATGTGCCGAAAACGGCGCAAGCACAGAGGCAGAAAATGACAATTAAGACGACCCGGAAGGGGGCGGCGACGCTTCCGCGCAATCAGATATTGGATGGTGACTGTATCAAGGTGATGCAGTCTTTGCCCGAGGCGTCGGTCGATCTGATTTTCGCCGATCCGCCCTATAACCTTCAGTTGCGCGGCGATTTGCATCGCCCGGACAATTCCAAGGTCGATGCGGTCGATGATGCCTGGGATCAGTTTTCGTCTTTTGCGGCCTATGACCGGTTTACCAAAGAATGGCTCAAGGCGGCGCGCCGGCTTCTTAAGCCCAATGGCGCGATCTGGGTCATCGGCAGTTATCACAATATCTTTCGGGTCGGCGCCGCCATGCAGAACGCGGGCTATTGGATTTTGAACGACGTGGTCTGGCGCAAGTCCAATCCGATGCCGAACTTTCGCGGCAAGCGGCTGACCAATGCGCATGAGACGCTGATCTGGGCCTCAAAGGAAGAGGCCAGCAAATACACCTTTAATTATGAGGCGCTGAAAGCGCTGAATGACGGGGTTCAGATGCGCTCGGACTGGGTATTGCCGCTTTGCACGGGGCATGAGCGTCTGAAGGATGAAAATGGCGACAAGGCCCATCCGACACAGAAACCCGAAAGCCTTTTGCACCGCGCGCTGGTGGCCACGACAAACCCCGGCGATGTGGTTCTTGACCCCTTCTTTGGCACCGGAACAACCGGTGCGGTCGCCAAGATGCTGGGCCGCGATTATATCGGGATCGAGCGTGAAGAAAGCTATCGTAAGATCGCCGAAAAGCGCCTGTCGAAGGTTCGCAAGTTCGACAATGAAGCTCTGGTTGTTTCAACGTCGAAACGGGCCGAGCCGCGGGTGCCCTTTGGGCAGTTGGTCGAACGCGGGATGCTGCGCCCGGGCGAGGTTCTGACTTCGCCGCGCGGTCAGACCGCCAAGGTGCGCGCCGACGGCACGCTTGTTTCGTCGGAATGCAAGGGATCGATCCATCAGGTCGGCGCCGCGATGGAAGGCGCGCCATCCTGCAACGGCTGGACCTATTGGCAGTTCAAACGCGAAGGCAAAATGATCCCGATCGACCTTTTGCGCCAGCAGATCCGCGCCGAAATGCGCAACTGATTTTACTGTTACCGCCGGTGCCTGTGGCCTGAATCCACGGCACAAACTCTGCCCCGCCTTCATGGCGGGGCTTTTTTGTGGCTGGCCTTGGTCGCGCGAGGCAAAGCGACTAGATATGAGACGCAAGAACGAAGGAACATCCGATGCGTCTGAACGCCGATTTTCGAAAACGGGTGGTCATCCGGCCCGAAGATTATTCCTGGGTCCGTTCACCCGCCAGCGGCGTTGATCGGATGATGCTTGACCGCATCGGGGATGAAGTGGCGCGCGCCACCACGATTGTCAGGTTTCGACCGGGCAGTCAGTTTGACGCCCATACCCATGAGGGCGGCGAGGAATATCTGGTGCTTGAAGGGACGTTTTCGGATGAAAACGGCGACTATGGCGCCGGGACTTACGTGCGCAACCCGATCGGAACGACACATAAACCCCGGATCGCCGATGGCTGCACCATTTTCGTGAAGCTGCATCAGTTTGATCCCTCCGATACCGAAGCCAAGGTGATCGACACGCGCCGCGCGGCGTTTCAGCCAGGTTCGGCCCCCGGTCTGACAGTGCTGCCTTTGCATGCGGCGGTGAATGAAAATGTGGCGCTGGTGCGCTGGGCGCCCGGAACCCAGTTCAGCGATCACGCCCATTGGGGCGGGGAAGAGATTCTGGTGATCGAGGGCGTGTTTCAGGACGAGCATGGCGATTACCCGGCCGGAACCTGGATCCGCAGCCCGCATATGTCGCGTCATCGCCCCCGCTCAGACGAAGGGTGCCTGATTTACGTCAAGACGGGTCACCTGCCACAGGCGCTTTAGCGCGGCATCGGGTTGCTGGCGGTCTTGTAGGGTTCCCAATCGGTAATCTCGGGATAATACATTGCCCGCCATTTGCGCACCTTTGGGTTCATATAGCGCCGCCAGAGCGGCGGCATCAGCGCCATCATCGTCATCACCGGGTAGCCATAGGGAAGATTTGGCGCCTCCCGCTCGGAATAATTCTGTAGCAGGGGAAACCGCCGGTTGGGTTTGTAATGATGGTCCGAATGACGCTGCAGGTTGATCAGCAGCCAGTTTGACGCACGCCGCGCGGAATTCCACGAATGGCGCGGGCGGACAGGCTCGTATTTGCCGCCGCCCAGATGTTTGCGCGTCAGCCCGTAATGTTCGACGTAATTGACCAGCTCAAGCTGCCAGATCGCTGTAAAGGCCTGAACCAGAAACAGAAGCAGCCCCCACCAGCCGCCGACAAGCAGTGCAAGAAAAAGAAAGCCCGCCTCAAGCAGCCAGTAGCGCCAGAACGGGTTTGACCGGTCGAACCACGGCAGGCCCTTGCGCGCCAGCATCGCCTTTTCATGGTGGAATGCGGAGATCAGTGACTGCCAGAGGACCCGTGGAAAGAACCGGTGAAACCCTTCGTTATAGCGCGCTGTAACAGGGTCTTTTGGCGTGCCCACATAGCGGTGATGCCCCAAAAGATGCTCCGAGCGAAAATGGCTATAAAGTACCGAAGCCATCAGAAGATCGCCCAGCCAACGTTCGGTCCGTGACTTTTGGTGCATCAGCTCATGCGCATAGACGATGCCGATGGTCCCCGAAATAACGCCCATTCCGAAAAACAGAACGATCTTTTCAAGCGCGCTAAGGTAATCGCTGTTGCTGGCCCAGATCAGTAGGCCGAACAGCAGCGCAAACTGGATCGGGAACCAGATGATCGTGATGAGGCGATACCAAAAGAGATCCTGCTCGCCGGTTTCGGGATCGGCGTTTTCACCGAAATCGCCAAAAATCGCGTCCAGCGCCGTGAAAAGCCACCAGGTTGTCAGCGGCAGGCTCAGAAGCCACCAGCCGCCTGCCCATGCCGAAAAGATCGCAACCGGCACCAGCAGAAGCGAAAGCCAGAAGGGAAGAGCTGCCGAAAGCCGGCGGAGCCTTTGCGGGGCGGTGAAAACTGTATCGGCCACTGCTGCCTCCATCGCGTCGATATGGCGCCTTTATACAGCAGTTTCTATTGCGAACCTAATCTTTAGCGACCTCTGAGGATGCGACATCAAAGACCTTTCGCATCACCGTTGGCAGGTCCGAGGGGCGAAAATCCTTCGCGTCAAGAAAGGCGCCCTTTCGCGGCTCTGCCTTGCCGCGTACCTCGGCGACGAGCACATTCAGGCGAAGGTGAAAATGGGTAAAGGTATGGCGCACTTCGGCAGGCAGCCGTCGCCAGTCGGCCTCGATCGGCGGATGGTCCTCGGCGCGGTCCAGCCCGCCGCACCCCGGCCAGCCCAGCATCCCGCCAAGCAGCCCCTTGGCGGGCCGACGTTCAAGCAGCCACGCGCCATCGTCGCGGCGGGCGACATAGGCGGTTCCGATGCGCGTCGGCTTGGGCTTTTTCGGCGCTTTTCGTGGCAGATCGGCGGTGATACCCCGCTCTCGGGCTAGACAGCGCGCCGACCATGGGCAAAGCCCGCAGGAAGGAGAGCGCGGGGTGCAGATCGTGGCGCCCAGATCCATCACCGCCTGCGCGTAATCGCCTGCGCGTTCCTGCGGCGTCAGTAAGGCGGCAAGGCGCATCAGTTCGGGTTTGGCCGCCGGCAGCGGCGTATCGACTGCGAAAAACCGGGCCATCACCCGTTCGACATTGCCATCAACGACGGTTTCGGGTTGATCAAAGGCAATGGCGGCAATCGCCGCCGCTGTATAGGGCCCGATGCCCGGCAACTGCATTAGCGCCGCGCGCGATGCGGGGAAAATCCCCTGATGACCGGCAACAACCGCGCGCGCGCACTTCAGAAGGTTTCTGGCGCGCGCGTAATACCCAAGCCCCGCCCATTCGCCCTTAACAGCCGCGTCCTCCGCGCTGGCCAAATCGGAGACGGTTGGCCAAAGGGCGGTAAAGCGGCGGAAATACCGGTCAACGGCGGCGACCGTTGTCTGTTGCAACATCACTTCGGAAAGCCACACGCGGTAGGGGTCGGGCCGCAGGCCCCGACGGCGATCCGCAGGTGCAACCCGCCAGGCCAGATCGCGCGCATTGCGGTCGTACCAGTTTAACAGGAGCTCGCTTTGATTATCCATCTGTCGCAGATATGCCGCTTTTTATTTATTGGCGCTCCGCGCGCCGAGCCCCTAAAATAGCCGCGAATTCCATGTCCGCCAGAGGCGAGTGTAAAATGGCCACCGCCAAGCCAGGTTTCCAACGCAAAAAGCGCGGGTTCGAGCATGCCTCGCACCTTATGCAAAAGGATATCCGCAAGGCCGGTGAAACCCGCGGGTTTGCGGTAACGCGGCTTTTGACCCACTGGGCCGAGATTGTCGGAGAGCAGACCGCGAAAATGGCCCGCCCTGTCAAGGTAAGCTATGGCCGCGAGGGGCTGGGCGCGACGCTGACGGTTCTGACGACGGGTGCTCAGGCGCCGATGCTTCAGGCCGATCTGCCGCGAATCAAGGATCGGGTGAACGCCTGTTACGGCTATGCCGCGATTTCGCGGATACGCATCACCCAGACCGCTCCGACCGGTTTTGCCGAGGGACAGGTGGTTTTTGGCCACCGGCCGAGCGCGCCGCAGGGTCCCGACCCGGCCAGCAAAAGCCGGGCGCGGGATCTGGCACTGGGAGTTGCCGATGACAGCTTGCGCTGCGCCCTTGAGGCGCTTGGCGCAAATGTCTATGCAAGATCGAACGTTAAAAAGGATTGATCTTGTGAATGGTATGAAAATCGCGCTTGCGGCGCTTCTGGTCGCGCTGGGTGGTCTGGCCTATTGGCTGACATACGCGCCGCCAGCCGCGCAAACGTCGCTTCCGCCCAGCACCGAGAGCGCCAAACCGGCCCAGAAAACGGCCGAAAACCCCTCGGACATCCAGATCATGGACATGACCGAGGGTTCTCCTGACGCGCCGGTTACGGTTGTTGAATACGCCTCGTTCACCTGCCCGCACTGCCGTTCGTTCCACGAAAACGCCTATGGCAAGCTCAAGAAGAACTATATCGACACCGGCAAGGTCAAATTCGTGATGCGCGAAGTCTACTTTGACCGTTTTGGCCTCTGGGCCGGGATGGTGGCGCGCTGCGGTGGGCCCGACAAATACTTTGGCGTGGTCGATATTCTGTTCAACGAACAGCAAAGCTGGACCGCTGGGGGCGATCCGGCTGCCGTCGCGGATAATCTGCGAAAGATTGGCCTGCGTGCCGGTATGAGTAAGGATCAGGTCAATGCCTGCCTTCAGGACGGCGAGAAGGCCCAGGCCATGGTAGCGGTCTATCAGGCCAACGCCGAACGTGACGGGATCAAGGGCACCCCAACCTTTGTCATCAATGGTGAAACGACGCCCAACATGTCGTATGCCGATTTCGCTGCCATTCTGGACAAGAAGCTGAGCGGGAAATGACAGCGGCAGACGCGCGCCCGCTTGAAGGCCTGAAGGTCGTCGAGCTGGCCCGCGTTCTGGCGGGCCCATGGGCGGGACAGACACTTTCGGATCTGGGGGCTTCGGTGATCAAGGTCGAAAGCCCGCAGGGCGATGACACCCGCGCCTGGGGACCGCCTTTTGTCACCCGCAACGGTGAAAGCAACGCAGCCTATTTTCACTCAACCAACCGCGGCAAGGCCTCCGTCACGGTTGATCTGAAAACCGATGCTGCGAAGGTAGAGGCACTTTTGGTCGATGCCGATGTACTGATCGAGAATTTCAAAGTGGGCGGCCTTGCCAAATACGGGCTGGATTATGAAAGCGTAAGCGCGCGGCATCCCGGGCTTATCTATTGCTCGATCACCGGCTTTGGTCAAACCGGCCCCTATGCCCATCGGGCGGGATATGACTTTATCATTCAGGGCATGTCGGGCCTGATGTCGATCACCGGTGAGCCGGACGGCCAGCCGCAGAAATCAGGCGTCGCAATCACCGATATATTCACCGGCATCTATTCGGTTTCGGCCATCCTTGCCGCGCTTCACCAACGCCAGAGGACGGGCCGGGGGCAACATATCGATATGTCGCTTCTGGATGTCGCCACCGCGATTACCGCCAATCAGGCGCTGAACTATCTAACCACCGGTACGCCGCCGGGGCGGATGGGAAATGCCCATCCCAATCTGGCACCTTATCAGGTGTTCGACTGTGCCGACGGCCATATCATCATCGCTACCGGCAACGATGGCCAGTTTCAGAGGCTTTGCGGCCTTCTGGGGCTTGAGGATATGGCAAAGGATCCGAAATTCGCGAAAAATGCCCTGCGTCTGGCGAACCGTCACGAGATGATCACGCGTCTGACCGATCAGACCCGCCAGCGCCGCAAGGACGATCTGTTGCAAGCCTGCGAGGCTGTGGGCGTGCCGGCCGGCCCGATCAATGACCTGTCCGAGGTATTCGAGGACCCGCAGATCAAGGCGCGCGGCATGTTGTGCGACCTCGAAGGCGTCCCCTCGGTCAGATCGCCCTTTGTGTTCTCGGATGCTGAGCTGGCTTTGCACCGGCCATCGCCCAATCTGGGCGAGGATGACGACTGATCGCTGTCAGAGCGGCGCGGGAAGCAGCCCGTCAATGACGCCCCAGTCTTCGACGGCCAGCCGCACCGGCAGGGTCAGCACCTTTGCGCGAAAGTCATCTGACAGGCGAACCGCGTCCTTTTCGGTGGTCACCAACTGACCGCCAGCCGCCTGCGCATCTGCCTCCAGCCGTTTCATCAGCGCGTCGCTAAGCGGCTGATGATCGCTCAGTGCCTCGGCGCGGATCAGATTGGCGCCCAGCGCCCTGAGGGTGGCAAAGAATTTTTCGGGATGGCCGATGCCGGCAAAGGCAAATGTGTTCAACCCGGCCCAGTCCATGCCCGTTTCAAGCGGCGCCAGATCGCCGGCCAGATGCGTCACGGTCAGGCGCTCGCCCCAGGTGCGCAGGAAATCGCGCTGGCTGTCTGGGGGGCCAAGTGAAAGCACCAGATCGGCGCGTTCCAGTCCGGTGGCGACCGGCTCGCGCAGGGGGCCGGCGGGCAGGCACAAACCGTTGCCAAAGCCGCGTGCGGCATCGACCACGATGAGCGAGCGCGTCTTTTTGACGGACGGGTCCTGAAACCCATCATCCAGGATAAGCACGCTTGCCCCGGCTACGACAGCCGCCTGCGCCCCCTGAACGCGATCTTTGGCCACCCATGTGGGTGCGAAAGCGGCCAGCAAAAGCGGCTCATCGCCGACATCGGCGGCGCGGTGGCGGGCGGGGTTTACCTCTACCGGGCCTGTCAGGCTGCCGCCATACCCGCGGCTCAGCACATGGGGCCGGTGGCCGCCTTCGGTCAGCCGCTGGATCAAGGCAATCACCGTGGGGGTTTTGCCGGTGCCGCCGGCGTTCAGATTGCCAACGCAAATCACCGGTATCCCCGGATCAAACGGTGTTTTCGCGCGCAAACGCCGGGCAGTTGCGCGCGCATATAGCGCGCCCAGCGGCGCCAAAGCGCGGGCGCGCCAGCCTGGCGCGGATGGTGGATTGAACCAGAAACCGGGCGCGCGCATCATCATCTTTCTTCACCGTCAATCACATCGAACAACAGATCCCTGACCCGGTCGGTGACCTCGGCCCCGGAGGAGCACACATCCCAGGCGGCATGGGCCATCCTGGCGGCGCGGTCAGGTGCCAGCAGCTCTTCGAGCGCATCGGAAAGCGCCTTTGTGTTGGAAACCAGCCGCGTAGCGCCCGCATCCCCAAGCCGGCTATAGCTTGCGCGGAACGACCCGACGTTGGGCCCATGCAGGATGGCCGAGCCCAAAGCAGCAGGTTCAAACGGATTATGCCCGCCGCCCTGACCAATGGATTGCCCCATGAAAGTGATCGGCGCGAGCCGGTACCAAAGCCCCATTTCGCCGGGCAGATCGCCGACGAGGATCTGTGTCGTCTCTTCGGGATCATCGCCTTTCGAGCGGCAGACCACATGCCAGCCTTCTTCATTCAGCAGGCTGTCGATCTTTGCACCCTGACTGCGGTCTGCGGGCACAAGGATCAGCAGCAACCGGTGCGATCTGCGCAAAACGGCGCGATGGGCCTGAGTGACGATTGCCAGCTCTTTGTCATCGGTAAAGGCGGCAAGCCAGACGGGGCGAGAGCCGAGCATCGCCGCGATCCTGTCGCGCTCAAGCTCGTCACAGGAAAGGGCGATGGTGCCTTCCTGCAGGGCGCCGGTCTGCTCAAGCTTCCAGACCGGGGCGCCCATGCGGCGCAGCCGCCGGGTGGTGGCGGCGTCGGCCGTCAGAATACGCTCGAACCGGCGCAGGATATCGCGCGCCAACCCAGGGAGCCAGCGCCAGCCGGACTTTTCCTTGTCAATGATATTGGCGTCGATAAAAAACAGACGGATACCCCGGTCGGACGCAGAAGCGATCAGCGCGGCGCGCAGCGCCGCTTCGGTAAAGACCCCAACGTCCGGGTGCCAATGGGCAAGAAAGCCGTCAACGAAATCGGGGTGATCGGCCGGTGCACGCTGAAGGATGATACCGTCAAACAGCCTGTCTTCCAGCCATCCACCGGTTACCTCGCGACTGATCGTCAGCAGAAAGCTGATGTCCTCACGCTCGTCCTGCATCCGCCGGATAAGCTCCAGAACGGTGTCGGCTTCGGCGTCACTGGACAGATGAAACCAGATCAGCGGCCCATCCGGGCGCGGATGTTGCGGCTGGCCCAGCCGCTGGGCCAGCGTCGCAGGATCGCCGGTGCGCAGGGCAATTCGCCGCGCCATGGATTTGGTGCTCCAGCGCGCTGCAAGAAGATACAAGGAAAGCCCAAGGGACCGGCGCATCCTGTGGCCCTAAAGATCCATCTCTTCGGTCGGCGAGGCGGCGGTTTGTTCGTCGCGAAGCCGGTGTAGATGCGCGATGAAATACCTCATATGGGCGTTGTCGACCGTGCGCTGTGCCTCGGATTTCCAGGCGTTATAGGCGCTTTCGTAGTTGGGAAAGATGCCGACGACGTGGATGTCCGAGACATCCTTGAAGGTGTTTTTCGTCGGATCGACAAGTTCGCCTCCGAATACAAGGTGCAGGCGTTGGGTCATAAGGAAGCTCCGATGGGGTCAGTCGTTTGGCAGTAAATAAAAAGGTCGCGGCCGGGGTGCAACTTTGCATAGGCGATACGCCCGTGGCAACCGAGAGCTGGTTGCCAAGGGCCGTTATGACTGCGCGATACCTTGCCTTGCGGCCAGAATTTGTGGCGCAAGCTGCGGCGCCATCGCAAAGACGCCCGGACCAAGGGCGCGGGGCGTGTTGAAAACCAGATCCCCGGCCCGACGATCGGTGAGAACCGCGCCTGCCTCGCTTGCGATCAGCGCGCCTGCGGCGATGTCCCATTCCCAGCTGTCGCGCAGGGTCAGCATCGCGTCGAATCGTCCTTCGGCGACAAGACACAGACGATAGGCCAGCGACGGGCGGTGATGGCGTTCGATTTCCGGCACGCCCCCCGGCCAATGCTGATCGGCAAGTGCCAATTTGCCCACCAGAACCGACGCGCCCGTCAGGGCCGAGCGGGCCGAGGCCTTGATTGGTGCACCGTTCAGCCAGGCACCCCTGCCTTTTTCAGCGGTGTACAGCTTGTCAAGCAGCGGAAGATACACAACGCCGGCCTGAACCCTGCCGTCCCGAACCACGGCAAGCGAATGCGCCCAGGTTTTTTTGGCATTGATAAAGGCCCGGGTGCCGTCGATCGGATCGACGATAAAGACATGGTGGTTGGACAGGCGAGCATCGCTGTCTTCGGTTTCCTCGGACAGCCAGCCGTAATCCGGGCGCGCCGCCAGCAGCGCTTCGCGCAACATCGCATCGACGGCCAGATCCGCCTCGGTCACCGGACCGGCATGATCCGGTTTTTCCCAGACCTGCGGCTTGGCGTTCCAGTACCGGCGCGCAATTTCCCCGGCCTCGGTGGCGGCGTGGGTCAGCAGGGAAAGATCACTCTCCGGCAAGGATCATCCCTTCGACCAGAAGTGACGGCACCATCCGCGACAGATGCTGGCGCGCGTCATTTGCGGGCCGGATCGACAGCAGCATTTCGCGCAGATTGCCGGCGATCGTGCATTCATTCACCGGATACTGAATCTCACCGTTTTCAACCCAAAAGCCATTCGCGCCGCGCGAATAGTCGCCCGTATTGGGGTTGATGGTCGAGCCGATCATCGAGGTCACCAAAAGGCCTGTTCCCATCTCGGCCAGCAGATCCTCACGGCTCTGGCTGCCTTGGGTCAGGGCAATGTTGGTAACGCCCGGCGATGGCGGCGCCGATGTTCCGCGGCTGGCGTTTGCGGTGCTTGCAAGGCCCAGCTTGCGCGCTGTGGCCAGATCCAGGGTCCAGGATTTCAGAATGCCATCGTCAACGATGCTGCGCCGCACGGTGGCCAGCCCTTCGGCGTCAAAGGGTCTTGATCCGCCGATGCGCGGCCTCAAGGGATCTTCGATGATCGAAAGACCCGGGGCCAGAACCTGCTTGCCCATCGCATCGCGCAGCCATGAGGCGCCGCGCGCGATTGCGATACCGTTAATGGCGCTTAGAAGATGCCCGATCAGGGATGACGCGATCCGCTCGTCAAAAACGACCGGGTAGGCCCCGGTTTTTGGCTTGCGCGCACCCGCACGCGCCAGTGTGCGCTCGGCGGCAAGATTTCCGATTTCCTCGGGCGAGGGTAGATCGGCGCCGTAAACGCGCATTTCTCCGGCATAATCGCGTTCCATTCCGGCCCCCTGACCGGTGATGGCCACGGTCGAAAGAGCGTGATCGGTCCGGCAATAGCCGCCCTCAAATCCGTTCGACGCGGCAAGGTGGATACGCCGCCGCCCGAACCCGGCCGAAGTTGCCTGAACCTGCGAGATACCCTTGTGTCCAAGCGCGGCCGCCTCGGCCCGGCGCGCGGCATCTTCCAGTGCCTCTGGCGTCGGCTCGTCCGAAGGGTCGGCCAGATCCAGCGCCTGAACATCCCAGCCTTGGGCAAGCTGCGATGGATCGGCCAGACCGATGGTCGGATCCTCGGGCGCTTCCCGGGCCATCGCCACGGCGCGTTCGGCCATGGTGGCAATCGTGTCGTCACTGGTGTCTGAGGCCGAAACACAGGCTTGCCGTTGCCCGACCAAGACCCGCAGCCCGATTTCGATACCTTCAGAGCGTTCGGCATGTTCCAGCTTGCCTTGCAGCACGTCGATCGAAAGCGATGTTCCGTCAACAGCCAGAACATCGGCGTTGTCCGCCCCGGCGCGTTTTGCCGCCAGCAAAAGCGCCGAAGCCAGCGTTTCAAGTGATTTGGGCATATCGGTCCTCTTCGGTGTCACATCGAAGTAGGTCGCGCCGGGGCGGCATACAAGACAAAACGCCGGAGCTTGCAAAACCTCTGCTGCCTGCTAGCGGTACTGCCGTGCGCCGCTTGCGTTATCGCAGAGGTTGGCCATTGGCCAGGATGGAGCCGTCTTTGGTCACCTCGACGGTCGCGTTAAGGGTATCGTTGTCCCCGGCGGGCCGGGCAATCAGGCCCAGCACCATGCGTGCACCCATCGCCTGCCGGCTTTTGACAAGGCCCAGATCGACCAGCCTGTCGATCAGCGCATAAGCCCCCACAAGCGTCATGCTGACCGATCCGCGGGGCAGTGGCATTCCATTGAAAATCTTTCTGCCCGGCTCGTCAAAGGTAACGCTGCCATTGGCTGTCAATGTCGCGCCCATGGCCGAGATCATAAGATCGTCAAGCGACAGCGCCCGTAACGCGCCCGGCGATGCGGTGTCTTTCGCGCTATCTTGGGTCAGGTCAAAAAGATCCGCCAAAAGATCGACCTTGCCGGACAGATCGATGGAAATCGTTGCCGGCTTACGCGGCAGCTTGGCCAGAGGATCAAGCCGCGCCCAGAGCTGATCACCCACCTCGGCATCTGTTATATTGACCGACAGGCGGAAATCGCCGGGGGTTTGGGTTTTGGTAACAGGAACCTCAAGGTCAAAGCCGAGGCTTGCGAAGTTAAGCTGGATATCGCCGAGCGGCAGATCCGCGCCGCTTGCACTCAGCTTCAGATCCCGGGTCTGCGCGCCATAGCCCAAGCCATCTGCGCCCAGCGTGAAGCTCACCGTGCCAGAGCTTGCCGTGGCCGCAATCGACTGCTTCGATCCCGGGCCGGCGAGCTCTGCGCGGTAGGTGGCTTGCCCATGGGTCAGGCGGGACGAGGTGCTGGCGCCTGATCTGAGCGCGCCTGCCAGATCACCGGCCAGGCCAACGCCGGGCAAACGCCCGCTGCCCGAGGAGGACAAATCGCGCAGGACGCTTGAAAAGCTTACCGATTTGCCCGTGTCCGGGTCGCTTGAATCCAGCGTCACAGAAAGGTCGGCGGCACGCATGAACCGCGCCGCAACTTGGGTATTCTGGTCGCCGGCCTGATAGCGCCCCGTCAGATCGCGGAAGGCCGCCCTAAAAGCGACGGGCAGGGTTTGGCCGTCTCTGACCATTTGCTTGGCGGTAATAGCCATGGACGAGGCGGCGTAATCATATTGTGTTTGCCGGGCCGTGCCACTGGCGGTGATTTTCAGATCGGGCGAGCGGACACGAAGCTTGATTTCCCGGGTTTTGCCATCAGGCGATTTGCCGCTGACGATAACCGGATAATCGCGCGACATCGTGATGATCACCGTGCCGTCATCCTGTGTGGCAAGGACAATCCGGGGGATCGTCTGGGTCATGCCGCCCCGGGCCAGCGTGAATGACGAGGTAAAATCGCTCACGGTCACTGTGCCGCGATCTTTGCTGACCGCACCGGCAGAAACCGTCAAACCAGTCGCTTTAAGCGCCGCCTGCCAGTTATCCCAGACGCCTGCCGCTGTCAGCTGCGCCATCGCGGGGCTTGCCAAAGTGACGGCCGCTGCCACGGCGCCTGCAAAACTGAACCACTTTGCCATTCGGATTTCTTTCTGCGGGGAAGGATCGCGCCAGCATCTGTTGCCGGCACGATCGCGTCAAGGGTTGAAGGCCCGCCCATGGGGGCTATGGTGCGGCGTAACTCCGGGAGAGATGACAATGCATGACATGACGGGTAAATCAGTGATGATCACAGGCGCCAGCCGCGGGATCGGCTATGAGGCGGCGCTGGAATTCGCCGCAGCAGGTGCCAATGTCGCCCTGCTTGCGCGGAGTGGCGACACCTTGGGCAAACTGGCCGCGCGGATCGGTGGCCGGGCGCTGGCAATCGAGGCTGATGTCAGCAGCTACAAGGCCGTTGAGGCAGCGGTCCAGAAAACGAAAGCGAGTTTTGGCTGTCTGGATGTGCTGATTGGCAATGCCGGTGTGATCGAGCCTATTTCGCTTTTGGCGGAATCGGACCCGGATGACTGGGGCCGTGCGATCGATATCAACCTCAAAGGCGTTTATTTCGGTATGCGCGCGGCCATGGGTCTGATGCAGGCGCAGGGTGGTGGCACGATACTGACGGTGTCTTCGGGCGCGGCGCATAATGCGGTCGAGGCCTGGAGCGCCTATTGCGCCTCCAAGGCCGGCGCCGCGATGCTGACACGCTCGGCCGATCTTGAAGGGCGTCAGTCGGGCATCCGCGCCATGGGGCTTTCGCCGGGGACCGTCGCCACCGAAATGCAGCGGCAGATCAAATCGTCGGGCATCAATCCGGTGAGTCAGCTGGACTGGTCCGATCATATACCCGCCGACTGGCCCGCCAAAGCGCTGTTGTGGATGTGCTCGCCCGCCGCCGATGAGTATCTGGGCCAAGAGATTTCACTGCGCGATCCCGACATCCGCCGCCGGATCGGGCTGATCTGATGATCGATCTGAAAAAGGACGGGGCGCTCTGGACGGTGACCCTCAATCGCCCCGACAAGGCCAACGCCCTGACCCGGGCGATGCTGAACGATCTGGCCGATATCGCGCTGGCGGCGCAGGATCAGGCACAGGTCTTTGTCCTGACGGGCGCCGGCAAGGTTTTCAGCGCCGGTATGGATCTGGAAGAGGCGGTGACGGATCTGGCTACCGATCCTGTCTGGGAAAGGCTTTCGGGGGCAATCTCTGCGATGCCCTGCCTGACCATCGCGTCCCTGAACGGGACCGTTGCCGGCGGCGCCATGGGCATGGTTCTTGCCTGCGATCTGCGTGTCGCGGTGCCAGCGGCCAGGTTCTTTTACCCGGTGGCAAAACTGGGATTTCTGCCGCAACCATCCGATCCGGGGCGTATGGCCGCGCTGATCGGTCCGGCCCGCACCAAGCTGATCCTGATGGGCGGCGCGCGGCTTGAGGCGGGTCAGGCGCTGTCCTTTGGCCTGATCGACGTGCTGGCCGAGGAGCCAGAGGGCCTTGAGGCCTGCGTTACGCGCCTGTCGCAGGACGCAGGCGCGGCATCGCCCGCCCATATCGCCAGACTGAAGGCGATGATCGACGGCTGATTATCCGTCTTGCGGATTGGCGATCCAGGCCCGCGCATCATCTACCTGAGCCAGGGGAAAGGTCCGCAACTGCATGGACATCACGGCACCGGCCGCTTTGCTGATCGGGCTGATCCAGCTGATGTCGGAGACAACCGCGCAATGGCTGATGTGGGGGATAACCTTGAAATCAAGCTTGATCCCCTCCCACAGAAGGCTGGGATCAAAGCCCTTGAAGCTTTCGATGATCTCGACCAGCCGGATCGTGCCGTTCTTTTCGACAAATTTCTCGAATTGCGGGGCAACGGCATCCCAGTCGCTTTGTGTCACCTTGCCGCTGACGGTCAGCTCCACGGTTTTGGTCTCATCGGAGGCATTATAAGTGACAGGCATCGAAATCTCCTTTCACGATTGATGACCAACTGTCACCCATTGATCAAAGTATCCTTGGCCGCCAAATCAAGCTTTGGCGCCATGGCTGGCGTGAACCTGACGCTTATAGCTCGCACATTGGCCGAATTTCCCCTAGCAAGTCTGATGTCGGCCGATCAGATCGGGCCAGAACTCGCGACAAGGAGATGACGTCAGCGTGGCAAAAGCTTTGGTAATCGGAGGTGGACCAGCGGGGCTGATGGCAGCCGAAGAGCTGGCGCGCGCCGGTCTGCAGGTGGTGCTGGCCGAAGCGAAACCGACCGTCGGGCGCAAGTTTTTGATGGCTGGAAAATCGGGCCTGAACCTGACGATGGACGAACCCGCCGAGCAGTTTCTGAGCCATTTTGACAACAATCCGGCTTTGCGAAAAATCGTTGCGGCCTTTGGCCCCGAAAGGGTGCAGGACTGGGCCCGGGGGCTGGGCGTGGATGTTTTCACCGGCACGACCGGGCGGGTATTTCCCCGGGAAATGAAATCCTCACCCCTTTTGCGTGCGTGGCTTGGGCGCCTTGCGCAGATGGGCGTCGAGATCCGCACCTCTCTGCGGTGTGTGGGCTATGATGCCAGCGGGTTTCATTTTGAAACGCCCCATGGGGATGAGCGAATAAAGACCGATGTGACCGTTATGGCGCTTGGCGGGGCCAGTTGGGCGCGCCTTGGCTCTGACGGTCTTTGGGCCGGCTGGCTTGATACCCCGGTCGCGCCGTTTCGTCCCGCCAACATGGGGTTTGATGTCAATTGGTCGCCGCATATGTCGCGCCATTTCGGCAGCCCGGTCAAAGCGGTCGAGCTTCGCGCCGGCGATCTGCGCTCGCGCGGGGAATTTGTCATTACCGCGCATGGGCTGGAAGGCGGCGGGATTTATTCGGTCAGTGCGGCGGTGCGTGATGGTGCGCCACTTGCGCTTGACCTTGCGCCCGATCTTTCAGCGCAGGTCGTGGCCGAACGGCTGGCCCGTGCGCGCGGAAAGGCCACGCTAAGCGCCCATTTACGCAAGACCCTGCGTCTTGATCCGGTGCGCCTTGCGCTGTTGCAGGAATTCGGGCGCCCGTTGCCTGCGGGCGGCGAATTGGCGGGTTTGATAAAGGCCCTGCCGGTTCCGGTCACCGGCCCCCGCCCCATCGACGGCGCTATTTCGGTCGCCGGCGGCGTGAAATGGGAAGGTCTGGACGACACCCTGATGATCCGGGGCAGGCCGGGCGTTTTCGTGGCAGGTGAGATGCTGGACTGGGAGGCGCCGACCGGCGGCTATCTGATCACCGCCTGTCTGGCAACGGGCGCCTGGGCCGGCAGGGCCGCAGCGGAATGGGCCCGCGCCGCC
>JASBSV010000095.1 GCA_030148745.1 Paracoccaceae bacterium
GCCCAACCCATCGATCCGCCAACGATTACAGTGACTTTCGGCATCAACGACAGCCCCCTTGCGGGCCGTGACGGCAAGAAAGTGCAAAGCCGCGTGATCCGCGAGCGCCTGATGAAAGAGGCCGAATCCAACGTCGCCATCCGCATCAGCGATACTCCCGGCGGCGATGCCTTCGAGGTTGCAGGGCGCGGCGAATTACAGATGGGCGTTCTGATCGAAAACATGCGCCGCGAAGGTTTTGAGCTGTCAATCTCGCGCCCGCAGGTCCTGTTTCAGGAAGAGAACGGCGAGCGGCTGGAACCGATCGAAGAGGTCACAATCGACGTCGATGACGAATTTTCCGGCGCGGTCATCGAAAAGATCACCGGCGCGCGCAAGGGCGATCTGGTCGAGATGAAACAGGCCGGCGCCGGCAAAACGCGGATCATCGCGCATGTCCCCTCGCGCGGGCTGATCGGCTATCACGGCGAGTTTCTGACCGACACCCGCGGCACCGGCGTTCTGAACCGCGTCTTCCACGAATGGGCGCCGCATAAGGGCCCGATCCCGGGCCGCCGCGCCGGCGTTCTGATCTCGATGGAAAACGGCGTCTCGGTCGCCTATGCGATCTTCAACCTCGAAGACCGGGGCCGGTTTTTCATCGGCGCGCAGGAAAACGTCTATCAGGGCATGATCATCGGTGAGCATAGCCGCGACAATGATCTGGAAGTGAACCCGCTGAAGGGCAAAAAGCTGACCAACGTGCGCGCCTCGGGCACTGATGAGGCCGTGCGCCTGACCACCCCGGTACGCATGTCGCTGGAAGAGGCAATCGCCTATATCGACGACGATGAACTGGTCGAAGTCACCCCCAACGCCATCCGCCTGCGCAAACGCTTTCTGGACCCGCACGAACGCAAACGCCAGGCCCGCGCCTCGTAACGGTCAAACGGACGCGCGTGCCGCGCGACTGTTTTTTTAATGCGCTTCGCGCGGCCTCCGGCGGGGATATTTTGCCCAAGTGGAAAATCCCCGCCACCATTTTCAAATGCGCCGGGGGCCCACCGACTTGAGCAGGGCGCGCCCTGCGGGTTTCTTCTTTGCCAAAATACTCCCGCCGGAGGCGGAACCGGCCCGTGGCCGGGCCTAAGATTCCTCGACCACCATCAGGTCACGTTCGGAGGCACCACGTGCAAATGACAGCGCCTCCTGATAGCGTGGAGAGTTGTAACAGGCGAGTGCGGCTTCGAGCGAGGGAAAGCGCGCGACGACGTTGCGGGGGCGGTCGCGGCCTTCGAGTTGCACATATTTACCGCCCCGGGCCAGAAATACGCCGCCATGCTCGGCGATTGCTTCGGTTGCGATGGCGGCATAGCGGCCATAGGCCTCTTCATCTGTGACTTTTACATTGGCAATCCAAAGTGCGCTCATGTCAGCCCCTCCAGCAGCTTTTTAACAGTGGTGATGGCCATGGGGGCGCTGGCGAAATCCTTGCCGCCGCCCTGGGCCAGATCAGCCCGGCCGCCGCCGCCCTTGCCGCCCAGTTCGGCGACCGCCGCCTTTACCAGATCGACGGCCGAGATCCGTCCGCTCAGGTCATCGGTGACGCCGGCCGCGACGGCCGCCTTGCCGCCGTTATCGGCGATCAGCAGGATCGCGCCCGTGCCGATGCGCCCCTTATGCTCGTCAATCAGCGCGGGCAGATCCTTGACATTGACCCCGCTCAGCGCCTGCGCCAGAAGCGGCACGCCGTTGATGGTTTCGGTCGCTGCGGCGCCGGTTCCGCCGCCGGCGCCCATGGCCAGTTCGCGGCGCAGCTGGGCAAGTTCGTTTTTGAGCGCCTTGCGCTCTTCGACAAGGCTTCGGACGCGTTCGGCCAGTTCGGCCGGAGGCGCCTTGAGGGCGCGGGCGGCATCGGCCAGCCGCTGCCCCTGATCGGCAAGATAGTCAAAGGCCGCCGCCCCTGTCAGCGCCTCGATCCGGCGCACGCCGGCCGATGAGGCGCTATCGCCCAGCAGCGCGAAAACCCCGATATCGCCGGTCTGGCGCACATGGGTTCCGCCGCAAAGCTCGATCGAATAGGTATCGCCCGCGCTGCCCTTGCCCGAGCCTTCGGCCCGGCCCATCGACACAACGCGCACCTCATCGCCGTATTTTTCGCCAAAGAGTGCCTGCGCACCGATGGCGCGGGCGTCGTCGGGGGTCATGATCCGGGTTTCGACCGGCGCGTTCTGACGGATATAGTCGTTTACCTCGCGTTCGACCCGGGCCAGCTCATCCCGGCTGAGCGCCTGTGAGTGGGAGAAATCAAACCGCAGCCGGTCTTCGGCGTTGAGCGAGCCGCGCTGCGCGACATGATCGCCAAGCGCGCCGCGCAGCGCCTCATGCAGAAGATGCGTGGCCGAGTGATTGGCCCGGATCGCGGTGCGGCGGACGTGATCGACGATAAGCTCGGCGCCCTGTCCGGGTTTGATCACGCCTTCGGTGACGCGTGCCATATGGATGAACACCCCGGCGCTTTTGCGGGTGTCGCGGATCTCGGCCCGGCCGGTTTCGGTGGTCAGCGTGCCGCTGTCGCCGACCTGACCGCCGGCCTCGGCATAAAAGGGGGTCTGGTTCAGGACGATCTGAATATCGCTGCCGCTGCCGGCCTCGGCGATTTCGGCGCCATCCGCCACCAGCGCCTTGATCTGGCCCTCGGCCTTTTCGGTGTCATAGCCAAGAAAATCGGTGGTGCCGTGTTTCTCGGCCAGATCGAACCAGATCGTGGCATCGGCCGTCTCGCCCGATCCCGACCATGCCGCGCGGGCCTTGGCGCGCTGCTCTTCCATGGCCGCGTCAAAACCTGCGGTGTCCACGCCGCGGCCCTTTTCGCGCAGCGCATCCTGCGTCAGATCAAGGGGAAAGCCGTAAGTGTCATAGAGTTTGAACGCCGCCTCGCCCGGCAGATCGGCCTCTTGCGGCAGATCGGCCAATGCGTCGTCCAGAAGCTTGAGCCCCCGGTCGAGCGTCTGTTTGAACCGGGTTTCTTCCTGCAGCAATGTCTCTTCGATCAGAACGCGGGCCTGACCCAGTTCGGGGTAGGCCGCGCCCATCTGGCTGACCAGTGCCGGGACCAGCTGATGCATCAGCGGATCCTTGGCACCCAGAAGATGGGCGTGGCGCATCGCCCGGCGCATGATCCGGCGCAGGACATAACCGCGCCCGTCGTTCGAGGGCATCACCCCATCGGCAATCAGAAAAGAGGTCGAGCGCAGGTGATCGGCAATCACCCGGTGGTGGGTCTTGCCCGGCCCGTCGGGATCGGTCGAGGTGGCATTGGCGCTGGCCTCGATCAGTGAACGCATGAGGTCAGTGGCGTAATTGTCATTGGTGCCCTGCAACAGTGCGGCCACGCGCTCGATGCCCATGCCGGTATCGATCGACTGATTGGGCAGCTCGCTGCGGCTTCCGTCCTCGAACTGTTCATATTGCATGAACACAAGGTTCCAGATCTCGACAAAGCGGTCGCCATCCTCTTCGGCGCTGCCCGGCGGGCCGCCCCAGATGTGATCGCCGTGATCAAAGAAAATCTCAGAGGACGGGCCGCAGGGGCCGGTCGGGCCCATCATCCAGAAGTTATCGTCGGTGGCGATGCGGATGATCCGGTCAGCGCTGATGCCCGCCACTTTTTTCCAGATCTCTGCCGCCTCGTCATCGGTGTGATAGACGGTGACCACCAGCCGGTCTTTCGGGATCTCAAGCTCTTTGGTGATCAGGTTCCAGGCAAAGGGGATCGCCTCGGATTTGAAGTAATCGCCAAAGGAAAAATTCCCCAGCATCTCGAAAAACGTGTGGTGGCGCGCGGTATAGCCGACATTGTCCAGATCGTTGTGCTTGCCGCCGGCACGCACACATTTCTGCGCCGTGGTGGCGCGTTTGTAATCGCGTGTTTCGACCCCGGTGAAAAGGTTCTTGAACTGAACCATGCCCGAGTTTGTGAACATCAGCGTGGGGTCGTTTCGCGGCACCAGGGGGGAGCTGGGCACGACCTCATGATCCTGCGATTTGAAATAGTCGAGAAATGTCGAGCGGATGTCATTGAGACTGGGCATGGGCGCTTTGGGCCTTGGAGTGAATTGCAGTTCCCGCTGAGATAGCCTCCGCCATGGGAACTGTCCACTGTTCAGCGGCCCCCAAGACCAAAATCGGCGCATGAAAAAGGGCGGGGAAACCCGCCCCTGTCCAGCGATTTACCGCATCACCGGCCCTTTCAGGCCTCCAGAATGTCGTCGTCATCCTTGGCGGCGGCTTTGATCTCATCCTTGGGCATCTCGAAATCCAGCCCATGAGCGGCGCGGATCTTGTCTTCGATCTCATAGGCTATGCGCTTGTTTTCCTTCAGGAAGGTTTTGGCGTTCTCACGCCCCTGCCCGATCCTTTCGTCCCCATATGAGAACCACGAGCCGGATTTTTCCACCACGCCCGCCTTGACGCCCAGATCCAGAAGCTCACCCATTTTCGAGATGCCTTCGCCATACATGATGTCGAATTCAACCTGTTTG
>JASBSV010000101.1 GCA_030148745.1 Paracoccaceae bacterium
GCAGTTCTACTTCCGCACGACGGACGTGACCGGCACGGTTGAGCTGGCCGAGGGTACCGAGATGGTGATGCCGGGCGACAACGTGTCGTTCAAGGTCGAGCTGATCGCCCCGATCGCAATGGAAAACGGCCTGCGCTTTGCAATCCGCGAAGGCGGCCGCACCGTCGGCGCCGGCGTCGTCTCTAAGATCATCGACTGATCTTTGGGGTCATCTACAAGAGCTAAGCAAGGGCTGCCTGAGGGGCGGCCCTTGTCGTTTCAGGCACATCCGCCGGCCGGTTGCCCGCCACGCCTCAGAGATCCGTGTCGCCGGGCACTGCCACCCGCATCGCCGCGACCAGACCAAGCACCGCGGTCGCAAGCATCATCGCCAGCAGGGGCAGGGCGCCGTCAAAGCGGGACAGCACGACCCCCGCCGCAGATGTCAGAACCGCTCCGGCGCCAACGGTCAGCGCCCCGGCAAGGCCGGATGAGCTTCCGGCCAGATCGGGGCGAACCGACATAACGCCCGCGCTGCTGCCTGGCATGGTAATTCCGTTCCCTACGCCCACGAAGATAGTGGCGCCAAAGAGCGTCCATTCGTGCACAACGCCTGCCAGAAACAAACCGATACCTACAAGAAGCCCGGCGCAGGCAACTATCCGGCCCGCGATCATCATGGTGGCAAGTGAATGGCGCAGAGACAGCCTGCCCGAGATGAAACTGCCAAGGAAATAGCCGGCGGTGATGGACCCCATATAGATGCCAAGCTCTGCCGGTGACGTGCCAAAGAGCGTTCGGCTGACCAGCGGGGCGCCTGCCAGAAAGACATAGAAACTCCCGGTCGAAAACGCCATGCAAAGGCCGTAGGCCCAAAACTCTGCCGAGCTTAAAAGCACCGGATAGGCGCGGAGCTGTTGCCGGAAGCTGGATGTGGGGCTCCGGTTCGTCTCGCCAAGGTCGGCCCATGTCAGAAACAAAAGCCCAGTACCCAGAATGGCAAACAGGGCAAAGTTGGATCGCCAACCGAAAACCGCCTCAAGCGCGCCGCCCAGCATCGGCCCCAGCATTGGCGCTATGGCCATCGCCATCGCGATATAACCAAGCATGCTGGCCGCCTGTTTGGCCGGCATGGTATCGCGCACAACCGCCGGAGACAGTGCCGCACCGGCAATGATCGCGCCCTGAAACATTCGAAATAACAGAAATACCCATATGGTTTGCGCAAAGAACGCCCCGATTGAGGCAAGGCAAAACACCGTCAGCGCGGCAAGAAGCACAGGGCGGCGCCCGAACCGGTCCGATAGCGGGCCGAATATGATCTGCAATATGGCGGTGGCCGCAAGGTAACCGGCGATCGACAGGCTGACGATGGCGTAACCGGCCCCGAAATCGGCCGCGATACTGACCAGCGATGGCAGGAACATGTTCAGCGACAGCGTCGAGATGCCTGTAAGGCAGATCAATGTAATTAATCTGGGCGGTGTTCTTGCAGGCCCGATCATGATGGGCGTCTCATGAGGCCGCAGCGGGCTGCGCGATCAGCATTTGTCGCCCCGCCATTTCATTTGCCACGCGATACGCACGCCGGGGTTGTCGCGGATACCTTTTTCCATCCGGTCCAGACGGTGCGCCACGCTGAAGGGCGCCAGTGTCTGGCGTGTCTGGCTGACCGCATCGAGAAGATCGGCATCGCTGAGGTTATCGATGCGCGCAGCAGAAAGCGCCTCGGCGGTGATCGGCTTGCGGCAAAGAAAGATCACCGTGTCATTGGGCGCAAACCCTACCGGTTCAAAGTGATCGCCGAACCCCACCATCTGGGCTGCGATCCAAGGTTGGCTCCAGTGCAGGAAATCCTGTTGCACGATTACCGATCTGCCGGGGATGAGCGAGGGAAAGAAATCGGCCGTCATTCTATCGGTCAGATCGGTTTTTTTGGATGCATCCAGCGTCAGAACCTCGATCGGGCCGCCGGGCCAGCCAAGATCTTCTATATTGCCGCGGTGAAAGTCGATCCGATCCGCCCATGGCGCCAGCAAGGATTGCGCCAGCGGAAAAATGTCGGGGCCATCAAAAGGCGCGATGCCCTTTTGGTAAAGCTGGCGGCGTTTGACACCGGCGGCGGCGGTAAAGCGGTCATAGGCGTGAACCTTGCCGCCATGTCCCGCCTGCGCGTGGCCTGCGGCCAGCCTTGCGGTGGACCCGCCCGCAAAGCAGCCGACATCGACCACATCGCCGCGCCCCTGCATCCATTCCGAGGTTAGCCAGAAGTAAAGCTTTTGTTCCTCGGCCGCCAGCATTGTCGGCACGGCATCGACACCCGCAACGCGGCCGGGATCGACCCTTTGCCATGGCCTGTCGTCAAATTCGCTTGGTTGGCGCACGGGTTGCCTCACAGGTTTTTTGCACAACACCCGTTTGGGCGTGCAAAGACAAGCCTGCGGCGCACAATCGGTCTTGAATTCTCTCTCGCGCTGCCGTAACTCAAGCCTCGGCCTAGGGGTTTAGCTCAGTTGGTAGAGCATCGGTCTCCAAAACCGAGGGTCGTGGGTTCGAGTCCCCCAACCCCTGCCAGCCCTGCCGGGCGGCGCCAAAGCTTTCTTGCAATTGCACCCCATCCGAGCGCGGCGCACGATGATGCCGCCCGATGTTCGTATTCTCTTGAACTTCGCGGCTCTGCGGCGTATTCCCCGCCCAATTCCCAAGCTGGAGCATATGGAATGGCAATTACGAACCCTTTTCAGTTTTTGCAGCAGGTCCGCGCCGAGGTGTCCAAGGTCGTCTGGCCGACGCGCCGCGAAGTTCTGCTGACCACTGTGATGGTCTTCGCGATGGCCACCCTGACGGCGATCTTCTTCTTTTCCGTTGATCTGCTGATCCGGACCGGGTTGCAGGTGCTTCTGGGAATGTTCGGGTAAAGCCCGCTCGTGGACTTGAAATCGCGGGGTTTTGTAAGTAATCCCAGCGGAACCTACCCAGAGGGCGTGCGGCGATTCGTGTTGCACGCCGCTTTTGTTCTGGGGACGGGCGGTTTAACCGTCTGGAAATGTTAAATGATCCGCCCCAAGGGGCCGGTACGCGAAGGCAGGATTTAGATGGCGAAACGTTGGTATTCGGTGAGCGTGCTCTCGAATTTCGAAAAAAAGATCGCCGAGCAAATTCGCACGGATGTGATCGCGGCCGGGCTCGAGGATGAGATCGAAGAGGTTCTGGTGCCCACCGAAGAGGTCATCGAGGTGCGCCGCGGCAAAAAGGTAACGGCCGAGCGCCGCTTTATGCCGGGCTATGTTCTGGTGCGCATGGAGATGTCCGATCAGGGCTATCACCTGATCAACTCGATCAACCGCGTCACCGGCTTTCTTGGCCCTCAGGGCCGGCCGATGCCGATGCGTGACGAGGAAGTGAATCAGATCCTGAACCGCGTTCAGGAAGGCGAGGACAGCCCGCGCACCCTGATCCATTTCGAGGTCGGCGAGAAGGTCAAGGTCACCGACGGCCCGTTCGAGGATTTCGACGGCATGGTCGAGGATGTGGACGAAGACAACCAGCGCCTCAAGGTGTCGGTATCGATTTTTGGCCGGGCAACCCCGGTCGAACTGGAATTCACTCAGGTCTCGAAAGAGAGCTGAGTGCCTGCTGCCTGAGGCATTGGCCGATGGCGGACGTGGGAGGTGGGCTGCGCGCGTGCGGCGAGCCGGACCACGGCAACCTGAACCGGCGGAACGCGTTTTGCCGGTGTTGAAAAAAGGAGAGGCCAGATGGCCAAGAAAGTTGCTGGCAAAATGAAGCTGCAGGTCCCTGCAGGCAAAGCCAACCCATCCCCGCCCGTGGGTCCCGCTCTGGGTCAGCGCGGCATCAACATCATGGAATTCTGCAAGGCGTTCAACGCCAAGACACAGGAAATGGAGCCCGGCGCGCCGTGCCCGACCGTGATCACTTATTACGTCGACAAATCCTTCTCGATGGAAATCAAGACGCCGCCGGCATCTTATTACCTCAAGAAGGCTGCCAAGCTGAAGTCTGGCGCAAAGAACCCAAGCCGCGAAGTCGTGGGCACGGTCACATCCAAGCAGGTTCGCGAGATCGCCGAAGCCAAGATGAAAGACCTGAACGCTACCGATATCGACGGCGCAATGCAGATCATCCTGGGCTCGGCCCGGTCGATGGGCATCGAGGTGAAATAAGATGGCTAAGCTTGGAAAACGTACCCGCGCCGCTCGTGAGGCCATTGCCGGCAAGACCGATGTCACCGTCGAAGAGGCCGTCAGTCTGATCAAGGGCAATGCCAAGGCGAAATTTGACGAAACGGTCGAGATCGCCGTCAACCTTGGTGTCGATCCGCGCCACGCCGACCAGATGGTCCGCGGTGTCGTGACACTGCCCAACGGAACCGGAAAATCGGTTCGGGTTGCGGTTTTTGCCCGTGGCGACAAGGCCGAGGAGGCCAAGGCAGCCGGCGCTGATATCGTCGGCGCCGAGGATCTGATGGAGACGGTTCAGGGCGGCAAGATCGACTTTGACCGCTGCATTGCGACCCCCGACATGATGCCGATCGTTGGCCGTCTGGGTAAGGTCCTTGGGCCGCGCAACCTGATGCCGAACCCCAAGGTTGGCACCGTGACGATGGATGTCAAAGCCGCCGTCGAGGCCGCCAAGGGCGGTGAGGTTCAGTTCAAGGTCGAAAAGCAGGGTGTTGTACACGCAGGTGTCGGCAAGGCCTCTTTCGGCGAAGAGCAACTGGTCGAGAACGTCAAGGCGTTCGTTTCGGCCGTCGCCAAGGCGCGCCCGGCAGGAGCCAAGGGCGCCTATATGAAAAAGGTCTCGCTCAGCTCGACCATGGGACCGGGTGTTTCGGTCAATGTCGATTCGGCCGCCGGCAACTGATCCCGGCGCATAACAGCTTCAAAGGCGGGCCTTTTGGCCCGCCTTTTTCTTTTCCGGGATGACGTCCCTGTCGGGCGCCAGCGGCGCGGGCTTGACTGTCGCAGGGCGGGGTGACTAGGCTGACGATCCGGGTTTGTCCGGTTTTCCAGCATCGGATGATGCACAAGTTGTTCGTCTCGCGATGGCCGGACCCCCTTCGGGAAAGGAGTGCGACCGATGCTCGACCCTCTGGTCAAGACGATCGATGTTCCCTGCAATGCGAAAACGGCCTTTGATACATTTATCGGCGGCATGGCGGGCTGGTGGCCGCTCGATCGGTTCACAGTGTCGGCCATGGCTGGCACCCCCGCAAAAACCATACGGGTCGACGCTCGGCGCGGGGGCGAAATCACCGAGATAGGCGGCACCGGCGAAGAGGTGCTTTGGGGCGTCATTGATGAGTATGACCCGCCTCAGGCGCTGGGCCTGTCCTTTCACATCCCGCGCCCCGGCGATGTCGTGCAGGACCGTAGCCATCTTCGCCTGCGCTTTCTGCCAATGGGTGATGACGAGACCCGGGTCGAGCTGACCCAGACCAATTGGGAGGCATTCGGCGACATGGCCAGCGACGTGCGCGGCGGGTACGACGGTGGCTGGAGCATGATCCTGGACGGGGCGTTTAAACCTGCATGCGGCGGCTGAACGGCCGACCCGGGGCAGGGCCGTTTGGGCTATTCGGAACCCCTATCCTTTCGGATAGGGATCAAATTGGCGTATTTTTTAACATTTCGGGGTGATTGTGACTTTTTTCTCTTCACACCCTTCGCAAAACACCCTAAACCCGCGCCGTTCAGGTTGCTGTGACGAGTCGCAGTGGCCCGATACTTCGTCCAAGATGGCGGGTGACCTTTCGGGGTTGTAAATCCTGCCTGAGACGGGAAATGAACAATTTTCTCTGGGACGTGTTCCCGGGGGCGAGATTGCGAAGGACCCGTAAGGACCCGAATGCTGGGGTTTCCCCAGCATAGTACGAGCCGGAGGGTCAAACCTCCATTACTTGGAGTGAAACTGTGGATAGAGCCCAGAAAGAGAAAGTGGTCGAGGAACTCGGCCAGATCTTTGAAAGCTCTGGCGTCGTTGTGGTTGCCCACTACGAAGGTCTCACGGTTGCTGAGATGCAGGACCTGCGCGCGCAAATGCGCGAAGCTGGCGGGTCCGTTCGCGTTGCCAAGAACAGGCTCGCCAAGATCGCCCTCGAAGGAAAGCCCTGCGCAAGCATCGGCGGCCTGCTGAGTGGTATGACCGTTCTCGCTTACTCGGAAGATCCTGTGGCTGCGGCCAAGGTCGTCGAGGCGTATGCCAAGGCCAACTCCAAGCTGGAGATCCTTGGTGGCGCAATGGGCGAGACCGCGTTGGACGTCGCCGGTGTTAAAGCCGTTGCCGCCATGCCGTCCCGTGACGAGCTTATTGCTTCGATCGTGGGTTGCATTGGGGCACCTGCTTCGAACATCGCCGGGGCCATTGGCGCGCCTGCTTCTAACATCGCAAGCATCCTTTCAACCATCGAGGAACGTGCAGAAGCTGCATAACCCTCATGAGGCCGGCGTAGGGGTTGAAACTCTGACGTTGGAACACATCTTAGGAAACGGAACACTGAAATGGCTGATCTGAAAAAACTTGCCGAAGAGATCGTGGGTCTCACGCTTCTCGAAGCACAAGAACTGAAAACCATCCTGAAAGACGAGTACGGCATCGAGCCCGCAGCTGGCGGCGCAGTGATGATGGCTGGTCCTGCTGGCGGCGACGCTGGTGCGGCTGCTGAAGAGCAAACCGAATTCGACGTGATTCTGAAAGCCGCTGGCGCTCAGAAGATCAACGTCATCAAAGAGGTTCGCGCAATCACCGGTCTTGGTCTGAAAGAAGCCAAGGATCTGGTCGAAGCCGGCGGCAAAGCTGTCAAGGAAGGCGTCGACAAGGCCGAAGCAGAAGAGATCAAGGGTAAGCTGGAAGCAGCTGGCGCCGAAGTCGAACTGAAGTAATCGGCGTCTGGTTATCGCGGTTGTCCGCCGTGCCCCGAGCTTCGGTTCTGCGGTTTTTGGATGGGGCGATCGCGCTGGCCAGAGCGACTGTTAATAAGGCTGGATCCGGAGTTTTTCGGGTCCAGCCGTCCGCGTCTTAAACGGCGCATCTCAGAGAGCCCCTGTCATGTACAGGGCGGGGGTTCTCTAAGGTGCGGTTCAATGATCGGGAGGTGCCCTGTGGGAGGGGTGCCATGAATTGATCGAACCCCCTGTCTCATGCGGGACAATCGCCGGGCCCCGACGGTGATTGACCCTGAGAGATGACGAAAGGTGACGAAGCACATGGCTCAGTCCTATGTTGGCCAAAAACGCTTGCGTAAATTTTATGGCAAAATCCGCGAAGTTCTGGAGATGCCAAACCTGATCGAGGTTCAGAAATCCTCATATGATCTTTTCCTGAAATCCGGCGACCAGTCCGAACCGCTTGACGGTGAAGGCATCAAGGGCGTCTTTCAGTCGGTTTTCCCGATCAAGGATTTCAACGAAACCGCCGTACTTGAGTTCGTCAAATACGAGCTGGAAAAGCCGAAGTACGATGTTGAGGAATGTCAGCAGCGCGACATGACCTATTCGGCGCCGCTCAAGGTCACTCTGCGTCTGATCGTGTTTGATGTCGATGACGACACCGGCGCCAAGTCGGTGAAGGACATCAAGGAACAGGACGTTTTCATGGGCGATATGCCCCTGATGACGCCGAACGGGACCTTTGTTGTCAACGGCACCGAGCGTGTGATCGTTTCCCAGATGCACCGCTCGCCGGGCGTGTTCTTTGACCACGACAAGGGCAAGACCCATTCCTCGGGCAAATTGCTCTTTGCCTGCCGCATCATTCCCTACCGCGGCTCGTGGCTGGATTTTGAGTTCGACGCAAAAGACATCGTCTTTGCCCGTATCGACCGCCGCCGCAAACTGCCTGTGACCACGCTGCTTTATGCGCTGGGAATGGATCAGGAAGGCATCATGGATGCCTATTACGACACCGTCGAATATACATATAAGAAGAACAAGGGCTGGGTGACCAAGTTCTTCCCCGAGCGTGTGCGCGGCACGCGCCCGACCTTCGATCTTGTCGATGCAAAGACCGGCGAAGTGATCGCCGAAGCCGGCAAGAAAGTGACGCCGCGCGCGGTCAAGAAGCTGATCGACGAAGGTGCGGTATCCGATCTTCTGGTACCGTTTGAGCATATCGTCGGCAAATTCGCTGCCAAGGATATCATCAACGAGGAAACCGGCGCGATCTATGTCGAAGCTGGCGATGAGCTGACGCTTGAGTATGACAAGCAGGACGAATTGGTTGGCGGCTCTCTCAAAGAGCTGATGGATGCCGGCATCACCGATATCCCGGTGCTGGATATCGACAACGTCAATGTCGGCCCCTACATGCGCAACACCATGGCGCAGGACAAGAACATGAACCGCGAGACCGCGCTCATGGATATCTACCGCGTCATGCGCCCGGGCGAGCCGCCCACGGTCGAGGCTGCCTCGGCCCTGTTCGACACGCTGTTTTTCGACAGTGAGCGTTATGATCTTTCGGCCGTTGGCCGGGTCAAGATGAACATGCGTCTTGATCTGGACGCCGAAGACACTGTGCGCACCCTTCGCAAAGAAGACATCGTGGCCTGTGTCAAAGCGCTGGTCGATCTGCGTGACGGCAAGGGCGAGGTTGACGATATCGACCACCTCGGCAACCGCCGGGTCCGTTCGGTTGGCGAGCTGATGGAGAACCAGTATCGCGTCGGCCTTCTGCGCATGGAGCGCGCCATCAAGGAGCGTATGTCCAGTGTCGAGATTGACACGGTGATGCCGCAGGATCTGATCAACGCCAAACCGGCGGCTGCCGCTGTGCGTGAATTCTTCGGCTCCTCGCAGCTGTCGCAGTTCATGGATCAGACCAACCCCTTGTCCGAAGTTACCCACAAGCGTCGCCTGTCTGCGCTTGGCCCGGGCGGCCTGACGCGTGAGCGTGCGGGTTTTGAGGTTCGTGACGTTCACCCGACCCACTATGGCCGGATGTGCCCGATTGAAACGCCGGAAGGGCCGAACATCGGTCTGATCAATTCACTGGCGTCCTTTGCTCGCGTGAATAAATACGGCTTTATCGAAACGCCCTATCGCAAGGTCGTGGACGGTCAGGTCACGGACGAAGTGCAATATATGTCCGCAACCGAGGAAATGCGCCATGTCGTGGCGCAGGCCAACGCCAACCTCGACAAGGACATGAAGTTCATCAACGAACTGGTCTCGACCCGTCAGTCGGGCGAATACACGCTGGCACCGTCTGAAAGCGTCGATCTGATCGACGTTTCGCCGAAACAGCTGGTCTCGGTCGCGGCATCGCTGATCCCCTTCCTTGAAAACGACGACGCAAACCGCGCGCTTATGGGGTCGAACATGCAGCGTCAGGCGGTTCCGCTGCTGCAGGCCGAAGCGCCTTTCGTGGGCACCGGGATCGAGCAGAAAGTGGCACTGGACAGTGGCGCGGCCATCATGGCCAAACGCGCCGGCATCATCGACCAGGTCGATGCCCAGCGTATCGTCGTGCGCGCCACCAGCGATCTGGAGCCGGGCGATCCGGGCGTTGATATCTACCGGATGCGCAAATTCCAGCGTTCGAACCAGAACACCTGCATCAACCAGCGTCCGCTGGTCAAAGTGGGTGACACGGTTGGCAAGGGCGAGGTTATCGCCGATGGCCCCTCGACCGATATTGGCGAACTGGCCCTGGGCAAGAACGTCATGGTCGCCTTCATGCCGTGGAATGGCTATAACTACGAGGACTCGATCCTGATCTCCGAGCGGATCACCCGCGATGACGTCTTTACCTCGATCCATATCGAGGAATTTGAGGTCGCCGCCCGTGACACCAAGCTTGGGCCGGAAGAGATCACCCGCGACATCCCCAACGTCGGCGAGGAGGCCCTGCGCAACCTCGACGAAGCGGGTATCGTCTATATCGGTGCCGAAGTTGGCCCGGCGGATATCTTGGTCGGTAAAATCACCCCCAAGGGCGAAAGCCCGATGACGCCGGAAGAGAAGCTTTTGCGCGCCATCTTTGGTGAAAAGGCATCTGACGTGCGGGATACCAGCTTGCGTCTGCCGCCGGGTGACTATGGGACGATCGTCGAAGTCCGTGTGTTCAACCGCCACGGCGTCGAAAAAGACGAACGTGCCCTTCAGATCGAGCGTGAAGAGGTTGAGCGTCTGGCCCGTGACCGCGATGACGAGCTGGCGATCCTTGATCGCAACATCTATGCCCGTCTGCGTTCGATGATCGAAGGCAAGGTTGCTGTCAAAGGTCCCAAGGGCGTCAAGCCGAACGCGACGATCGACGCCGAGCTGCTGGAAAGCCTGTCCAAGGGCCAGTGGTGGCAGCTTGCGCTCAAAGACGAAGCAGACGCCAAGATCGTCGAAGCCCTGAACGAGCAGTATGAGGCGCAAAAGCGTGCCCTTGATGCGCGGTTCGAGGATAAGGTCGAAAAGGTTCGCCGCGGCGACGACCTGCCCCCGGGTGTCATGAAGATGGTCAAGGTCTTTGTTGCCGTGAAGCGCAAGCTTCAGCCGGGCGACAAGATGGCCGGCCGTCACGGGAACAAGGGTGTGATTTCCAAGGTTGTTCCGATGGAGGACATGCCGTTCCTTGCCGATGGCACACCGGTCGATTTCTGCCTTAATCCGCTGGGCGTGCCTTCGCGCATGAACGTCGGTCAGATCCTCGAGACTCACATGGGCTGGGCTGCGCGCGGTCTGGGCCTGAAGATCGACGAGGCGCTGAGCGAATACCGCCGGTCGGGCGATCTGACCCCGGTGCGCGAAGCGATGCACGGCGCCTATGGTGACGAGGTATATGAAGAGGGCATCAAGGGGATGGACGAAGACCATCTGCTTGAGGCTGCTTCGAACGTC
>JASBSV010000112.1 GCA_030148745.1 Paracoccaceae bacterium
CCGCGTTCTGCGCTGCTTTGCCGTGACCAGCGTGGGTTTCATGGTCATGGTGATGCGCATGACCTTTGTGCGCGTCTCCGCCTGCCTCCTCTTGAGGCACAAGGGTCATGCCGCATTTGGGGCAGGAACCGGGCGCGTCGCCGATCACCTCGGGATGCATGGGGCAGGTGTATTTGCCAGCGTTCTGAGCGGCTTCGCCGTGACCACCGTGGGTTGCATGGTCATGGTGATGGGCCTGTCCCTGATGCTCATCGTGCCCCTGATGACCTTCATGCCCGTCATGCCCGTCATGGGCCCCATGCCCGCCGCCGGCTGCGGTCTCACGCGGGACAAGGTTCATACCGCATATCGGGCAGGAGCCGGGCTCATCACTGACAATTTCGGGGTGCATCGGGCAGGTGTATTCGACCCGCACCGCAAGGGCCGGGGCGTCGAAATCCTGAGCCTTCTCGCTAAAGGCGCCTTTGGCAAAACGCGCGCGCAGCCGCGCCAGCGCCTGTAACAGCCCCTCTTGCGAAAGCGCGCCTTCGGCATCGGCGGGGGGCAGATCGGCAAGCGTCACCTCGCCCAATGTCAGAACCGCGCGGGGGCGGGGCATTTGCGCATAGGCAACCGTGGCAGCATCGGCCAGACCCTGCGGCAATGGCCCGATTATCAGCATAAGATTGGCATGGCGCGGCGTTGTCGCCAGCCGCAGACCAGCGCCGGCCAAATCAAGACCATGGGCGCGGGCGATATCCTCGCCCGGCACCACAAGTGCCACCAGATCGCGCGCCATGGCGCGGGCCAGCAGCCGCCGAAGCCCCGAGGCTTTGCCCCTGCGCGCGCCAAACATCATCATTGCCGCCTCAGCGCGCCCTGGCTCCAGCCATAGAGCAGGCCCAGAAACAGGATCGCCAGAAAGACACCCATATCCAGAAGCGCCACCAGACCCTCCTGCCGGTAAACGACCGACCATGGGTACATAAAGGCCATCTCCATATCAAATGCCAGAAACAAGAGGGCGTAGCCGTAATAGCGCACATGATAGCGCACCCAGACCGGATCGCGCGACAGGGTGCCGCCGGTTGCGGGCACATCCTTGGCCGGTTCAGCCCGCGCCCTACCGATCGCCCGGGCAAGCGCATACACGCAAAGGATGAACCCAAGGGTTCCGATGGTCAGGCCGAAAAGGATCGCATATTGTGCCAGGCCGGTCATGGGTCTGTCGTCCTGTTCATATTGGCATTCTGCGCACAAGCCTAACGTGCTGAGATGGCCTTACAAGTCCTCTTGTTACTGGAACCCCGTTGCAAACCCACCCCCGGCGCGCGGAGGGTCGGTGTTTTTCGTGCGCGCAACCCATGGGTGATTGAAACGGGGCGGGGCAGGGCACAAATATCTGACGAAGGCCCGGTATTAACGCGGGGCTTGCCGAAATCGCGGATTGCTGTTTAGCATGACGTGGGTGGCGATGCGTGATCTTGTTCCGGCGCCTTTGTCAGCGGCGATACGCGCTGACAGTGCCAGCTGTATTCGTGCTGATGGCGATTTTTATGATGATCGCCGGTGTTATGAAAATGGAGGGGATCTGATGCAAGCTATCGATGTAATGACGCGCAAGGTTATCACAGTAACGCCCGAAACCTCGGTCGAGGATATCGCCCGCAAGCTGTTGAAACATCACATAAGCGCGGTGCCCGTGGTCGATGACAAAGGCGCGGTTCTGGGGCTGGTGAGCGAGGGCGATCTGATCCGCCGGATCGTCGATGACAAGGCGCCGCGCCGGTCCTGGTGGCTTGAGCTTTTGTCGGGCACAGGCGCGCGGGCGGCCGATTATGTCAAGACCCATGGCCGCCACGCCCGCGACGTGATGACCCGCGATGTGGTGACCATTGCGCAGGATATGGAACTGGGCGCCATTGCGCGGCTGCTTGAGAAAAAGCGCATCAAGCGTGTCCCGGTGGTGCATGAGGGCAAGCTGGTGGGCATTGTCAGCCGCTCGAACCTTTTGCAGGGACTGGGCAGCAGCAAGAAAACCGCCGCCGCGCCAGCCTCCGACGACAGGGTGCTGCGCGAAAAGATTCTTGAGGCGCTGTCCGAGGTGCCCGGTGTCGGCGTGTCGCTGGTCAATGTCATCGTCGAGGACGGGCGCGCCCGGGTCTGGGGCGTTGTGGACAGCGATTTTGAGGAAAAGGCCATTCGCGTGGCGGTCGAAAACGTCGAGGGCGTGCGCGAGGTAGAGCTTCAGATGGGCCGCATTCCGGCCTGGAGTTATGGGATCTGATACCGGATCTGACCCCCCCCTGTGGCGGGGGGATGCTGAAAGGAAATTTTTGGAAGGAATTTAGGTGCAAAGATGTATAAGAATGCTAGCCCGCAGAATATTGACACCGACCGCCCGGCCGCCGGGCACGGGCCCGTTGCAACCCGGCTGCTGAACTGGGTTGTCGGGCAGGTCATTCATACCGGCGCTCTCGATCTGATACTGCCCGACGGCAAGCTGAGGCATTTTGGCCATGGCAAGGCCCGCGTGGCGGTGCGCATCCACGACTGGAAAACCGTGCGCCGGATCGCGCTGAACCCCGATATCGCTTTGGGTGAGGCCTATATGGATGGCCGTCTGACGCTGAGCAAAGGCGATATCTATGACTTCCTAGAACTTTGTCTGATCAACATGGGCCCCGACCGGGCCGGGCGCAATGTCGGGCCGTGGATTTACCGGCTGCAGCAGAACCTGCGCTGGATGATGCGCCGCTTCATGATGTATAATCCGGTCGGCAAGGCGCAGCAGAATGTCGCCCATCATTACGATCTTTCCGACGATCTCTATGATCTTTTCCTCGACGCCGAGCGGCAGTATTCCTGCGCCTATTTCGATCACCCCGAGGCGACGCTGGAAGAGGCGCAGCTGGCCAAGATGCGCCATATCGCCGCCAAGCTGGAGCTGGCCCGGGGCCAGCGGATCCTTGATATCGGCTCGGGCTGGGGCGGGCTTGGCATGGCGCTGTCGCGCATGGCGGGGGCCGATGTGACCGGCCTGACCCTGTCAAAGGAACAGCACCGCTATGCGCAGGAGCGGGCGCGCCAGCTGGGGCTGGAGGATAGGGTGCGCTTTCATTTGCGCGACTACCGCAATGAAACGGGCCGCTATGACCGTATCGTTTCGGTCGGCATGTTCGAGCATGTGGGCGCGGGCCATTATGACGAATATTTCGCCAAACTGGCCGAGCTTCTGGACGACAATGGTGTTGCACTTGTCCATACCATCGGCAGTTTCGGGATGCCGACCGCGCCGCACCCATGGATCCGCAAATACATCTTTCCCGGCGGCTATATCCCCTCGCTGTCCGAGATCGCGCCGGCGATCGAGAAAAGCGGGTTGATCATGACAGATATCGAGGTTCTGCGCCTGCATTACGCCGAAACCCTGAAAGCCTGGCGCGAGCGGTTTCTGGCTAATCGCGACAGGGTGGCAAAGCTTTACGATCAGCGGTTCTGCCGGATGTGGGAGTTTTACCTTGCCGCCTGCGAGGCGGGCTTTCGCTATAACGGGCTGGTGGTGTTCCAGATCCAGCTGACCAAGCAGATCGACACCCTGCCGCTGACGCGCGATTATCTGCCGCGCGCCGAAACCCGGCTTGCCCGGGCCGCCGAGCGGGAAAAGGCAGAGGCGCCCGCGGAATAGGCCCGCAAGGGCAGGGCGCCCGCCGCCCCCTGACCGGGGTGGCGGGGCTGCATTTCAGGGCGGGCCGCTTTTCAGGGCGGGGCCGCTTTTCAGGGAAAGAACGACAGGATTATCTTGTCGCCATCCTTCATCTCGTAATTCAGACCTTCGGTGTTTTTCTTGCCATTGACGGTCATGATCACGCGCGAGCCGAAGTCGTCAAAGCTTTTGCCCCAGATCTTGAAAAATGCGCCCAGCGTGGTTTGCGCATGGGTCACCGTGCCGGGAATTTCCAGATGGATGGTGCCATTGTCCTTATGGGTATGCATCGTCGTCATCCCCATTTGCGGGTCATAGCCCGCGTCCGAGGCATAGCGCGGCCCGATGCCGATATTGGCCGGTATCTTCTTGGGCACGCCTTTGACATAGATCTCAAGCTTGGGGTGCCAGTGAATGCCATTGGTCGACAGAACATCGGTGCTGGCTGCCTGCGTGGGCAGTGAGGTGGCGTAAAAGCCCGCCAGCGCCGCCGCGGCCATCAGGCCGAATTTACCGGCTGGTTTTTTCATCGTCTTCTCCTTGAGTTATGTCCATGTGTTCGGCCCGCAGCGCGTATGGGTGCGGCTGCAAACGGGCGGCTATATCGGGGAAAAGGCTCATCCGATATTGGCCAGAAAGGGGAAGGTGCCCAAAAGCCAATAGGCAAAGCGCGAGAGCTGGCCGGTCATCACCGCAACGCCCATGATCACCATGATCCCGCCCGCCCCCTGATAAAGCAGCCGCCCGGCACGCCCGATCCCGCGCAGCCGCGCGGCGATGGTATCGGTGAAAAGCGCGGCCAGAAGGAAAGGCACGCCAAGGCCCATCGAATAGATCGTCAAAAGCCATATCCCGCTGCTCAGGCTGGCCGAACTGGCGCTGATCGTCAGGATCGCGCCAAGGATCGGGCCGATGCAGGGCGTCCAGCCAAAGCCAAAGGCCAGACCCAGCACATAGGCCCCAAGCGGCCGCCCGCCCGGAATGTCGAGGTGAAAGCGCGTATCGCGCGCCAGCGCCTTCCAGCGGAACACACCCAGCATGGTCAGCCCGAAGAGAACCACGATCGCCCCACCCAGAAGGTTCAGCTCGGTCCGCCAGGCCAGCAGTAGCGCGCCGATCGCGCTGGCGCCCGCGCCAAGCGCCACAAAGACGGTGGAAAAGCCCAGAACGAAACTTCCGCTTAGCCCCAGCGCGCCGGCGCGTGCGCGCAGGCCAACGCGGTGCTGTGTGCGCAGTTCGGGCTGGCCGGCGATGTAAGAGACATAGCCCGGCACCAGCGGCAGAACGCAGGGCGACAGAAAGGAAATGGCCCCGGCCATGAAGGCTGCGAAAATGCCGATGCCTGAGATGTCCAGCATGCGTTTTTATCCTTGCTGTTGCGGGTTTGGCCAAGGCCCCGCCCGGCGGCGCGGCCATGGGGCGGGAGGAATTTGCCCGCTCAATTGAAGATTGCCCTGATCTGCTGCCAGATCCCCTTGCTGTGAGTTCTACCGCCCTTGTCAAAGTCGTTGCTGAGCGCGTTGGCAAATAGGACCATATTCACCGCTTTGAACTCAAGCCCGTAAAAATTGGCCCGCCAGCGCCCGGTCTTGTCGATGATATGGGTAACCACGCCATGGGCCTGGGTGCCGTCATCCTGTGGCTGGAATTTATGACCAAAGGCACGGGCCAGATCGCGGGTGCTGCTGTCGGGCTGACCCGGCGCGGCGGTCAGAAGCATCCAGTTGGCATCGTCCATGCCGTGCTGCGCGCCATAGTCGCGCATCCGTTCGGGGCTGTCGTTTTCGGGGTCGGTGGTGATAGAGATGAACTGAACCAGATCCTTCATCGGCGAGGCATTGATCCGCGCCTGAACATCGGCAAGCTTGTCGGTATGCAGCGGGCAGACATCGGGACAACTAAGATAGATGAAATTCACGATTACCACCTTGCCGGTGAAATCGCCCGGCTGCCACAGCTGCCCTTGCGCGTCGGCAAGGGTGAAATCGGGTGCGGCCTTGTCGAGCGCCTGAAAATAAAGCTCGCGCGCGCCGAACTCCTGCTCAAGCTCTTTGGTGGAATGGGCGTAAAGCGGGGCGGGGATGCCTGCCGCCAGCGCCGCTGCGAGCATCGCGCGCATTGCTGCACGTCGGTCCAGCGCGACCCCTGCCGGCGTCATTGCGCGTACCCTTTCAGAAAATCCACCATTTCGGGATCATCCCATTCGGCAGGGCCGATCAGCCGGCCAATCTCCTGGCCCTCGGCGTCGATCAACAGGGTTGTGGGCAGGCCAAAGGCCCGCAGCGCGGTGGCCGACAGCATCGTCTGGTCGATATACATCTTCAGGTTTTCAATGCCGACCCGCTTGAAAAAGGCCTGCACCGCCTCAGGGCCGGCGCGGTCGATCGAAAGGGCCACAACCTCGAACCCCGGGCCGCCCAGTTTCGATTGCAGCGCGTCCAGTGTCGGCATTTCCTTTACGCAAGGCGGGCACCATGTGGCCCAGATGTTCAAAAGAACCACGCGGCCGCGAAACGCATCAAGGGTCAGGCGCTTGCCGTCTTCGGTGGCAAAGCGGATGTTAGCCAGAGGCCTGGGCGCATCGTGAAGCGCAAAGCCCTGCGGCCCGGCGGCCAGCGCCGCGCCCTGCGACAGGGCCCAGATGGCCAATGCGGTTAAAATGGCCCTCATTTGGCGGCTTTGGCGGTCTTGCCGGCGGCCTCGGCCCGCAGCTTTTCGACAATCGGCATGATCTTGTTGTCCAGCGTCTCGCGGGTCATCGCACCGACCAGTTTGAAGGCCACGGTCCCGTCCGGGGCG
>JASBSV010000117.1 GCA_030148745.1 Paracoccaceae bacterium
ACGCTTTAGGCTAGACGCCCAAACCCTTGCGCATCAGGCCGCGGCGGATCGGCGTGACCTGATTGAACAGCTTCAGAACCTCCGAGCGCAGATCGCGCATCACCGCGCCTTCGGTCATCGACGCGCGGTTAAGCGCGGCCACGCCGGCGACCCTCAGGCGCGCTTCGGCGTGGCGTTCGCGGTGATAGCGATCCAGCATATCGCGCGTGCCAAGTCCGCGTTCGGACAGCCGCAAAAGGCATTCGATATCGGCAAGGCTCATGTTCAGGCCCTGCGCACCGATGGGGGGGACGACATGCGCGGCCTCGGCGATCAGGGCGCAGCGCTCGGCCGAGAACCGATCGGCGATGCGGGCGATGATCGGCCAGATGCTGCGCGGGCTGGCCAGTGTCAGATCACCGAACAGATGCGCCGAACGGGCGGTCATCTCCGCCTCGAAAGCGGGGGTGTCCAGATTTGCAAGGCGCTCGGCCTCGGGGCCGCGCTCCATCCAGACAACAGCGGATGAGGGGTGGCCGTCATGATCGGGCAGCGGCACAAGGGTAAAGGGGCCGCCGGACATGTGAATTTCGGTTGAAACATTGCCGTGCGGCACCGGATGGGTGACCGCAAAAGCCAGCGCCTTTTGCCCGAAACGGGTGGTTTTGGCGGCAATGCCCAAAGCCTCGCGCACCGGTGAGTTGCGGCCATCGGCGCCGATCAGAAGATCGGCCGCGATCACCTGACCATCGCTCAGCGTTACGCGCGCCTCGCGCTCGCGCGTCAGAACGGAACGGGTCCCGACACCGGTGCGAAATTCGACATTCTCCAGCTGGTCCAGACGCGCCATCGCCGCGCCAAGGATGCGGGTGTTGGGGATGTTCCAGCCAAAGGGCAGATCCGAGATTTCGGCGGCGTCGAAACTGCCTGTCACGCGCGGCTGGGCGGTTGCGCCGCCGGCATCGACGATGCGCATGACCTGAAGCGGGGTGGTATGGGGCGCCAGCAGCGGCCAGAGGCCAGCGCCGTCCAGAACCGCGCGGGCCCGTTGCAGAAAGGCGGTCGATCTGAGGTCACCTGCGGCGGCGGCGGCCGAGGCCGCGCGCGGCGCGGGATCGACAAGGGTGACCGAAAAGCCCCGCGCACCAAAGGCGGCAGCGGCGATCATTCCGGCGATGCCGCCGCCCGAGATTACGATATCCCTGCGCTGAACGCTCATTGCGCGGCCCCGGCTGCGGTTTGGGGCGCGCTAAAAACCCCGCTCAGCAGTTGCGACAAAAACCCCAGAAGATCCTCTGTCTGGTGGTGCAGATGCGGCGCGGCGCGTTGCGTCGGCCCAACAAGGATGGTGCGCATTCCGCGCTCGTGCGGTACCCGCAGGTTTCTGGGATCGTCTTCGAACATGGCCGCGCTTGCCGGATCGATCCCCGCATCCCCCAGCACCCGGTCATAGGCCCTTGCATCGGGTTTGGGGATGAAACCCGTCTCTTCCACGCCGAAAACCTCGGGGAAAACATGGTTCAGCCCGCGCGCACCCAGAACCTTGCGGGCATAGGCGCGATCACCATTGGTAAAGACAAGCTTGCGGCCCGGCAGCGCTGCGATGGCATCGGCAAGGGGCGCGTCGGGGGCAAGCGCGCTGAAGGAGATATCATGCACCTCGGCCAGATAGGGGCCGGGGGCGATGGCGTGGTTGACCATAAGCCCTTTGAGCGTGGTGCCGTAGTCGCGCCAATAGCTTTTGCGCAATGCGTCGGCCTGAGCCGGCTCAAGGCCCAGCTCGCGCGCGACAAAGGCGGTCATCCGCAGCTCGATCTGCTCGAAAAGGCTCGCCTGAGGCGGGTAAAGGGTATTGTCCAGATCAAAGATCCAGCTGCGCACATGCGAAAGGTCCCGGGTCATGCGGCCAAGCTAATGTGGCAGCGACAAAGTAGCAATCCTTGGCCTAAGCGCTTGATCCATGCCCCTGACCGGGGATAGCTTGGCAAAACGCTAGCGGGCGGGCCCGCGACAGGGGACGCCAGCATGCAAAAAGACGCTTATACGCTTATACTTGAGGCGATCGACATGGGTATTTTCCGCCCCGGAGACCGCCTTGTTGAAAGCGAGCTGGCCGATCGTTTCGGGGTCTCGCGCACGCCCATTCGCGAGGCGCTGCAGCGGCTTGAGACGCAGTCGCTTCTGACGCGCGACGGGCGCAGCCTGATCGTTGCCTCGCTGGATCACAACCAGATGGCCGAGCTTTATATCGTGCGCGCCGAGCTTGAGGGGCTGGCCGCCCGGCTGGCCGCCAATCACGCCACCCCCGAAGAGGTCAGGGTGCTGCGCGAGATGGTCACCGAGGACCGCGCGCTGATCGGCGATCCTTCGGCGCTGGCGCGGGCCAACCGGCGGTTTCATCGGCAGATCCATCTTGCCTCGCACAACCGGTTTCTGGTTCAGCAGCTTGATCTGGTGCATCGGTCGATGGCGCTTATGGCCGAAACCTCGCTTGCCATCGACGGGCGCGGCGAAGTGGCGCTGGCCGAACATGAAACCATCGTGTCGGCGATTGAGAAACACGATGGCCCGGCGGCGGATGCGGCGCTGCGCGCGCATATTTCGGTGGCCTTCGAGACCCGCCTGAGGGCCGATGCGGCAAACTATTCCGACTGAGTGGCAGAGCCGCCGTGCAGCGGTGTTGCCGGCGATACCCCATGTTCGGTCTTGTCCCAGTAAAACGGCCGCGTCATCATCTCGCCGATCCCCTTATAGGCCGCCAGAACCGCAAGCGGAAAATACAGCATCTGCGTGGGCACCCATTTCCTGAGCCAGCGGTGCCCGGCCCCGCGCAGGGCCAGAAGGCCGACCGCGATGCCAAGCCCCTCACAAAGAAAGAAAAACACCGCCAGCAGGGTCAGAACCGGGGCCGAAAGCATATCAGCGAAAGGATGCGGCAGGCCAAAAAGGACCAGCCAGAAAGACCAGAGCACCGGCGCCAGAACGACCTGTGACAGCGAGCCCAGAAAGAGGATCTGAAACCCGATAAACCCCCAGCCGCCAAGATCGCGCCAGAGCGCGGCAGGCGCGCGCATATGCACCGCCCAGGTCATCGCATAGCCTTTGATCCAGCGCGATCGTTGCCGGATCCACGGCAACGCACGGCAGTTTGCCTCTTCGCGGGTGACGGTGTTCAGGATCTCGGTGCGATATCCGCGCCGGGCCAGACGGATGCCCAGATCGGCGTCTTCGGTGACGTTATGGGCATCCCATGCGCCCAGTTCTTCCAGAACCGACCGGCGCAGGAAAACCGTGGTTCCGCCAAGCGGCAGGGCAAAGCCAAGGCGCTGAACCCCCGGCAGGATGACCCGGAACCAGCTGGCGTATTCGATCGTGAAACAGCGCGACAGCCAGTTGGCGCGCGGGTTATAAAAATCGAGAATCCCCTGAAGACAGGCGGTTTTTGGCCCGCGCCTGTGGAACCGCTCGACGACGCGGTGGATCTGATCTGGATCGGGGGCGTCTTCGGCGTCATAGATGCCGATGATCGAACCTTTGCAGAAATCGAGCGCGTAATTCAGCGCGCGGGGCTTGGTCTTGATCGTTCCGGGGGGCACCGCGATGGTGCGGATCCAGCCGGGCAGTTGGGTGTTTTCGATCGTGCTTTGGGTCACGTGATCATCGGCCTCGACCACCAGACAGATATCCAAAAGCTCGCGCGGGTAATCAAGGCGGCCAAGTCGGGCGATAAGGCGGGCGGCAAGCGCCTCTTCCTGAAAAAGCGCAACCAGAAGCGACACGCGCGGCAATTTGGCGATGGCCGTGGTATCGGGTTCGGGGGTAACGCCGGCACGCTGCTCGCGCAGCACCAGCACCGCGGCGGCAAGTTTCAGCAAAGCGGTGAGAAAAAGAGTGAACACCGCCCAGCCAAGCGCCAGCGCCGCAATCAGCCAGGGTGCCAGGATCAGCCCCGCCAGCACGGCGCAGGCCAGAACTGCGCCGATAAGGCCAAGGCGCCGCGCATTCCAGTTGCGGCAACTCAGTTCAGGGGCAACACGGGTTTCAGCAAGGGCGACAAATTCGGCCGAGCGTACCCGGCTCAGCGCGCTTTCCAGCTCGCTCTGGGTGGTGATCGTCATGTGACAATCGGCAAATGTTTCAGGCTCGGCCTCGAACATGCGGGTCAGAATCTCGGGCTGCGAGGTGGCGATCAGCGTGCTTGCTCCGACCCGCCGGTAGGGCAGGAACCCCTCTTTGAGGCACCGCTGCGCGCCAAAGCGGTCGATCAGCCGCGCGTCGGGCAAAAGATCGGTGATCGGCGCGGTGGTGGTGCCCCATTCCTGTGCGCTCACCTCGGCGATGACACGGGGCGAGATATCGGCCCGAGCCATGATGATATCGCGGATATCGACGTCCTGACGCGCCTCGAGCGATCGGTATTGCGCCAGTTCAGCTTCGGTGATCGCGCCGCGGGCTGTCAGAATGTCGGGCAGGTGCCGCGACGGCGCGTGCCGCCGCAAACCTTCCGCGCGTAGATCCTGAACGACGTTGAGCGACTGCGCCGGCATCTAAAAATCTCTGACAGGTTATATAAAATTGATCCTGACAGGGATTTGGTTAAGGGGTGGTTAACCGCGGATCACTCAAGCCGGTGTTTTGGAACGCTCTTTTTCGATCTCTTTGACGAAACGCTCAAACAGGTAATAGCTGTCCTGCGGGCCGGGGCTTGCCTCGGGGTGGTACTGAACGCTGAAGACCGGGCGGTCTTTCATGCGAATGCCGCAGTTGGAGCCGTCAAACAGGCTGACATGGGTTTCGATCACATCTTTGGGCAGGCTCTGACTGTCCACGGTAAAGCCGTGGTTCATCGAAGTGATCTCGACCTTGCCGGTCTCAAGGTCCTTGACCGGGTGGTTCGCGCCGTGGTGGCCGTGGTTCATCTTGACCGTCTGGGCTCCCAGCGCCAGTGCCAGCATCTGATGGCCAAGGCAGATGCCAAAGACGGGCAGGGTGGTGGTGTCCAGAATCTCGCGGATCATCGGCACGGAATATTCACCCGTTGCGGCCGGATCGCCCGGCCCGTTCGACAAAAAGACGCCATCGGGGTCATGGGCCAGAACCTCGGCCGCGGTGGCGGTCGCGGGCAGGACCGTTACATCGCAGCCCGCCGAAGCCAGACAGCGCAGGATATTGCGCTTGGCGCCGTAATCCAGCGCCACAACCTTGAACCCGGGCTCTTTACGCTCTTCAAAACCATCCGGCCACGCCCAACGCTTTTCGCTCCAGCGGTAGGATTGCGCGCAGGTCACCTCTTTGGCCAGATCGAGCCCTTCGAGCCCTTTGAAACCGCGCGCCTTGGCGACCAGATCCTCAAGGTCGAAATTGCCGTCCGGGTCATGCGAAAGCGCCACATGCGGCGCGCCCTGTTGCCGGATCGCGCGGGTCAGGCGGCGGGTATCGACACCGCCGATGCCGATCCGCCCGCGCTGGCGCATCCAGTCGGTCAGCTCCTGCGTGGCGCGCCAGTTCGACGGCTCGGTCGGGTCCCATTTGACGACGATGCCCTCGGCCACGGGATCGGCGGTTTCATCGTCCTGCGGGTTCACCCCGGTATTGCCGATATGCGGAAAGGTAAAGGTCACGACCTGCCCGGCGTAGGAGGGGTCTGTCATGATCTCCTGATAACCGGTCATGGCGGTGTTGAAACACAGCTCTGCCACCTTGGTGCCGGTCGCGCCAAAGCCTTTGCCGTAAAAAACGGTGCCATCGGCAAGAACCATGCAAGCGGTTGGTTTATCGGGGTTTTCCGGGGTGGACATGACGGCGACTCCCTTGGTCAAACTTGCCGGAAACTATGGGGTCTGACCGCAGGGGTCAAGGCCTGTGAAAAAATTAGGAAGTCAGTGAAAACAGCGGCTTAGCGAAATGCCCGGTGGTTGTCATGCGAAGCCTCGCGGGTTATTGTCCAAGGCTCGGGCTTAGGGGGACGAGGCTTGCGATGGATATGAAAGAGCGGGTTGCTGCAGCCCTCAAAGAGGCAATGAAGGCCAAGGATACGGTCCGGCTTTCGACGCTGCGGCTGATCAATGCCGCGATCAAGGACAAGGACATCGCCCTGCGCGGCGAAGGGGACGAGACCGGCGTCGGGAATGACGAGGTGCTTCAGATCCTTGGCAAGATGGTCAAGCAGCGGCAGGAAAGTGCGCGCGCCTATGAAGAGGGCGGGCGTTTTGAGCTTGCCGAGCGCGAGCTTGCCGAGATCCGGGTCATCGAAGATTTCCTGCCGCGCAAACTGAGCGAGAGCGAGGTTACCGCTGCGATCAACGAAGCGATCGCGAATACCGGCGCTTCGAGCATTCGTGACATGGGTAAGGTGATGGCGGCATTGAAAGCCAAATACACCGGCCGCATGGATTTCAGTCAGGTCGGCCCCAAGGTCAGGCAGCTTTTGGGCTAGGCCGGCGTCACGAGCTCCGGTTCAGAGCGCGGGTAATTTCATCGACCAGCGCGGCGCGTTCGTCGGGACTCAGGAAGGCGCCGATCTCAACCCGGCGCGGCCCGCCCTCCAGCGTGATATAGTTTTCCACCGGCCCGCCGTTTTCCTGGCATTGGACGCGCACCCAATAGGAGTTGGCGGCCCAGTGGCGTTCCTCGCCGCCCGGATCGCGGCGGGTCAGGGTGATCTGATCGGGTGTCAGCACCAGCTCTTCGATAATGCCCAGATCGCGGTTGTTGCGCGACAGGGCCCACCAGACCCCCGCGACAGCGGCGATGAAGAAGGGCAGCAGCGCCCAGAGCAGGGTCGTTCCCAGAACCGCAAACAGCGGGAACAGGAAAAAGCCGCTGGTGATGGCGATAAAGATCACAAATCCGCGCGGCGCAAGCGAGCGATGCGGCCAGAGTTTCAGGCGCTTGGTGGCAGGGGGTTCATCGGTCCAGAGATAGGGCATGGCGCCATCGGCTGTGGTATCGGATGCGGTGTCGGAAGCGGTGTCGAAAAAAAGACCCCGGGCGCGCCGGGGTCTTTTGTCTTTGTCAGATCGGCCGGGTCAGTGCGCGTGGCTCTTGTCCCAGTCTTCCTGCTTTGGCAGCGTCTCGAACGTATGCTCCGGCGGGGGCGAGGGAAGCGTCCACTCCAGCGTATCGGCATATTCATTCCAGGGGTTGTTCACCAGAACCCGTTTACCGTAACGCAGAGTGTAAAACAGGATGCCGATGAACAGGATGAAGGACGCGAACGACAGGAAGGCACCCAGGCTGGAGACATAGTTCCAGTAGGCGAAAGCCTCGGGATAGTCGATATAGCGCCGCGGCATCCCCTGACGGCCCAGAAAGTGCTGGGGGAAGAAGGTCACGTTCGCACCAATGAACATCATCCAGAAGTGCAGCTTGGCCGCCCATTCGGGATACATCCGGCCCGACATCTTGGGCAGGTAGAAATACATCCCGGCAAAGAGAGCAAAGACAGCACCCAGCGACATCACATAGTGGAAATGCGCGATCACATAGTATGTCTCGTGATAAGCGCGGTCGATGCCGGCCTGGCTGAGAACGATACCGGTAACGCCGCCCACGGTGAAGAGGAAGAGAAAGCCGAAGGCCCAGAGCATCGGCGCCTTAAGCTCGACCGAGCCCTGCCACATCGTTGCAATCCACGAGAACACCTTGATGCCGGTCGGCACCGCGATGACCATCGTGGCCAGCATGAAATAGCTTTGCTGACGCAGCGAAAGGCCGACGGTGTACATGTGGTGTGCCCAGACGACAAAGCCCAGACCGCCGATCGCGATCATCGCCCAGACCATCGGAAGATAGCCAAAGACGGGCTTGCGGCTGAAGGTGGCGATGACATGGCTGATGATGCCAAAGCCGGGCAGGATGATGATGTAAACCTCGGGGTGACCGAAGAACCACAGGATGTGCTGATAAAGGATCGGGTCACCGCCACCGGCCGGATCAAAGAAGGTCGTGCCGAAGTTGCGGTCGGTCAGCAGCATGGTGATCGCGCCTGCCAGAACCGGCAGCGCCAGAAGAATCATCCATGCGGTGATGAAGATCGACCATGAAAACAGCGGAACCTTGAACAGGGTCATACCCGGGGCGCGCATGTTCAGGAAGGTGGTGATCATGTTGATCGCACCCAGGATCGACGAGGCGCCCGACAGGTGAACCGCAAAGATCGCCAGATCCATTGCCATACCGCCTTCACGTACCGAAAGCGGCGGGTAAAGCACCCAGCCCACACCGGCGCCGTTCTGACCGTCGCCGCCCGGCGCAAAGACCGAGATGATGGCAAGCGATGTACCGGCCACGAACAGCCAGTAGGACAGGTTGTTCATCCGCGGAAAGGCCATATCCGGTGCACCGATCTGCAAGGGCATGAAATAGTTGCCAAAACCGCCGAAAAGCGCGGGGATGACCACAAAGAACATCATCAGGATGCCGTGGCCGGTGATCAGCACGTTCCACAGATGACCATTGGGGGTGCAGGTATCTGCCGCGGTGGCGGCAAAGATGCGCGCCCCTTCAAGGCACATATACTGGACCCCGGGGTACATCAGCTCCATCCGCATGTAGACGGTGAATGCAACCGAAAGGAAGCCTACCGCACCAGCAGTGAAGAGATAGAGAATGCCGATATCTTTGTGGTTGGTTGACATGAACCAGCGGGTAAAGAACCCAAGCTTTTCATGTTCGTCGTGGCCATGAACGGCTGCGTCCGCCATGCGATTGCCTCCTGAGGTTTCGCGTATTCTGTTGATGCCGGTCTTGTGACCGACATTATTATTTTTCTATCTCTAGTGTGCCGGCCGCCTGAGGGCAATCACCCAAAACGCCTCGGTAGCGAGTTAAAATGCCTCACCCTGCATTTTTCAAAACGCCGCGCGATCAGCCGCCCCAGGTGATCAGGCTGACGTCATCCTTGCCCAGACTGCGGGTGCGGCGAAGCTCGGGAAAGCTCTGACGCAGGGTGCGTGCCCACCAGCGTGCCGGGCGGACGGTGCAATGGGCGTTTTCGCCGTTTGGAAGGATCTCGTTCGCCGGCCGGCAGGAGATGTTGAAATAGACATTGGGCGACAGCGCGCGGATCGTCTCGATGATCTGCGGCAGGTTTTCTTCGGGAATATGCTCCATCACATCGGTGCAGAGAACAAGATCGGCGGATTTGGTGGGCATCTGTGAAAATTCGGGGATCGCCGGATCGTAGCGAAAGGCGCGGGCATCGTGGATCTTGGCGAGCCAGTCCACCAGCCGCGAGCGGCCGCAGCCGAAATCGAGGATCGTGCGCACCGGCGGCAGATCGTAGATATGCCGCTGCACCACCCCGATCAGAATTTCGGAAGAGCGGCCATAGGTCTTGCTGGCGTGGATCTGCCGGTATTGCTCGATCAGTTCGGCCTGACGCTCACTATTGTCCATGCTGTCCCCTTACCCCTGCTTTGGTCCGCGGGCCCCGATGGGGCAAATGCCGCACCGCGCATCCGTCATAGCCGCCCCAGATGCCGATCAAAGGTTTTTTTCAGTGCCACATCGACATCGGCCAGAGTGACGGGAAGGCCCAGATCGACAAGGCTGGTCACGCCATGCTCGCGAATGCCGCAGGGAACGATCCCGCTGAAATGCTCAAGCTCGGGTTCGACATTGATTGAAATGCCGTGAAAACTGACCCATTTGCGCAGCCGGATGCCAATCGCGGCGATCTTGTCTTCGCTGACCGCGCCCGAGGCGGTCAGGGGCTTGTCCGGGCGCTGAACCCAGACACCGACCCTTCCGGCGCGCCTTTCGCCGGTGATGTTGAACTCGGCCAGTGTCGCGATGACCCAGTTTTCAAGCGCGGTGACAAAGCGGCGCACATCGCGCCCGCGTTCGGTCAGATCCAGCATCACATAAGCAACGCGCTGACCGGGGCCGTGATAGGTATACTGGCCGCCGCGACGCGCCTGATAGACCGGAAACCGGCCCGGATCGGTCAGATCCTCGGCGCGGGCGCTGGTGCCGGCGGTATATAGGGGGGGATGTTCAAGCAGCCACACCGCCTCGCCCGCGGTTTTCGCCGCGATCGCTTCGACACGCGCCTCCATCCGCGACAGGGCGGTCTGGTAATCCACCGGCGCCTGAGATGTAATCCATTCGACCATAAGGGTTCTGTGCCGATTTGAGCGGCAGATGTCAAAGGCCGTATCGGGGTGGCAAAGACCATCAGCAAGGCGGCGATCGGGGCGGGCGGCGATGTTGCTGTTCAATTGCAATTTTTATGCTTCACATTGTCTGGTGCTTTGGCTAAACCGCCCCGGACTACCTGATCACGTGCGGTCGTGGCGGAATTGGTAGACGCGCAGCGTTGAGGTCGCTGTGGGGTAACACCCGTGGAAGTTCGAGTCTTCTCGACCGCACCATTATCATCCTGAATATTTGTAACAGGCCCGGCCCGGGCGCGCCATGGGCGGCTGACGGACATCAGGATTTAGTCGGGAAGCACGACAATACGCGAGAAGGTGTTGATCATGTCGAAGGCCTTGGCCAGGCTTTCCGATGCGTTGTCTTTCAACAGATACCCCGCGATGTTCTTTTCATAGGCCGAGGCGATATCGACCGGGGCGTCGGATGTGGTCAGAACAAAGATGATCGCATTGTGAAGCTGCGGATCCTTGCGCACCTCTTC
>JASBSV010000125.1 GCA_030148745.1 Paracoccaceae bacterium
GCCATTCAGAACAGGGAACGGTCATGAACACCCACACGGCGGATCTTAGCAACAGCCTCAATCTCAACGGCGCGGCGGTCTCGGTTCAGCCGGTCACCGGAGAGCGCCTGTCCGAAAGCCTGCGCGAAAGACTGGGCGCGCGGGACGTCAAGATCGGCTGCAACGCGGGCGACTGCGGCGCCTGCACGGTTCTGATCGACGGGCGCGCCGTCTGCGCCTGTCTGACGCCCACGCAACAGGCCTTTGGCCGCGATGTCGAAACACTGTCGGGGCTGATCCGCCATGATCCGATTGCCCGCTCTCTTGCAACGCAGTTTCAGGACCATGCGGCAGCCCAATGCGGGATCTGCACACCGGGCATGATGGTCTCTGCCGTCGCGCTTCTGCGCGCCACCCCCGCCCCGACGCCGGAACAGGTCAGCGACGCTTTGGGCGGTGTCCTGTGCCGCTGCACCGGATACCGGGCCATTATCGATGCCGTTGTCGCCACCGGCGCAGGAACCGGAAACACCCGTGATGACCCCGCAGGCGGGGTTGGTGCAGCAATTGCCAGAGTGGACGGGGCGGCCAAGGTAGAGGGGCGCGAAGCCTTTGGCGATGATGTGGCGCCAGCAGGTGCGCTGGTGATCGAAATTATCCGCTCACCACATCCGCGTGCGACTTTCGAATTTGGGGACATAGACGGCTTTGCCGCCGCCCGCGCCGGAATTCACGCGGTGCTGACCGCGGCCGATGTTCCGGGCAGCAACCGGTTCGGTGTCATCCCCGGCTTTGAGGATCAGCCGGTCTTTGCCGAGGCCCAAACCCGATTTCGGGGCGAGGCCGTGGCCGCCGTCGTCGGAACCCCCGCCGCGATGGCGGCGCTAGCGCATGGCGATTTTCCGGTCACATGGGCACCTTTGCCGGACGTGCAAGACGTGGCCGCCGCAACGCGGGCCGGGGCGCCGCAACTTCACCCTGACCGCGCTGAAAACCTGATGTGCGAAGGCTTTGTTGCTTGCGGCGATCCGGCCGCGGCACTGGCCCGCGCGGATATTACCGTTGAGGCGCGCTTTGAAAGCGGTTTTGTCGAACACGCCTATATCGAGCCCGAAGCAGGCTTTGCCGAGATCCGAGAGGGACGGATCGAGGTTCACGCCTGCACGCAGGCCCCGGTGATGGATATGATCTCGCTCGAACAGATCCTTGGCCGCGACCGCAGCGAGATCAGGATTGTTCCGACCGCAGTGGGCGGTGGTTTCGGATCAAAGCTCGATATTTCGGTTCAGCCCTATCTGGCGCTGGCCGCGCTCAAAACCGGCAGGCCGGTGCGTCTGACCTATTCGCGCACAGAATCGATGCAATCGACCACCAAACGCCACCCGTCGGACATCACGCTGAAAATCGGCGCGATGCAGGGCGGGCGGATCAGCGGCTTTGACTTTCGCGGCCTGTTCAACACCGGCGCCTATTCAAGCTGGGGCCCGACGGTTGCCAACCGCGTTCCTGTGCATGCATCCGGCCCCTATCGCATAGCCGACTACCGGGCGGTCGCGCGGGGCATATACACCCATTGCCCGCCATCGGGCGCCTTTCGCGGCTTTGGCGTGCCGCAATCGGCAATCGCGCAGGAATCTCTGTTTGACGAGCTGGCCGATAAATTGGGACTGGACCGGCTTGAGTTTCGGATCATCAACGCGCTGGAAAACAATCTGCCCACGGTCTGCGGGCAGGTCTTCACCCAAGGCGTCGGCATCCGCGCCTGTCTTGAGGCGCTGCGCCCGGCCTGGGAGGCGGAACGCGCCGCTGCCGATCACCGCAGCACCGACAGTGTGAAATACGGGGTGGGCGTTGCGGCGGGGTGGTATGGATGCGGCAACACCTCCCTGCCCAATCCCTCGACAATAAAGTCGGGGGTCCGCGCCGATGGTACGGTGGTTTTGCATCAGGGGGCCATGGATATCGGACAGGGCGCAAATACCGTGATTGCCCAGATCTTCGCGACCGCGCTTGGCGTTGACACCGACAAGATCCGCATCGTCGGCGCCGATACCGATGTCACACCCGATGCCGGAAAAACCTCGGCCTCGCGTCAGACTTTTGTTTCAGGCAATGCTGCGCGGCTTTCGGGCGAGGCGTTGCGCGCCGCAATTCTGGCGCGGGTCAATGCCTCGGACACATCTGTCCTTAGCTTTGAGGCCGGCGCGATCACCATCCGCGACGGCGCCTCCGAACACCGCGTGACACTCAATCCGGCAGACGCGGACGCCGAGGGCTTTGTGTTCAGGGCCGAAGAAACCTATGATCCGCCGACCAAACCGCTCGATGAGAACGGACAGGGGGAACCCTATGCACAATTTGGCTATGCCGCGCATCTTGCCGTGGTCAAGATCGACACCGCGCTGGGCCGGGTAACGCCGGTGAAATTCGTGGCCGCCCATGATGTTGGCAAGGCGATCAACCCGCTTCTGGTGAAAGGGCAGGTCCATGGCGGCATCGCTCAGGGGCTGGGAATGGCCCTGATGGAAGAATATCTGCCCGGCCGCACCGAGAACCTGCATGATTACCTGATCCCCACCATCGGAGACATCCCGCCCATCGACACGATCATCATCGAAGACAGTGATGCGCACGGCCCCTATGGCGCCAAGGGATTGGGCGAACATGTGCTGATCCCCACCGCGCCGGCGCTTTTGAACGCCATTCGGGACGCCACCGGCGCGCGGCTGCGCCGTGTCCCCGCCACCCCCGCGCGCGTCAGACAGGCCATCGGAGAGATCGCCCATGGCTGAACGCCGCGCCAAACCCCAGAAGATCCGCTGCGATGCCTGCCCCGTGATGTGCTATATCGCCGATGGCAAGGCCGGTGCCTGTGACCGCTATGCCAATCATGGCGGCAATCTGGTGCGCCTTGATATGCTCACGATCATCGACGGGCATCACGACAAGATGGTGCCCTTCCTGAACGGCGCGGCCGGCACCGATTGGGACGGCGATCTGGTGCTGCAGAACCGCCCCTTTGTCACCGCCGTCGGCGCCGGCACCACCTATCCCGATTACAAGCCTGCCCCCTTTATCGTCAGCCAGGAGGTAGAGGGCGTCGATATGGTCACGGTCGTCACCGAAGGCATTTTCAGCTATTGCGGCGTGAAGGTGAAGATCGACAGCGACCGCCACATCGGCCACGAAAGGGCAATCGTCCGCGTCGATGGTGAGCCTGTGGGCCATGTGATGACCGGTGAATACGGCTCGAAAATGCTATCGCTGGGCGGGGTCGAGCATTTGACGGGCGGCACCAAAAAAGAAGGGCGGGTCACCTGTGACATGCTGCTGCGACTGTGTAACCGCGAAGCGGTCGAGATGGTGATCGACGATGATATCTCGGTCGTGGTGCAGGCCGGGCAGCCCCCTGTGATCAACGGCGTCACCGAAAGGCTGATGCGCGTCGGTTGTGGCTCAGCGGCGATCGGGATGTTCGCGAAACAATGGTTTGAACACCTCGACGAGGTGGTGGTGGTCGACGATCACATCACCGGCGTTCTGTCCGAGCATCAGGCCGGCAAGGAACTGGGCGTGCCGGCCACGGGTATCAAGATCAAGGGCCGCCGGTCGACCCCCGGCCGCTACTTTCAGGTCGCCGATCCCGGCACCGGCTGGGGCGGAACCGACATCGAGGACCCTCTGACCATTCTGGGCCCGTTCAACCCCTCCGTCGCCTGGCCGGGTCTGCGGATGCTGATGGTCTCGACCACGGGCGAGCAATACGGATATTTCGTTCTGGACGAAGCGCTGCAACCGCGGCCCGCCGAAATCCCCGCGCCGGTCATGGCCTCTGTCGAGCGGGTTGCAGAAAATTGCGAACCTTCGGTCTGTTCGGTTCTTTTCATGGGGGGTGCGGGCGGATCTTTGCGGGCCGGGGTCACCGAGAACCCGGTGCGGCTTACCCGGTCGGTCAAAGAGGCGCTGACCTATGTCTCCTGCGGCGGCGCCGAGGCTTATGTCTGGCCCGGCGGCGGCATCACGGTGATGGTCGATGTTCTGGACATGCCGACCAACTCCTTTGGATATGTACCAACGCCCGCCCTTGTCGCGCCAATCGAATTTTCGCTGCGCGCCAGCGATTATGCCGCGATGGGCGGGCATGTCGATGAAATCCGCGCCATCGGCACGGTGGTCGGCAAAGAGATCCGCAAGGTTCCGCCCGCCGACAATCAACCCGACCCCAATGCGCCTGCCAATTACAGCTGGTCCGGCGCGGGACGGCCCAGACGATGAACGACCCGTCCGCATATCGTTCGGCAGGCGGGCGCCGCCTGCACCTGCAGCACGGGCCTATCGACCTGATCATCGGCGCCGATGGCGCACGCGATGCGGCCTTTGATCTGGCCCGCGACCGGTTTGCGAACATCCTGCAGGAACTGGTTGATGAACTGCCCCTGCTGCGGCGGCAGGTGACACGCTCAACACCGGTGCCATCTGGTCAGGCCGCGCGCGCAATGCACCGGGCTACCCTGCCCTTTTGCGATATATTCGTCACCCCGATGGCCGCTGTCGCCGGCGCGGTGGCCGATACGATATTGGAGGCGATGCGCGCCGCGCCGCTTGACCGCGCCTATGTCAATAATGGCGGCGACATCGCCTTGCATCTGACGAAAGGCGCAAGCTTTTCCATGGCCATGGCCCGCGCCGATCACGCTGATCTGGGGCGGATCGGAATTTTGGCCCCGGACGGGATCGGCGGCGTGGCTACAAGTGGCCGCCACGGGCGCAGCCTGTCGTTTGGCATTGCCGACAGCGTTACGGTTCTGGCGCGGAATGCTGCCGCCGCCGATGTCGCGGCAACGCTTATCGCCAATGCCGTCGATCTGCCCGGCCATCGCGCCGTAACGCGCACCCCGGCGAGCGAGTTGCAACCTGACAGCGATCTGGGCGACCGGCCCGTAGTGACCGGTCTGGCCGCGCTGAGCGGGCGAGAGATCGCGCAGGCACTGGGCGCGGGCGCCAAACGCGCCGAGGCCATGCTGCAGGCGCGCAAGATCATCGGCGCGGCGCTTTTTTTGCGCGGGCAAAGCCGGATTGTAGGACCGGCCCGCTTTGCACCCGCCGCAGACAAACGGATTGAGGAATATGCCTGACGTAAATGTAAGAAAAATTCTGACCTCTGTCGAAGAGATCTGGCACGAAGGGGGGCCGGTAGCGGCCAATCCCCCGCGCCGCGCCTCAGCGCTCGCGGTGATCGAGAACCCTTTCGCAGGCTATTTCGAGCCCGATATTCAGGGATTTATGGAAGACCTCAAACCACTGGGCCTTGAGATGGCGGGCCGGCTGATCGACCTTCTGGGCGGCGCCGGCAAAGTGCAGGGTTATGGCAAGGGCGCGCTTGTCGGCGAGGCCGGAGAGCTTGAGCATGGCGCGCTATGGCATGCGCCGGGCGGCTATGCGATGCGCGAGCTTCTGGGCGAGGCGCGCGCGATCGTCCCCTCAAGCAAAAAAGTGGGCAGCGTCGGCGCGCGGCTCGACGTGCCGATCACACATATTAACGCCGCCTATGTGCGCAGCCATTTCGATTCAATGGAGGTCGGCGCCCCCGATGCGCCGCGCGCCGGTGAACTTGCCTTCGCGCTGGTGATGACGACCGGCGCCAGGGTCCATTCACGCTCGGGCGGTCTGGAAGCACAAGACATCAAGGGAGAGGATGGTCTGCGATGAAAGCCGAAATCAGGAAAATCGCCGTCAACGTCGAGGAAACCCACCGCGAAAGCGGCCAGAGCATTTCCCCGCCCACGCGCAAAGCCGTCGCCGTGGCGGTCATCGCCAACCCTTACGCCGGGGTTTACCAGCAGGACCTGAGCGACTTGATGGAGATCGGGGCCGAGCTTGGCGATCTTCTGGGCCGCAAATGTGTCGAGGCGCTTGGCATCACGGCCGATCAGGCCCAGAGCTATGGCAAATCGGCAATGGTCGGTGAAAACGGCGAGCTGGAGCACGCCGCCGCGATCTTGCATCCCAAACTGGGCGCGCCGCTGCGCAAAGCGGTGGAAAAGGGCGCCGCCCTTGTGCCGTCGAGCAAGAAGATGGGCAGCCCGGGGCAGATGCTGGATGTGCCACTGGGCCACAAGGATGCGGCCTATGTACGCTCCCATTTCGATGCGATCGAAGTCTGCCTGAACGACGCGCCGCGCGCCGGTGAGATCATGGTCGCCGTGGCCGTCACCGACAGCGGCCGGCCTTTGGCCCGCGTTGGCGGTCTGACCCATGATCAGGCAAAGGGCAAAGACGGCCTGCGGTAGCGGGCGGGGTCAATCCCGCAAAGTTGGGCGGCGGAGCAGCGCGCCGGCGGAATATCCTCCGCGCCGTTGTCAGCCCACATCATCAAGTGTAATGGTTAAGCGCATAACCAATATACAGTCTAAATGACCCAGCCCCGGACAAGTACCAAACCATATCTGTTGGACGAACAGGTCGGCTATCTTCTTAGATTGGCCAGCCAGCGTCATGCCGCGTTATTTCAGGCCCATATCCCCGATAAACTTACCCCGACCCAATTTTCGGCACTGATACGCCTGTCTGAACACAAGAGATGCTCGCAAAACCAGTTGGGGCGGCTGGCGGGAATGGATGTGGCCACAATCAAGGGCGTTGTCGACCGGCTGCGTCAGAAGGGGCTTGCCCTGATCCAGGCCGATCCCCACGACAAGCGCAGATCCCTGATCACGCTCACACCCAAGGGCGAGGCCCTGATTGCACAACTGGAAACGATCGGCCACGAGATCACCGCGCGCACGCTTGAGCCTTTGACGATGGCCGAACAACGTGCGCTACTGAAAGCCTTGCGCAAGATCTCCTGACATCAGGCGGCGCCTGAAACCACCTCGGGAAGGCGGTTGGCGGGCGGCGTATTGCGGCTTCTGAGGCTGCGCACCACGCCGTCGATCACGGTCATGCCGACGCCGGGCAGATTGCCCAATTGCACCGATTCCAGAATATCCTTGCCCGGCGCGTGCTGGGCCTGATCCATCAGGACGAAATCGGCGCAAAACCCGACCTCTATCATCCCGGTATCCAGCTTTCTCTGCCGCGCGGTATTGCCATTGCCGAAACAAAAGGCGAGTTCGGCCGGCACATTGCCTAGGCTCGACAGCATCGCGATCATCCGCAGGATGCCAAGCGGCTGCACCCCCGACCCGGCCGGGCCGTCGGTGCCCAGGATAACCTGATCAAGCTTGTCCAACTCGCGCGCGGTATTCAGCGTCAGCAGGGCGGCGCGCTCGTTCCCGTTGTGGACGATCTCAAGCGCGGCCCGGCAGCTTTCGCAAAGACAGACGATCTGATCGTCCGGCAGGGCCGAATGGCCGCCATTGATATGCCCCACTACATCCGTGCCCGTCTCAAGCACCATATCGGCATCGATCAGGCCCGAGCCGGGGATCGAGGGCCCACCGGTATGGATCGTGCTTTGAATACCGTATTTGCGGGCCCAGCCGACCATCTGCTGCGCCGTCTTGCCGTCCTTCACCGTGCCAAGCCCGACCTCACCCAAAAGCGTAACACCGGCATCGGCGAGGTCTTTGAAATCCTCCTCGACCATCCCATGCTCGATCACCGGCGCGCCGGCATGGACCTTGACGCCTGAGGGGCGGAAATTTTCGTACCAGCGCTGAGACGCGATCGCCAAGGCCTTGAGGCCGACAACATCCTTGGGCCGTCCGGGCATATGCACCTCGCCGGCCGAGATAAGGGTCGTAACCCCACCATGCAGCGTGGAATCGATCCAGTGCAACTGTTGCTGGCGCGGGGTGTAATCGCCGACGACCGGGTGGATATGACTGTCGATCAGGCCCGGGGCCAGCGTGACACCCTTTGCATCGACAAGCGTTGTCGCCCCTTCGGTATCGAGGTCCGCTTCATAACCAAAGGCGCTTATCTTGCCATCGGTTGCCACGATACAATCGCCGTCCAGAATGGGCTGTTCCATCTTGCCGGAAAGAAAAAGCCCGATATTACGAATGACCAGCTTTTCTGACATGGGATGCTCCTTGGAGATTTAATCATTTGTAGGCTAACGGATCTGCGCAGCCCGTCAATCCATTGTGAACCCAATCCCGCGGGTTTGGGGAAACCTGCCGTATCGCTGTTGCATCGCATTTATTTGTTAGTATACAAATGATATTAAATCACCCGAGTGGGATCAGATGATGTCGAACACAATGCCGCAAACCGAATTTCCAATACCCTCCGGCGTCTTCGCCCAAACGGTCACATTGGTGCGCCACTATACCGACCGGCTGTTCAAATTCCGGATCACGCGACCGGCCAGCTTGCGGTTTCGCTCGGGCGAGTTTGTGATGATCGGCCTTCCCAATGCGCAAAAACCGGTTTTCCGCGCCTATTCGGTCGCCTCGCCCAGTTGGGACGATGAGCTTGAGTTCTATTCAATCAAAGTCCCCGACGGACCGCTGACCGAACATCTTCAGAAGATCCGCGCCGGGGATGTGGTTCTGATGCGCAAAAAACCCACCGGCACCTTGGTCAATGACGCGCTTTTGCCGGGCAAAAGGCTTTATATGTTTTCGACTGGCACCGGAATTGCGCCTTTCGCGTCGCTGATCCGCGATCCCGAAACCTATGAAAAATTCGAACAGGTCATCCTGACCCATACCTGCCGCACCAGGGACGAGCTGACCTATGGTCACGAGGTTGTCGCCACGCTGCGGGACGACCCGCTGGTGGGCGGCTTTGCCGCGCAACTGACGCATGACTGCGCAACCACCCGTCAGGACAGCCCTGTTCGCGGACGGATAACCGAGCGGATCGCATCAGGCGCGCTTTTTTCTGATCTTGGCGTTCCCCCGATTGATCCGCAAACGGATCGGGCGATGATCTGTGGCTCGATGGCCATGCTTCGCGATACCAAAAAGGCCATGGAAGGGTTCGGATTGCGCGAAGGGACCAACAACCGGCCCGCGACTTTCGTGGTCGAACGCGCCTTCGTCGGTTAGACGCCCAGATAACGGGTCAGTTTTTCGGGATCGCGGCGCAGGCTGGCGGCATCGGTGGTTTCAAGGTTGCGCCCGTTTTCGACAAAGGCCACCTGATCGGCGATCGACAATACCGCATCAACCCTTTGTTCCACCAGAACGATCGCCACGCCCTCGGCCCGCATCTTGATGACAACCTCGCGGATCTGCTCGATCATCGAGGGCTGCAAACCTTCGGTCGGCTCATCCAACAGCAGCACCTTGGGCCGCAGGCACAGCGCGCGGGCGGTGGCCAGCATCTGCTGCTCGCCGCCCGACAGGGTGCCGGCATGCTGACCCAGCCTTTCGCGCAAACGCGGAAAGATCTCAAGAACCCAGTCGCGGGTTTCGGCGCCCTGATTGCGCGCCAGAAGGCCGATCTCGATATTCTCATCCACGGTCAGATCGGGAAACAGGCGCCGCCCCTGCGGCACATAGCCAATGCCGCGCCTGGGAACCTCATGCGCAGGCAGCGCGCTTAACTCTTCACCGTCCAGCGTCACAGCGCCCGAGGTGACCGGCAAAATGCCCATGATGGATTTCATGATCGTCGTCTTGCCGGCCCCGTTACGCCCCAAAAGGCACAAAATCTCGGACGGCCGCGCCACAAGCGAAACGCCGAAGAGCGCCTTGACCCGGCCATAGGCGACATGAATATCGCGCACCTCAAGCATCGGGCGTTCCCAGATAAGCAGCCTGAACATGGCGGTCGGCTCGCACCTGCTCGGGCGTGCCCCGGGCCAGCACACTGCCATTGTTCAAAACGGTGATGAAATCGGCCGTTCGCATGACAACGCTCATGTTATGTTCGATCAGCAGGACAGTCGTTTCGCCCGCCAAACTGCCGATCAGGGCGATGAAATCCTCAACCTCGCTATCTGACAGGCCCTGCGTCGGCTCATCGAGGATAAAGATTTTCGGCGCCTGAACCAGCCCCATCGCGATCTCAAGAACGCGCTGATGACCGTAGCTCAGATCGCCTGCTATCTGATCGGCCCGCTCCGACAGCCCCACGCGCGCCAATGCCTCACCCACCCTGGCATTCAGCGCGCTCTGATCACCGCCCGCGATACGCCGCGCGGCCACGGCGACGTTTTCATGCACGCTGAGCCCCGCAAAGACAGAGGTGATCTGAAACGTATAGGCGATGCCAAGCTGGATACGCTTATGCGCCGGAAGGGCGTTGATGTTGCGCCCTTCGAAAAATACATCGCCGCTTGTCGCCGGGGTGCGCCCGCTCAGCATCCCCACAAAGGTCGATTTGCCCGCGCCATTAGGCCCGATCAGCGCCGTGACCTTGCCGCGCGGCAGAACGAAATTCACGTCCGTATTGGCCTTCAGCCCGGCATAGGTCTTGGTCAGCCCGACCGTCTTGAGGATCTCTACGGCAGCCAAGCGAACACCCTTTTGCGCAGCTCACCGGCAAACCCCTGCGGCGCGAAAAGCGTCAGCAGCACCAGCGCCAGCCCCGCAATCAGCATATAGGCCGAGGTGACAGCGCTTGAGATATCGATGAGATAGAACATGAAGAACACACCAACCAGAGGACCGATCAAGGTGCCCGCCCCGCCCAGCAGCACCCACAGCAGCGGAAAGATCGAATATTGCACGGTGGCAAAGGTGGCGCCGACATAGCCGAAAAGTAGTGCATAACCGGCCCCCGCCGCCCCCGAGATCGCCCCCGATACGATCATCGCGCGCAGTTTATACATGGTGGTGTCATAACCCAGCATCTGCGCCCGCTCTTCGTTTTCGCGGATCGCGATGAGCGTTCGGCCAAAAGGCGCGCGCACCAGCCATGCCAGCCCAAGAAAACACACGGCAAACAAGATGAAGGCGGTGAAATAGCGGGCAGCATCGCCGCTCAGGTCAATTCCCGCGATCATCCGGTCGGCCTGCTGAATGACGAAACCTTCGTCGCCGCGCGTGTAGGCCCCGAAATAAAGGATGACCAGATACCCCGCCTGCGCGAACATCAGGGTGACAATCATGAACGCAACGCCGCGGGTACGCAGGGCCAGAAACCCGATGATCGCCGAGGCCAGCGTTGCCGCCCCGACACCGACCGCAAAGGCCGGAACGGGCGACAGGCCCCAGCCGGTCATCGACAGGCCCAGACCATACATGCCCGCCGCAAAGAACATCGCGTGCCCAAGGCTCAACAGCCCGGTGTAGCCAAACAGCAGGTTATAGCCCATCGCATAGACGGCCAGCACCATGATCCGCGCAAGGTTTCCAGCGTGATAGGCCGGCAGAACGAGAAACAGCAGGCCAAGGCAAAGCAGGACCCCGAAAACCATCAGATTGGGCGCGCGCGACTTGCCGGTCATTGCGCCCTGCGCCCCAAGAGGCCCTGAGGGCGGAATACAAGCACCATGGCCACAAGAAGCGTCGCGATGATCTTGGCCAGTGTCGGCGTGAAAAAGACCGAGATTATCCCATCGCTCATCCCGATCAGCACCGCCGCGATAATGGTTCCCGGCAAGCTCCCCAATCCGCCGATGATCACCACGATGAACGATAGCAAAAGCGGATCCTGCCCCATCAGGTAATGCGCCTGCTGGATAGGCACGACCAGAACCGCCCCGACCGCCGCCAGCCCGGCGCCAAGCCCGAAGACCCACGCATAGACCCGGTCAACGGGAATACCAAAGGCCAGCGCGGTTTCCCGGTCCTGCTGGGTGGCACGCATCAGCAGGCCAAACCGGCTGTGACGCATAAACAGCCAGAGACCCAGAAGGATGGCAACCGCCGCGCCGATGACAAAAAGCTTGTAGCTCGTCGTGCTAAGCCCCCATGGCCAGAACATCGTCAGGCCCTTGTCGCCAAACTCGAACCACGGCAGGGCCAGCCTTGTGTTGAAAGGTGCTTCGACCGGGCGGGCTTCGGGGCCGAAGGTCATCAGCGTGGTCTGCTGAATGATGTAAAGAAGTCCGATGGTTGCCACGATTGTCCGGTCGGGATCGTAATTGATCCGCTGAAGGATCAGCCGGTCGGCAACCGCCGCCAACGCCCCCACCACAAGCGGCGCAACCACAAGCGCCAGCACGAAACCTATGGCCGGGTGCCCGCCCAGCAATGAGGCTACCCACCATGCGATGACCGCGCCAAGCATGTAAAACTCGCCATGCGCGACATTCACAACGCGCATGACGCCAAAGACGATACTCAGCCCCATCGCGGTCAGGGCAAGGATGGCAGCCGTCACAAACCCTTCCAGCGACGCGAGCAAAAGATGGGGTCCGAATTCCATGTGGTATTTGTCTCGTCGGTGGAAAGGGTTCAGATCAGCGCGTTACAAAGGCCGGGTCGTATAATCGACCTCATCGTCGTACATCCCATCCTCGATCGAGGTTGTATGCACCACGACAAGATTGCCGTCCTCGACCTTGGAAATATACTGATGCCCGAAAACCTGATGGGTCTTGCCGTCGAACCATTTCGCGCCCTGCGGGTGGTCGTCGGAATGGGCCATGTCGGTCATCGCCTCGACCGCCTCGATCAGCTTGGCGCGATCGGCAGGCCCTTGGTACCCCGCGGTTTCCATGCCCTTCTTGATGACATTCAGCGTCTCCCAACAGCCAAACATGTGCGAATAGGTCGACACATCCTTGCTGTCGCTCAGCGAAGCGCCCCGGTCATCGACACCCACCGCGGCGCGGAAGTTTTTGTCATAGGGTGACTGATCAGCCTGCGCATGGCGCGGATTGCCCTCCCAGAAATAAGTGCCGTTCAGAAATTCCAGACCCGGGCTGCGGATATCCACCGCCTCAAGACTATCGATAAAGCCGAAAATCTCGGGCCGGCTGGGGCCGAAAAATTCGCCAAGTTCCTTGACGAACGTCAAAACCGAGGGGCCGACCATCACATGATAGAGCACTTCGGTATCGCGCGGGATCTTGGGAAAATAGCGCGTAAAGGATGTCTCGGTCGGCGGCACGGCGATGGTTTCAAGCACCTCACCCCCCTGCGCCTTGATCGCGGCGCTGAAATAGTCGCGGTGATCGTGGCCGAAGGCGAAATCGGGAAAGATCATGGTGACTTTCTTGCCCAGGTTTTCAGCCACGAAAGGCGCCATCGCCTTTACCTGGCTTTTCACGTCGGTGATGCCCGGCTGAAGCGTATAGCGGTTCAGACGGCCGCTGGCGACATGGTGTCCTTCGGAGACTACGAAATAGGGCAGCTTCAACTCACCCGCCCGCGGTGCCGAGCCGATGACGACATGGCTGAACAGCGTGCCGAACGCGACGTCACAATTGTATTGCGTGGCAAATTTCTCGACCACTTCCGCGCCGCGCTTGGGGTCGGTGCCATCGTCTTCGGCGACAAGTTTCACCGGACGGCCATTGATCCCGCCCATGTCGTTGATCCGCTTGACGGCGGCTTCGGTGGTTCGGCTGTACCAGCGGCCATAAGCAGCGCCGATACCGGTTCTGTGCACCTGAAAACCAATGCTGATCGGCTCAGAACTCTGGGCCTGGGCAAAGCCAAGTGATCCGGGCAGAACGCCGGTGGCGGCCACGGCCCCGACACCTGATCCGATCCCCTTTAGGGTGGCGCGGCGGGTAAAAAGCGGCTTGTTCGACTTGATATCGGACATCGGTATATCTCTCCTGTTGCGATTTCTGTCGCTGACATCACGGGATTAGATTGTGTGTATACAAACGAAAAGTCTAGAACTTTCTACCAACAGTCGGACGCGGTAAGGCGCTGCGGGATGTCATAGGTCGAATATCGTAATCCCACCCAACAGCAAACCCGTTCTTTGCCGATTGCGACGAGTGGCCCCTGCCGCCCGCCTGCACGGCCGCTGACAGACCGGGCGCGCAAACGGCGCACTCAGATGTTAACCTCTTGAAATATATTCACTTCACGCCCAACTTTCGCGAAGGCGCCGCTAAGCTTGACCCACGGCGGCAAATGGCCCTCGCAGGCGGTGATCCCAGCAACGGGCGCGCGCAGCCCCGCATATCGGCCACAGTTGACCGGCAAGACCGTAAGAGCGGAAAATTTGGGCATGTGCCCGCAAGATGACATGATTGCGCCGCTCCCACTCAAGAAGGAACGGCGCAAAAGCGAGCCAAGACTCAGGAGGATAAAGCCCTTTATCGGAGGGTATCCGACATTCGCCGGCGGACTAAGAGAGCCAGGCTCGCTATTGGGGAGCAGAGGTTACATTTTCATATTCATGGCCATTCCATCGGTCGCCATCTGACCCATCATGCCCATCTGCATGTGATAAGGCAGCATGCACATGAACATCCATGCGCCGGGTTTCTGCACCTCCATGACAAAGGTGAACTCCCCACCCGGCAGAACCAGAGGCTTTTCAAAGAGCGCCTCATGCTCAAACAGGCTCCAGTCGGCGCGCGTGTCGCGGTAAGTCACCGCATTCATCAGCGCCGGGCTCATGAACATGAACTCATGCGGGATCTGGCCGCCGTTTTTGACAGTGAACTTTATCCGCTCGCCCGCCTTGACCTTAAGCTGCATGTCCGAAAAGCCCCATTCCGACATGGTCAGGGTAACCTCGCGGTCAAACGGTCCGTCCTCGGAGAACAACAGGCCATCCTTGCCCATCTCCTTGCCGGTGCCCATCGCCATCGTGTTGCCGCCCGATGCGCCGGTTTGCGCACTGCCCGAGCCGGCCATATCCATCGACCCGCCATCTGATTTGCCGGCGTCCATGGTGCCGCTTTGCTGCGCACCCATCTTCATGCCGCCCATATCCATGCTGCCCGCTGCGGCCTTCGCCGCCTCAAGATGGGCTTCATCGGTTTTGGGAACGGTAAAGACGCCCACTTCTTCGGCCGTTTCATCAATGGCCAGACTGGCCGAGGCGGGCACGATCCCCTCGGCGCGAAAGCCTGTCAAAAGGCTCTCGGGTGGTGGCAGCTGCGCGATCCTGCCCACGCCGAAGGTCGTAAGATAGGCGATGACAAGGCCACCGACGACACCGACCACAAGAAAAAGTCGTATCATATCAAATCCTCCTTATTCCGCCGGTGCGACGGTTGCTTCCATTTCATCGTCGAACTCCACTGGCCAGGGATCTGCGGGTGCAGGCCTGCCATGGCGCACGCTCCAGGCGACGTTGACGATGAAAAAGAGAAAGCCAAGACCGATCAGGAAGCCGCCGATCGAGATGAACAACTGGGCCTCGGGCCATCCCGACACGGCGAGATAGTCGTAGACCCAGCGCGGGAAATACAGATAGCCCGCAACGCCCATGCCGGTGATCTTGATGAAAAGCCCGATCTGCCAAAGCCAGAAATGGGCATTCGCCATCCCCTGATTATACATCCGCCCGGTGAAATACGGGAACAGATAGTAGAAACCGGCAATCGCCATCTGGCCGACAAAGCCAAAGAACATCGCGTGGAAATGCGCCGGTATCCAATAGGTGTTGTGGATGAAGTCGCTGTCAGGCGCGATCTGGGCATTCAGGAACGCGGTGGCCCCGCCATAGACGATAAAGGCAATCGAAAAGATCATGAACTTGAACGGGATCGCCCGGCGCGCAGAATCCGGGATCGGCGACATGAACAGTGTCGAAATCCAGTTAAAGACATGCAGCACGCTGGGAATGAAGACCAGCATCGTCAGGATTTGCACGAACCGCTGATATCCGCCCGAGATCGTATAGACCGGCTGAAAGTGATGCGGCCCGATCGGCATGGCGCCAATTGCCAGAAGGATAAAGGCGACAACGCCGGACCAGTAGCTCCACATCGGATGGCCCAGAAACCGCGGCATGATGGTATAGATGATCGCGATAGCCGGAACAAAGGGCAGATAGACGGCCGGGTGGCCATAGGTCCAGAAGAGATAGAGAAAGAGCTGCACACTCCCGCCGCGCGAAGGATCGAAAAAGGCGACATTCGTCAGATGAAGCCCATCTGACAAAAGTCCCAGACCCACCGCGCCAAGCGGCAGAACCGATGCCATGAACAGCAATCCAATGGTGCCCGCGGCCCATGCCATCAGAGGCGTCTGGCTTAGCTTTGTGTGGCCCGAAAAAGCATTACGCACCAGAACGGCACCGGCCAGAAATTCGGACACAGCAACCAGAAAGATTGCCAGATGGCCCATCCAGATCAGCGGGTTGCCAGTACGGAACGACATCGGCGCATAGGCGGTCCAGGTGAAATCGGGTCGTCCGATCACCAGAAGGACGGCGGCGGCGATCAGGATCCAATAGCTCCATTGTGCGGCCCCCGCCCAATAAAGCCGGTCAGTGCCCAGAACCCGCGGCAGCATGTAGTAACAGATCGACACGACCATCGGGATAAGAAAGCCGAACACCATGACCATGCCATGCATCGTCATCAGCGTCATATAGACCTTGGCGCCCAGAAACTGCACGCCCGGCACGGCCAGCTCGGCGCGGAACACCAGAGCGAAAAAGCCGCCCACAGCAAGCATGATAAAGGCAGTGAAAATACCCTTTATCGCGATATGCCGGTGATCGTTGGAAAACAGCAGATCCTTTATCGACATTTCGCCGATCAGATCTTGCGGCACCCAATGGGCCAGTTTGCCCCTTGCCGGTTTATACATATGCTCGGCCATCAGATGTTCCCCCCTGTAGCGACATCAAGTGCGGCGGTTTTCTCGGCGCCATCGACGACCAGCCATGCTTTCATCTGTGCATGTCCGACGCCGCAGTAGTTCACGCATTGGATCAGGTATTTCCCCGGTTTGTCGGGCGCCTTGATCCAAAGCTCGCGCTTGTTATCGGGATCAATCTCGGCGGTGATCTGCGCTACCGGGATGTTAAAGCCGTGGATCACATCGTTGCTGATCACCTTGAACAGAACTTTTTCCCCCGGATTGACGACAACGGCATTCCGGCTGATCTCGTTCTTGTCGTTGATAAAGCCATAGCCCCACTGAAACGCCACGACGGTCACGACCCGGTCAAAGGCCTGTTCGCCGGCGCCGGTGTAATTGCCCGACACTTTCTTTTCGGTTGCGTTCAGATTTTCCTGATAAACCGAATAGGTGTTAAAGCTTTCGCGGTCCGCGTAATAGACCAGCCCCAGCATGACCGCGATAAAAGCGAATTCAAACGTGTAACTTGGCTTCCAGCGCCGCTTCATGAACATCGCGGCCAGCAGCATAACCAGCCCCAAGACCGTGAAGGACGCGGTGATCGCCATCAGCGCCGCTTGCGGGCCCCAGATCCCTAGTGCATTTTCCATTTTGAAGGCTTCTCCCTTAGCAAATGGTGTTCGTTTGCGCGTTGTAGCCGCGCTTCAAATTGCCACTCGTAATGGTTGAGATTCCGGCTCTTGCACAAAACTTCCAAAGTCGGGATCACAGGAGTTTGGATACTCTATAATTATTTCATTTGCAACGATATTTGCTGCCCAAAACCTTCCAGCGCTGGACCCTGCACGCCAAAGAAGGGCGCAGAAATATATCAATCAAAGATTTGTTTTTATATGATTTTTTGCCTTCTCCGACCCCGGAATCAGGTCAGGATTTCGGCAGTCCGGGCATCGTTCCAAGGCTACAAAACCGACGCCAAAACCGCCACCATTTTACCGGTCACCCCGCAGCGGCGCGCAAGGCCTGACGGATCACTTCGCGGTCGCCGATATGGTTACAAAGGATCAGGATAAGGCGGGCATTGAAGGCCTCACTCTGCTCTTTGCTCAGCCCCTGATGGGCCTGCAACAGCTCATCATAAAATCCGTCGCCATCGGGGATGTTGGGGGCAAGATTAAGCGGCATGTTCAGTCCTTTCCGACCGCGCGCCGGATCGCGGCGCGCATTGCGGTCTCGTCAAATTCCGGCCACCGGGCCGCGATATGCTGATCGGGGCGGATCAGGTAAACCCCGCTGGCGGCGGCGCCAAGATAACGATCCGCAAGCGCGCCCGAGGCATCCTCGGGCGCACTCAGGGCCAGACGGCTGGCGCTGACACCCGCTTCGGTCACCTGCGCGGGCGCATCGGCATCAATCGTGAGGATGACAAAGCCCGCAGGAAGACGGTTCAGCAAATACCCCTGCCCTGTGGGCGCATCGGGGCAAGGCGCGCCAACACGGCTCTGGCGCGGCCCCTGGTTCAGCAGATCGGGACCGTTGAGCGGCATACCCTCATAGACACAGGGAACCGAAAGGCGGCCGGAATTGACCAGCGGGCGCGCAAACTCGTGGCTTTGCGCCAGTTTCAGAACCGCGTTGCGAAAGATCTTGCTGATCTCGGATTTGGGCGTCAGAAAATCGGTGGAGCGGGTCGAGTTGAGGATATTTTCCTCTGCCCCATAGACGCGTTCGTCGGAATAGCTGTCCATCAGGCTTTCGGGGGCAAGCCCGTCGATCACCATGCTCAGCTTCCAGCCAAGGTTGTCGATGTCCTGAATGCCCGAGTTGGCACCGCGCGCGCCAAAGGGCGACACCTGATGCGCGCTGTCGCCGGCAAAAAGAACCCTTCCATGGCGGAATTTCTCCATCCGGCAGCACTGAAACGTATAGATCGAGGTCCATACCAGATCATATTGCGCCCCCTCGCCCAGCATCGCATCGACCCGGGCGCGGATCTTTGCCGGATCCAGCTCGACCTTTCGGTCGATGTCCCATCCCAGCTGAAAGTCGATCCGCCAGATGTCATCGGGCTGTTTGTGCAGCAGCGCCGACTGACCGCTGTCCTTGAAGGGCGGCTCGAACCAGAACCAGCGTTCGGTCGGGAAATCGGCGGTCATCCTGACATCGGCGATCAGGAAATTGTCTTCAAACACCCGCCCGTCAAAGCCAAGACCCATCATATCGCGCACCGGCGAGCGTGCGCCGTCACAGGCAATCAGCCAGTCCGCCTCGATCTGATAGGCGCCATCCGGGGTTTCAACGTCAAGCTCCACGAAATCGCTACGCTCGCGCAGGCCGGTCACCTGATTACAGCCGCGAATTTCGATCGGCGCCCCGCGCGATTGTGCGCGGCGAACCTCATCTATAAGGAATTTCTCAAAATAGGGTTGCTGAAGGTTTATAAACGCCGGATATTTATGGCCTTTTTCGGGTTGCAGGTTGAACTCGAACACCCGCTCCGCACCATGGAAAACCTTTCCCACGCTCCACTGAACGCCCTTTTCCAGCAGCGCATCACCACAGCCAAGGCGGTCAGCAATCTCCAGCGTTCGCTTGGAAAAGCATATCGCCCGGCTGCCCAGCCCGGGCCCATCATGATCGTCCAGCAACAGAACCGGAGTGCCCCGCAGCCCCAGATCCAGCGCCGCCGCCATTCCGACCGGGCCGCCGCCGACGATCACCACCCGATGGCGCCGGGGCTCCATGTCCTGCTCCGCAACTTTGCGGTAGGGATAAAGCCGGAAAGCGACCTCATAACGCCCGCCAACCATCGCCACTACCTCCCCTTGTTTGTCAGCCCTGAAGCGCCGCCCACATCTCCTTGTCGCGCTGGGCGGTCCAGATCCGCGGCGTGTCGATGTCCTGCGCTTCGTCATAGGCACGGGCGACGTTGAAGGGCAGGCAATGCTCATAGATTGCGTAATCGGCGAATTTGGGGTCGCATTCCGCGCGCACCGCCTCCCAGGCCTCTTTCAGCGTGCCGCCTTTCAGGGCCACGCCGGCGACTGGCCGATAGGTGGAGGTCACGAAATCTCTGGTGGATTCAAGCGCGGCGTTGACCATGTCACGGCCCAGCAGCGCGTCACCCCGCCCCGGCGCGATGGCATCTAGATTGAACCTCCCGATCCGCTCCAGCGTTCCGGGCCAGTCGTGAAAATGCCCGTCACCGCAGTAACAGGCCGAACGATATTCGACGATATCGCCGGTGAACATCACGTTCTGGTCGGGCACATAGATCACCGTGTCGCCAGCGGTATGTGCGCGCCCCAGATGCATCAGATCAACCCGGCGCTTGCCCAGATAGACGGTCATCCGGTCGTTGAAGGTGGTCGTCGGCCAGGTCAGGCCGGGAATTTCCTCGTGCCCCTGAAAAAGACGGGGGAAGCGGTCGAACTCACTGTCCCAATCCTCTTGCCCACGCTCGGCGACCATGGCGCGGGCTTTCTCGCCCATGATGATCTGCGGCGCACCATAGGCCGAGGCGCCAAGCACCCGAACGGCATGATAATGGGTCAGCGCCAGATGGGTGATCGGCTTGTCGGTGACCTCGCGCACCTTCTCGATCACCTTGCGGGCAAGGCGCGGCGTCGCCTGCGCCTCGACGATCATAACGCTGTCATCGCCGATAATCACACCGGAATTCGGATCCCCCTCGGCGGTAAAGGCCCAGAGCCCTTCGCCGACCTCCTCAAAGGTGATCTTTTTCTCTGACATATCGCTTTGCGAGGCGAATGCTTTGGTCATGGGTGGTCTCCCCGCTGATCGAAATTCCGGGCCGGACGGATGGTGCCGCTGCACGCGCCGAACCCGATGGTATAGCCGCGTCCCTGCGCCGCCCCCGACAGGGTAACGGTATCGCCATCTTCAAGGAAACTGCGGCTCTCGCCGGTTTCAAGGGTCAGCGGCTCTTTTCCGCCCCAGCTGATTTCAAGCATACTGCCCCGGTTTTCCCTTTCGGGGCCCGAAACGGTGCCCGACCCCAGAAGGTCCCCCACATTCATCGCACAGCCGCTTGAGGCATGATGGGCAAGTTGCTGGGCAGCCGAATAATACATCTCGCGATAGTTTGTGCGGCAAATGGTGGTGGCGCGCGGCGCGCCTTTGGGTTGGATCGCAACGCTGAGGTCGATGTCAAACAACGTCGGCCCCGGCTCGGCCAGATAGGGTAACAATGGCACCTCGCGCGTCGGCGTCGGGGTGCGGAACGGCGCCAGCGCAGCCGCGCTGACAATCCACGGGCTGATCGTGGTGGCAAAGGCCTTGGCCTGAAACGGGCCCAGCGGCTGATACTCCCAGGCCTGAATGTCGCGCGCCGACCAGTCGTTCAGCAGAACATAGCCAAAGATCATCGCATCGGCATCAGCGACGCTTAACATCTGGCCCATTTCGGTATTGCCGCCGACAATCGCGCCCACTTCAAGCTCGAAATCCAGCCGGGCGCATGGCCCGAAAACTGGCCGGTCCGCACCGGGCGGCTTTATCTGGCCATTGGGACGGATGACATCGGTTCCGCTGACCACCACCGTGCTTGCCCGCCCGTTATAGCCGATCGGAATATGAAGCCAGTTCGGCGGCAGAGCGTTTTCCGCGCCCCGAAACATCGTGCCGACATTGGTGGCGTGATGGCGGCCCGCATAAAAATCGGTGAACTCAGACACCGCGATCGGCATATGCAGTTCAGCCTCGGCCATTGGCACCAGACAGGGTGCAAGCTCGGCCTGCTCCGGCGCCCCTTCGGCAAGGATCTGCAACAGGCGCGCGCGCAGAGCGGTCCAGCCCTTCGGACCCAGCTCCATCACATCATTCCAATACGGCATATCAAACAGATCGGGCGCGCCCAGATCTATCAGGCCCCGCGCCTGAACTGCGGCCATATCAAGGATCATATCGCCAATGGCCACACCGCAGCGCGGCTCCTGATCGCCGGTCGAAAAAACCCCGTAGGGTAGGTTGTTGAGCGGGAAAGGGCAGCCCGCGCCGTTGGCCGATGACACCCAGCTTCGTTTCAGCCCGCTCACAGCATGATCTCCATCCCGTCGCGGCCCACGGTAACCGGACCGTCCCACACTGACGCACAGCGCCCCAGCCAGTGGGCATCGGTGATCTGAGGATCATCGGCGGGGACCAGATGATTAAGAACCAAATGCCCTGCGCCCGCAGCCATGGCAATCCGCGCGGCATCATCTGCGGTGGTATGGGATGCCATCAGATGAGAACGCAGTTTCTCGCCCATACCGGTTTTCTGCACGATCTTGTCGATCGCCTCGGGCAGCATCGCCTCATGAACCAGAACATCACAGCCCCGGGCAAATTCGGCGAGCGGCGGGAAATAGGCAGTATCGGCTGAAAAAGTCACACTTCTGCTGCCGTCAAAGCGCAGCGCAAAGCAATTTTCGACAGGCGGATGCGGCACGCGCAGGGCGCTGATCTTGATCGGCCCCCGGGCCACCACCCCTTCGGCATATGTTTTGACGGTGATCAGATCCTCAAGCGGTGGGCGCCCCTCGTCATAAACCCGGATCGCATTGTCAAAGGACATCGAGTGCAGAAAATGCTCCCAATAGCCGTAAATCCCCTCGGGCCCATGAATTGTAACCGGGGTTTTCAGGCCCGTCGTCCAAGCCGTGTGCACAAGCGGGCCAAGCCCCAGCAGGTGATCGGAATGCAGATGGGTGACAAATATCTGCTCAAGCCGCCGCAGATCAAAGCCGGCATCGACCAAACCCCGGCTCACGCCGATGCCGCAATCGATAACGATGCTCTGGCCATCCATCTCAAGCAAACTGGCGGTCGGCATCGCGCCACCCGCGCGCACCGCAGGGCCGCCTTTCGTTCCCAAAAGCACCAGGCGGTCGGCCTTACTCGTCACGCCTTGATCCCCGGGGTGCCGTCAAACTTCTTTTCGATGTCTTTCCAGCAATCGATGTAATCGTCCTGAAGCGGCGCCTCTTTGGCGGCAAATCGGGTCAGATGCTGGGGAAAGCGGGTCTCGAACATGAACGACATGGTATTGTCCAGCTTTTGCGGCTGCAACTCCGCGCTGCTGGCGCCCTCGAAGGCGGCCCTGTCCGGCCCGTGCGGCAGCATCATATTGTGAAGCGACATCCCGCCGGGCACAAATCCCTTGGGTTTGGCGTCATACTGACCATAGATATTGCCCATCAGCTCGGACATCACGTTCTTGTGGTACCACGGCGGTCGGAAGGTATCTTCGGCCACGGACCAGCGTTCGCGAAACAGCACAAAATCGATATTCGCCGTCCCTTCGACCCCTGAGGGCGCTGTTAGAACCGTAAAGATCGACGGATCGGGATGATCGAAAAGAACCGCACCCACGGGGCAATAGGTGGTCAGGTCATATTTCACCGGGCAGTAATTTCCGTGCCAGGCGACGACATCCAGAGGGCTGTGATCGATCTGTGTGCGGTGAAACTGGCCGCACCATTTGACAGTAACGGTCGACGGTACCTCGCGGTCTTCAAAAGCCGCGACGGGCGTTTTGAAATCGCGCCGGTTGGCCATGCAGTTGGCCCCGATCGGACCCCGGCCCGGAAGGTCGAACTTCTGGCCATAATTCTCGCAGACAAAACCGCGCGCCGGCCCTTCAAGAACCTCGACCCGATAAACCAGACCGCGCGGCAGAATGGCGATCTCTCTGGGCGCCAGATCGATCACCCCCAGTTCGGTGCAGAACCGAAGCCGGCCCTCTTGCGGCACGACCAGAAGCTCACTGTCGGCGGAATAGAAATAGGCGTCTTCCATGCTGGCGGTGACTAGATAGATATGCGCGGCCATGCCGGTCTGGGTGTTGACATCGCCCGCCGTTGTCATCGTGCGCATTCCGGTCAGCCAGGTCAGCTCCTGCTGGCCGATAGGCACCGGATCCCAGCGATACTGGCCAAGAGAAATCACATCCTCAAGCACATGCGGCGCCGAGCGCCAATAGGGCAAATCGATCTTCTCGAAACGATGCGTGTGTTTGACCGAGGGGCGAATGCGATAACACCATGTCCGCTCGTTGCGGTGGTTTGGCGCGGTAAAGGCCGTGCCCGAAAGCTGTTCGCCATAAAGCCCGTAGTTGCACCGCTGCGGGCTGTTCATTCCGCGCGGCAATGCCCCCGGAAGGGCCTCGGTCTCGAAATCATTGCCAAAGCCCGGCATATACCCATCGCCTGCACCCCCTGTCCGGGATGCCGCCCGCACTCCTTGCGGCGCCGTTTGTCCGTTCATATCCATGTCTCCCATTGCCATCCAACCAATTGGGCAAACCGATCATATCGTTGCATTTGCAACAACGTCAACGCATGGGCATGGACCGGCACCGAAAAAATGATCCCGCGCCAGCGATCTGGCGATGGCGATACCGCGCCTCAACGGCGACCGCATACCTGACGCGGCGAAAGGCAGCCGATGGCGCCAAAAGCCTTTGCAGCGCCGCGCGAACTGCCCTTTAACAGCGCCAGAGGGCCGAAACGCGGAACGCCGAACCGGCACACATCCGTCGCAGCCGACAAGGAACATCCGCCATGAGCCAGCCATCCAACCGCCGCTACGTCCTCGCCCAGCGCCCGAAGGGCGAGCCTGATGACAACACCCTGCGCCTGGAAACCACTGACATTCCCGAACCGGCAGAAGGTCAGATGCTGCTGCGGAACAAATATCTCTCGCTCGACCCTTACATGCGCGGCCGGATGAGCGATGCGCCCTCATATGCCCCGCCCGTGGGCATTGGTGAGGTGATGGTCGGAGGAACGGTCGCCCAGGTTGTCACCTCGCGGCTTGATCGCTTTGACGAGGGCGACTGGGTTCTCGCCTTTGGCGGCTGGCAGGATTATGCGCTTTCGGATGGCTCGGGTGTGGTCAATCTGGGAAAAAACCCACAGAATCCGACCTGGGCCCTGGGCGTTCTTGGGATGCCGGGACTGACCGCATGGGCCGGGCTGACCCAGATCGGGCAGCCGAAACAAGGCGAAACTCTGGTCGTCGCCTCTGCCAGCGGGCCGGTCGGCGCCACAGTAGGCCAGATCGGAAAACTTTTGGGACTGCGGGTTGTCGGCATCGCCGGCGGCCCCGAAAAATGCCGCCATGTCACCCAGACGCTGGGGTTTGACGACTGTGTGGATTACAAGGCGGACGGCTTTGCCGAAAAGCTCGGCTCGGCGGTTCCCGGCGGGATCGACATCTATTTTGAAAACGTAGGCGGGGCAGTGTTTGACGCGGTGCTTCCGTATTTGAACCCGGCATCGCGCATTCCGCTTTGCGGGCTGATCTCGCAATATAATGCCACCTCTCTGCCTGAGGGGCCTGACAGGATGAGCTGGCTTATGGGTCAGATGCTGCGCCGCCGGATCACGATGCGCGGCTTTATCGTCTTTGACGATTTCGGGCATCTTTACCCGGAATTTTCCGCTCAGATGTCGCGCTGGGTCGCGGAGGGAAAGATCAAATACCGCGAAGAGATCATCAAGGGGCTGGAACAGGCGCCAGCCGCCTTTGTCGGGCTGCTGCGCGGCGAAGGATTTGGCAAACGCGTTATCCAACTGACGCCGGAAGACGAATAATCGCCCCGGCAGCGGCGGCGATCAGGCTCAGGCGGCCTTGGCGACAGGCAGGGTCAGAACCAGCCGCGCGCCACGAGCGACCGGCAGGATCCGCAGATCGCCGCCATGCCGGATAGCAACCGAATGGGCGATGGCAAGGCCAAGGCCGCTGCCGCCGCTCGGCTCGATCTGAGAAAACCGGCTGAAGGCCACTTTGGTATCTTCGGGCGACAGACCGACACCATCGTCGGAAACGGTAACGGTCGCCGCCCCGCCCGCGCGCGCCGTCTGCACGGATATCTTCGTCAAATCCGCGCCGCCATGCTTGCGGGCGTTGTCGATCAGGTTCTTCAGCGCCTCGGCGACGAAAAAACGATCGGCATGGACCGGCAAGGCATCGTCATGCTCCTCCAGCTCAAGCTCGACCCCCGCGGCCAGGATCGACGTGCCGCTCGCTGTGCAAACCTCCCGGGTCAATTGATTGAGGTCGAATTCATCCAACTCCCCGCTGCGGTGACGCAACCTGTCGAGCGACAAAAGCTGATCGGTGACCCGCGCCGATCCGCGCGACGCCTCGATCAGTTCATTAATGCGCCGGTCCTTTTCCTCACCATCGGGCGCGTCTCTGACCGCCTCTGCCATCGACTGAACCGCCGCCACGGGGTTTCGTAGCTGATGGGCCGCGTCCGAGATAAAGACCTGATGCGCATCGATGCTTTTCTCGACCTGCCCGAAAAGCCGGTTCAGCGTATCGACGATGCCGCGCGCCTCGGCCGGGACGGGTCGTTTGATCGTGCTCAGATCCTCAGGCGAGCGCGCCGCAATGGCACCCTGCAGATCGACCAGCGGCCGCAGACCGCGCTGAACACCAAACCAGACAACCAGCGCGAGTGTGACCAGAAGAGCCCCCAGAAGGCCGGCGGCCTTGACGGCGAGATCACGGGCAAAGGCATTACGTTCGCTCATCCGCTGCCAAACGGTGACGGTCGCATCGCCGCTAAGGTTGCCGATCGTTGTTCGTTCGGTCACCCGCAGAACGCGAACCGGCTCTCCGCGGTAGACCGCCTTGAAATATTCCGGCTGATAAGGATCGGCGCGGTGGCGCTTGGGGGCTGCCGGCGGATAGGCATATCCGGTGACGTAAATTCCGCCGGGACCGGTGACATGATAAAAAACCTCGCCCCCGGTCGCATCGCTGATCAGATCGCGTGTCGAAGGCAAAAGCGCATCACCGCCCGAGATCGCCACATCGCGCGAAATTGCCATCGCGGTTGCAAGAAGCGACCGGTCAAAAAGAACCTCGGCGGTAGATTGTGCTACCGTATAGCGCCAATACCCCAGCAATATCGCCATCAGCAGAAGCGGCGCCAGAATCAGAGCAAAAAGCCGCGAGCGCAAAGAGAGCGAGGCGCGCATCAGCCACCCGCCTCAAGCAGGTACCCAAGGCCACGGGCCGTTTTGATGACAACGCCATAAGGGGCCAGACGCTTGCGCAGGCGCGAGACATGAGGCTCAATCGCCGTGCTGTCGACATCCGCGCCTACACCATAGACATGATCGGTCAGAAGAGCCCGCGAAACCAGCCGCCCGCGCCGATCCAGCAGGCATTCAAGCGTTGCCAGCTCCCGGCGCGGCAACTCCAGCGGTACGCCGTCCGAGAGCAATTGCCGCGCGGTCCGGTCAAACTCCAGCCCGCCAATAACCTCGCGCGCGCCATAGTCCAGTTCCTTGCGGCGCGACAGGGCACGGATGCGCGCCTCAAGCTCGTCCATCTCAAACGGCTTTACCAGATAATCATCCGCCCCGGCGTCAAGCCCGGCAACCCGGTCGCGCGTTTCACTGCGCGCGGTCAGCAGGATCACCGGCGCGCCGTCGCCGCGCCGGCGCAAGGCACGTAGCAACTCAAGCCCGCTTTGGCCCGGAAGATTGATGTCCAGAACGATCAGATCGGCGCCTTCACGCGCCAGAAACGCATCCGCCTCGCCGCCGTGGTGAAGAACATCCGCCGAATGCCCGCGATCGCGCAGCTGATAGGCGATTGCATTGGCAAGTGTCTTGTTGTCCTCAATGATGGCGATCCGCAATTTTATCTCCCGCAAGCTTGGCGCAAGGTTGGCCATACATGTTCAGAACATCGTCAGGGGAATCAATCCCCGATTTCACACGAACACAGTGGTGGCAGGGAGGCCGCCACCTGTGGTTTTCTGGTCATAAGGGAGGAACACATGACCATTTCCAGATTTACACGTCGCGCATTCATCGGGATCCTTGCAGCCGCCGGTCTGGCCGCGCCAGCATCCGCTCAGGTGGATTTCAGCGGCAAAACCATCGAATGGGTAATCCCCTTTTCGGAAACCGGCGGCTCGGCCAAATGGGCAAACTTTTTTGCGCCGCTTTTATCTCAGGCCCTGCCCGGCCAACCCACGGTGGTGGTCAAATTCATGCCCGGTGCCGGTTCGACCAAGGGCGCGAACTGGTTCCAGCAGCAGACCGGAGGCGATGGCACATTGCTATTCGGCACGTCGGGGTCGACCCAGTTTCCCTATCTTCTGGGCGATCCGCGCGTGCGCTATGAATACAAGGACTGGAACCCGGTCATGGCAAGCGGGACCGGAGGCGTTGCCTATCTGAACGCTAAGGACGGCGCGAAATTCGATGGCTCGGCCAACAAGCTCAAAGGCATCGATTTCATCTATGGCAGCCAGGGCGCAACCCGGCTTGACCTGGTGCCGCTTCTGGCCTGGCAAATGCTTGGCATGAGCGTCGAGCCGGTATTCGGCATCAAGGGCCGCGGCGACGGCCGGCTGATGTTCGAGCGGGGCGAGGCGACGATCGATTACCAGACCTCATCTGGCTATCTGGGCGGCTCGGCCGATCTTGTCGCCTCGGGCAAGGCCGTTCCGATGATGACGTGGGGCGCGCTGGACGCTGACGGCAATATCGTTCGCGACCCGACATTCCCCGACATCCCCACCTTCAAGGAAGTCTGCCAAGCGACAGACGGCTGTGAAACCTCGGGCGATGCTTGGGAAGCCTGGAAAGCCTTCTTCGTCGCCGGTTTTTCCTCGCAGAAAATCGCGTTTTTGCCGGCAGGGACATCGCAGGACATCATCGACACCTATGTCAAAGCCTTCGAAGCGGTGCGCAATCGGCCTGATTTCGCAAAAATCTCGTCCAAGCGCGTAGGCAAATACCCGATGTTCGTGGGCGCCGGTGCCAAAGCGGCCGTCAAGACCGCAACCACGGTGCCGGAAAGCGCCAAGAGCTATGTTCTGAACTGGCTCAAAGAAGCTTACGGTGTCGAACTGAAGTAATCGCACACCGCCGGGCGCGCTGCATCAGCCTGCTGGGCGCCCGGCACAGATCCCCTTACTCTTCCCCCTACGAAAGTCGATATCGTGGAGATGTTTGCAACCGCCCTTCCCGCGCTGGGTGATGCCTGGGCCCTTATTTTGCAGCCTGTCGTTCTGGGCTATCTGGTGATGGGCGTTGCCATGGGCCTTGCGATCGGGGTTTTTCCGGGACTTGGCGGCATTGCCGGGCTTTCCCTGCTTCTGCCGTTCATGTTCGGCATGGACCCGGTGCTGGGTCTGGCGCTGATGATCGGCATGGTCGCGGTTGTCCCGACATCCGACACTTTTGCCTCGGTTCTTCTGGGGATACCGGGAAGCTCTGCCTCGCAGGCCACGGTCCTTGACGGGTTTCCCATGGCCAAGAAGGGCGAGGCGGCGCGCGCCTTGTCGGCCGCATTCGCCTCATCGCTATTCGGCGGTCTGGTAGGGGCAAGCTTTCTGACGCTGTTTATCCTGATCGCGCGGCCCATCGTTCTGGCCTTCGGCCTGCCCGAAATGCTGATGATCACAATCCTGGGCCTTTCTATGGTTGCGGTTCTGGCCGGACGCATCGCTTTCAAGGGCCTGGCGGCGGCCGGACTGGGCCTGATGGTGGGCACCATCGGCGAGGCGGACGCAGGCGGGTCGCTGCGCATGGCCACCTATGACATCCCCTATCTGACCGACGGGCTGAAACTTGTCATCGTGGGTCTTGGTATCTTTGCCATCCCCGAGATCGTCTCGCTCTTGCGGCAGGACCGGTCAATCTCGCAGGGCGCAAGCCTTGGCGCGGGCTGGATGGAAGGCGTGCGCGACTGGCTTGCCAACATATGGCTTTCAGTGCGCTGTTCGATCATCGGGGTGATCGTCGGGGTGATCCCGGGGCTTGGCGGGTCGGTGGTGGACTGGATCGCCTATGGCCACACGGTCCAGACCACGAAGGACAAATCGAAATTCGGCAAGGGCGAGGTTCGCGGCGTGATCGGCCCCGAAAGCTCTAACAACGCCAAAGAGGGCGGCGGGCTGGTCCCCACGCTTTTGTTCGGGATACCGGGATCGGGATCGATGGCGATCTTCATCGGCGCGATTGCCCTGCTTGGTTCGGGCGATATCGAGGTGGGCCCGTCGATGCTCAAGAACAACCTCGACATCACCTATTCCATCGTCTGGCTGCTGGCACTGGCCAATGTCGTGGGAACGATCCTCTGCATCGCTGCCTCGGGTCCGATTGCGCGGCTGACCACGATCCGCTTTACCTACCTCGCCCCGTTTCTTTTCATGCTGATCAGTTTTGCCGCTTTTCAGTCCGGCCAGAATTTCGAAGACCTTCTGGCCCTCTACGCGATGGGTTTGGTCGGGATCTTCCTGCGACGTTTCGACTGGTCCCGGCCGGCTTTTCTGATCGGTTTCGTGCTGTCCAATCCGGTCGAGAAATTCTCCAATCAGGCTTTTCAGATCGCCAGCTTCCGCTTTCGCAAAAGCTTTGAGGGTGGGATGGACTATGTCTTCAGCCCGATCGTTATCGTCCTGATCATCATCACCGTCATCTCGGTCGTTCTGGGCATCCGTCAGGCAAAATCCATCATGTCCGAGGGCGAGATGCAGTCAGGCCAAAAGCGCGCGCCGCTGATATTCCTGCTGGTGATCGCCGGCTATCTGATCACGGCCCTGATCAATGCCAGCCTGATCCCCAACCACAATATGACTGACAAGATCGTGCCGCTGGTGGTGGGCTCGACCGCGCTGCTCTGTTGCCTGATCCTGCTTGTTCAGATGATCCGCAAACCCGAGGGCGATATGATCTTTGCCGACAGGGAAATCGCCGGAGAGGACGCCGACGCGCCCTATGGCCTTTGGTCCACACTGGCGTGGTTCGCCGGGCTGATCGCCGCAACCTGGTTTGTCGGCTTTATCCTGGCGCTTATCGGGTTTCTTGTCGCCTTCCTGCGGGTGCGTGCAGGCGCCGGCTGGGTCAAAACCCTTGTTTTGACGGCCTGCGGCGTCGCCTTCATGAGCCTTATGGCCGGGGCGCTGAACCGCGACTTTCCGCCGGGACTTTTGCAGGGAGCGTTTGATTTGCCATGGCCACTGAAATGACCCAGACAGCCATCCCATATATTTTCATGCGCGGGGGAACATCGCGTGGGCCATATTTCCGGCGCGAGGACCTGCCAGAGGACCGCGACAGGCTGAGCAAGGTTCTGATCGCCGTGCTGGGGTCGGGCCATCCGCTGAATATCGACGGGATCGGCGGCGGCGCGGCAGTGACCACCAAAGTAGCGATGCTGTCACGTTCGCAAGAGGATGGGGTCGATATCGACTATTTCTTCGCTCAGGTTTCGGTTCTGGATCAGCTGGTCGATTTCAAACCGACCTGCGGAAACATGCTTTCGGGGGTTGGGGCGGCAGCCATCGAAATGGGCCTGATCAAGGCCAGCGGCGATGTCACCCCGGTCAGAATTAGGGCGACCAATACCGGCGCTCTTGTGCTGGCCATGGTGCCCACGCCCAGCGGTAGGCCGGGCTATGAGGGCGACACCTCGATCGCTGGGGTGCCCGGCACCGCCGCCCCGGTCGCGCTGACCTTCAACGGTGTCGTCGGCTCATCAACGGGGGCTTTCCTGCCGACCGGCAATCTGCGCGATACCATCGACGGGATTGAGGTGACCTGTATGGATGTCGCCATGCCTCTGGCCATCGCACGGGCCTCGGACTTCGGTCTGACCGGCCATGAAAGCGCCGCAGAGCTTGATGAAAACCGCGCCTTTTTTGCGCGAATGGAGACGATCCGGCAGAAGGCAGGTGCCCTGATGGGCATGGGGGATGTATCGCAATCGGTGACGCCGAAGTTCGGGCTGTTGGCCCCGGCGGCCGCAGGTGGCGCCATTGCCGCACGTTATTTCATGCCATGGAACACCCACCCCTCGATGGCGGTGACCGGGGCGCAATGTCTGGCATCTTGCGCGTTGACGCCGGGCACGGTCGCCGACGGGATGCTGTCCCGCCCTACGCAAAGCCCCGCCAAGGTGGTGCTGGAACACGCCGCCGGAGAAATCGAGGTTCTGATCGATTTCTCCGATGAGGACGGCTTTAGCCTGCATGCGGCCGGTCTGGTTCGCACGGCACGCAAACTGGCCGATGGGCATGTCTATATCCCGTATTCAATCTGGCCCGGCCCCGGCAGCTGACCATGACGAACGACTATGACATCGCCATCATCGGTGGCGGCAACGCGGCGCTTTGCGCGGCCATCACAGCGGCCGAGGCTGGGGCCAGAGTGCTCATTCTGGAAACCGCCCCAAAACCTTATCGTGGCGGCAATTCGCGCCACACGAGAAATTTCCGCTGTATGCACTCGGGGCCACTTTCAGTGCTTGAGGGCACATATGACGAAGCCGAATACCTTGCCGATCTGATGAAGGTCACCGGCGGCAAGACAGATGAGAAACTGGCGCGACTGGTAATCCGATCCTCGGAACAATGCCTGCCGTGGATGGAAAAACATGGCATTCACTTCCAACCCTCGTTGTCGGGGACATTGTCGCTGGCACGGACCAATGCTTTCTTTCTGGGCGGGGGCAAGGCGCTGGTGAACGCTTATTACCGAACCGCAGCGCGTCTAGGGATCAAAGTGATTTACGAGGCCCATGTCAGCCATCTGGCGCTGGATGGCGACCGGATCGCCCAAGTGGAGTATACCAAAGATGACCAGACCCACAGGATCACGCCCCGCGCGGTGATCGTCGCCTCGGGCGGCTTTCAGGCCGATCTGGATTGGCTGACCCGCGCCTGGGGGCCAGCGGCCCAGAATTTCCTGATCCGCGGCACGCCCTACAACCGCGGCGTGGTTCTGGCCGATCTGCTGGACCAGGGGGTGCAGTCGGTGGGCGATCCCACCCAATGCCACGCCGTCGCAATCGACGGGCGGGCCCCCAAATTCGACGGCGGCATCGTCAC
>JASBSV010000128.1 GCA_030148745.1 Paracoccaceae bacterium
TCGGCCGCGCTTTTGATCAGCTGGCTGGGCGAGGCAGGGCAAGAGGCCACGCTTTACGTGCCCGACCGTATCGACGAAGGCTATGGCCCCAATGACGAGGCGATGGCCGCCCTTGCCAAGGATCATGACCTGATCGTCTGCGTCGATTGCGGAACCCTGTCGCATGGGCCGATTGCCGCCGCACAGGGCGCCGATGTCATCGTGCTCGACCACCACCTTGGCGGTGAAACCCTGCCCCCTGCGCTGGCCGTCGTGAATCCCAACCGTCAGGACGAAAGCGGCGATCTGGGGCATCTTTGTGCCGCCGGCGTGGTCTTTCTGATGCTGGTCGAGGTGAACCGGCAGATGCGCGAAAACGGGCACGCGGGCCCCGACCTCATGGCGCTTCTCGATCTGGTGGCGCTGGCCACCGTGGCCGATGTGGCGCCGCTGATCGGGGTAAACCGGGCCTTTGTGCGTCAGGGTCTGGTGGTCATGGGCCGGCGCCAGCGGCCGGGGCTGGTCGCCCTTGCCGATGCCGCCAAGATGGATGGCGCGCCCACCGCCTATAGCCTTGGCTTTGTTCTGGGCCCGCGTGTCAATGCCGGCGGGCGCATCGGCAAGGCCGATCTGGGCGCACGGCTTTTGGCAAGCCGCGATCCGCATCAGGCCGCGGCCATGGCCGACCGGCTTGAGCAGCTCAACACCGAACGGCGCGAGATTGAGGCCGCGGTGCGCGACGCGGCCCTTGCCCAGGCCGAAGAGCGCGGCCTTGACGCGCCACTGGTCTGGGCCGCCGGCGAAGGGTGGCACCCCGGGGTTGTCGGCATCGTCGCCTCGCGCCTCAAAGAGCTGACCAACCGCCCCGCCGTGGTGATCGGCCTTGACGGGGATGAGGGCAAGGGCTCGGGCCGCTCGGTCAGCGGCGTCGATCTGGGCGCGGCGGTGCAGCGGCTGGCCTCCGAGGGGCTGTTGCTGAAAGGCGGCGGGCACCGGATGGCAGCGGGGCTGAGCGTTTCGCGCGCCAAACTGGAACCGGCAATGGCGCGGCTGTCGGAACTGCTGGGCCGTCAGGGCGCGGGCCAGGCCGGACCGCGCGAGCTTAAACTGGACGGGCTTTTGATGCCCGGAGCGGCAAGCGCCGATCTGATTACCCGGATCGAGGCCGCAGGCCCATATGGCGCCAGCGCCGCCGCGCCGCGTTTCGCCTTTCCCGATCAGGCGATCGCTTTCGCACGGCGGGTCGGGGCGAGCCACCTGAAAATCGCCTTTACCGATGGTCTGGGCACCAAACTGGAGGCGATTGCCTTCGGCGCCTTCGACGGCCCGCTTGGCCCGGCGCTTGAAAACCACGGCGGGCAACGGTTTCACCTTGCCGGGCGGCTTGAGCTGAACCGCTGGGGCGGGCGCGAGACGGTGCAACTGCGTCTGGAAGACGCCGCCCCGGCCTGAAACGGCGCATATCGTGCGCCGCCCATACCCCGGTTTCAGGCCGCACCGCGGCGCTTTTCACGCTGTTTGACATTTTGCGGTCAGAAAGCCGAATTTCCGTAAAGAAACCTCTTGCGCGCCGCGCCGGCTTTGCCTAATACGCCCGCACCGTGGCCCGTTCGTCTATCGGTTAGGACGCCAGGTTTTCAACCTGGAAAGAGGGGTTCGATTCCCCTACGGGCTGCCATTTTTGTTTGATTTCAGCGGTTTGCAGGATGGTTAGCCCACAGTACGGTTAACCTATTTTTATTTAATTATTATTATCAGTGACTTACCCGTGCTGCAAAACCTACGCTTGGGACGTTCTTTATATTTCTTAAGTGGACCTTACCTGCCCTTCAAGAAGCGCCTTCAGGAACGCCGCCAACTTAGATATGTCTCCACCATTGGCGTCCGCTTCTCGCAATGCAGCTATGTATTCTGCGTTCTTCTCTTTTATCAGAACTGGCAGAACCGGATCATAGGGCAGCCAGCCACCAGCCTTCAGGCAGATCGCAAAGAAACATGCGGCGCGAGCAGTTCGGCCATTCCCATTTATGAAGGGATGGATGGCATTGAGTCGCCAGAGGACATGCGCCCCGAGTTCAGCTGGACCGGTAGTCTCCCAATGTCGATTAACTTGATTGGTGAAGTCATCCATCAAGTCCGGCACCTGCCAAAACGGCGGATATTTGGTTCCAGCCTCGTTCCCCACGTCGCACGGTCGATACTGACCAGCATTTGTATGCAGACAAGCTATCGCGTGGAAGTTCAGAGCCTTGATGACCGTCTGTGAAAGAAAGGGCCGCTCCACATCGAGGGCGGCCTCCGTAGCGGATCTTATGAAATCCAAATGCCTGACATGATTATCCACATGTAGGCTTTGATATGCCGGATGGGCCTCGTTTCCGCATAGATCAAAAAGGATCAAGCGGCTCTGCCCTCATGTTCTGCGATACGCTTTTTAACCCGCTCGCGGGTCGCATCGCTTGTGTCATCCAGCGTACTAAGTACGAAAGACAACTTCTGCGCACGAATCTCTTCGGCACTCATAGCTCTTCCCGCGTCTTCTTTAAGAGCCGTTAGCAGATCGTCGTTACTCATGTTTTTTCTCCACGCAAGCCAGTGTTGCGGCAGCATTCCTTCCATATTCCCAATGTAGTACCGACATTCAGAAATGTCACACGATTATGTGGCAATATTTGGTCGCTGCGCGCCTTTCCGCACATTTTTCCATAGCACAAGCCTGTTACTGGGAGGTTAGCAAAGTAAGACAAACATATAGCATCAATAGGTACTAATATGCTGGCTAACAGATCCTCAAGTTATTGAAAATACGCAAATGGTGGCATCCCCTATGGGCTGCCACTTCTTACCTATTCAGCAATGATCCCGCATGTCTATTCCCGCCCGCAAGCCGCCCCCTCCCCGCCAAAGCTACCCCAAGCGCCGGATATCAAGGCCGTCCTCGGTCAGACGCTCCTTCACCCACCGGGCAATCTCTATAGCCTTGGGCGTGTCGCCATGCATGCAGACGGTATCGATCCGCGTGCTGATGCGCTTGCCCGAGCGGGTCACGATCGCCCCTTCGCGCAGCATCTGCGACACCCGCGCGGCGGCTTCCTCTGGCTCGTGGATCACCGCGCCCGGCAGGCTGCGGTCAACCAGCGTGGCATCGTCGTTATAGGCGCGGTCGGCAAAGATCTCACCGGCCCAGCGGCAGCCAAGCTCGGCTGCGACCTGTTGCATCGGGGTGGCCGCCAGAACAAGGATCGTCAGATCGGGCGCGATATCCAGAACCGCCTGGTAGCAGATACGCGCCAGCGCGGGATCTTCGGCGGCCATATTGGCCAGCGCGCCATGCAGTTTGAAGTGGTTCAGCGCGCCGCCCGCCGCATGCGCCAACGCCTGCGCCGCGCCCAGCTGATAGGTGATCATGTTGCGCAGGCTTTCCGCCGAAAGGGTAATCCGGCGGCGGCCAAACCCCTGAAGATCGGCAAATCCGGGATGCGCCCCGATCCCCACCCCCCGGGCGATGGCCAGCCGCATGGTCCGGGCCATCACATCGGGATCGCCCGCGTGAAAGCCGCAGGCGATATTGGCCGAGGTGACAATCTCCAGCAGGGCAGGATCGTCGCCCATGGTCCAGTCGCCAAAGCTTTCGCCCATATCCGCGTTCAGATCGATCTGTTGTGGCATGTCCCGCTCCTGCTCAGTTCCAACCGGTTATCGCACCGCTGATCAGCTGATAACTCAGCAGATCGTGAATATCATGGGGGTCGCGCAGCAGCGGTTGCAAGCCCTGGCTCAGCGCGCGGTAAAGCGCCCCGGGCGGCTGATAGACCGCCATCGCCTCTTCATGGGTGACAAAGCGAAACCGCAGCGCCGCGCCCGGCGTGGCCTGGGCGACAAGGGCAAGGTCCTGCGGCAGGATGGTGCCGATCCTTGGATAGCCGCCGGTGGTCTGGCATTCGGGCAGCAGGACAAAGGGGATGCCTTCGCCGGTCATCTGGATATCGCCGGCCATCATCGGCTCGGACAGGATCGACAATTGCCCCTGCGACGAAAACGGCGCGCCATCGAATGACAGCTCTGCCCCCTGACGGTTGCCGCGCGGCGTGCGCGAAAAAACTGTCGCCTCGAAACGCGCCCGCGTCCGGGCTGAAAAGCGGCCCGTATGAACGCTTGGCAAAACGCGGAGCGTGCCGCCCGAAAATCGGTCGTCGAACGGCAGGCAATAACCGGCCTTTCCGCTGTCGGGCTCCGGATCGGCACCGATGGGCAGGGTATCACCCGGCGCAAGCGGCGCGCCGATAGCCGCGGCCAGATGGGCGGCGTGGCTGCCCAGAAAGGGCCGGGTCGCGATCCCGCCGGCAACATGCAGATATCCGTAGATCCCCGCCGAGGCGGCCCCGATGCTCAGCCGCTCACCCGCCGCCATCCGGTGCGAGGCGTTCCAGACCAGGCGCCGGCCGTCCAGATGCGCCGCCATCGGCGCGCCGGTCAGCGCGATGCGGATATCTTCGGTGGCCTCATACTCACCTCCCGATCCGGCCATTTCCAGCGCGGCGCATCCCGCGCTCTGGCGCAGCAGCACCGCGCCCTCGACCAGCGCCCGCCAGTCAGCAGCGCCGCCACGCGACAGGCCAAAGGCCATCTGCCCCGGGCGCCCCCGGTCCTGCACCGTCACCAAGGGCCCGGCGCGGTGTACAATCAGGGCGCGGCTCATGCGATAATCTCCCATGTTGCGCCGGCGTCGCCGGTTTGATCCCCGGCGGACGCGGCTTCAAGCTCCTCCGTGCTGACCGGTACAAGCTGAACCTCGTCGCCCGGGCGCAGGGCAAAGGGCGTTTCGCTTTCCGGGCGAAAGCCGCGAAATCCGGTTTGCCCCACCCAGCGCCAGCCGGTCGGCGTGGCCGTGGTGAACATGACCAGCTGCCGGATCGCCACCGCAATTGCCCCGGCGGGCACCTGTTTGGTCAGCCCGCTCTGGCGCGGGATATCCCAGTGAGGCGCAAGCGATCCCAGATAGGGCTGGCCCGGAGCAAAGCCGATCGTCATCACCCGCAGCCGCGCCGCGCTTAGCTGGCGCAGCGCCTCGGCCTCGCTCAGCCCCGCCAGCGCCGCCGCCTCCTGCAGCTGCAGGCCATGAGCGCCGCCAAATACGGTCGGAATACGCCAGAGCCGGCGGTTATCGGGCAGATCGGCCTTTTCCCACTGTCTGCTTTGCAGCAGGTCGGTCAGATGGCCATGCAAATCTGCAACTCCAAGCCGCGCGGGGTCGTAAACGACAAGCACCGAGGTGAGCGAGGTGCTGGTTTCAAGCACCCCCTCTGGCGCGGTCTTTTCAAGCTCTGCCCGAAAGGCCAGCGCCGCGCGATTGGCGCTTTCGCGCAGCTCGTCACAAAAACTGACCAACACGGCGCAAAGCCCGACATTCACGATGCGGGGGAGGCGCGTTTGTTCGGTCTGATCTCTGCTCACTCCACCACCTCTCGGGCCTGACCCCCGCCTTACCGCAAACCCCTAAACTATGAGAACCTCTTAACGCATCAAAGAGCCGCTGTGCCATCCCGATCCGTACCTTCGATACCATCGGGATGCGGCGGGCTGAGGATGGCCGGGGCCACAAACAAATTATTCCGCATTTAACGCAGGCAAGACGATCCGTTGGCAGCGACAGTCGCGTGACACAATACCGCAACATCACCGCCGCCTGCACCATGGCGCCGGTAAGGCAAAAGCGGTAGAGTTACCGCGCACCTGGGAAGTTGTGAGCTATCGTAACTCAAGGAGTACGCTTTGGGACATGTTGCACATTACGGCTGGCCGCTGTTGTTACTGGCTTTTGTCGCGCTCAGTTTCGAACTTGGGTTTATCTTCGATCTAACCGACAGTGATGCGGACGACCGGCACAGCCTGTGATCGATGTCTGGTTGCCGCCTGACCATCATCATTCCTTTCTACGATGAGGTGGCGTTTCTGGGCATGGCCGTGCGTTCGGCCCTGAGCCAGCGCATCGACGGTATCGAAATTGTCATCGTCAACGACAATCCCGCGCAATTCGCGCCCCGGCAATTTGAACCTTTTGGTTTCGGACCGGACGTTCGAATAGTGCATCACGCGACCAATGCCGGCCTTGCGGCGGCGCGCAACACCGGGCTCGCCGCCGCAAGGGGCAGCTTTGTAGGTTTTCTGGATGCCGATGACTATTTCATGTCGGGCGGGCTTACCGATCAACTCGCTCTGGCCGAACAAAGCGGCTCTGACATCACCCATGCCAATTGCATGCTCAGCGCAGCTGGCACTCCCGCAATCCGGCCACTGACGCGCGAAACCCGCCTTTTCGGCCTGCCGCAACATGCCCGGCGGTTTGTGGGCGGATTTGAGACCGCCCAATTTTTCACCTCTTCCTGGTCAAGCCTCTATCGGCGCGATTTTCTCGATTCCCAGGGCCTGCGGTTCGATCCCGAACAAAGGAAATTCGAAGACCGGCTCTTTGTGCTTCAGACGCTGACCGCGGCGGCCCATATCAGCAGTCTGGGCGCCCCGGTACGCGTCTGGCGGCGGCGGGCCGGTTCAGTCTCCGCCTCCCCGCCCTCGCCCGACATTCACCGGCTTCAGCTTCAGCTTCTTGAAAAATGCACCGGCCACATGCGCGGCTTTGCACGCCGGCCCGGCATCCCCGAGCGTTTTTTCCATCGCGAGGTTTTCAACAGCCTCTCACGCCTTTTGTGGGATCTGACAATTCTCGAGACCGCCGCGAAGGGCGATGACCGCACCTATGACGATTTTGGCCGCCGCATCGCGCGGATACTTGCCGGAGACCTAATGCCGGCGCGTATTTTCAGTGACCCGGTCATCCGCCGGATCGACCGGACCAGGCGTCACACCGAAAAAGGCGCCCTGCGCCGCGCGGATTTCATGGCGGCCTATCGTGCTCTGCGACAGGGTGATCTGGCCGCCGGGGCCGATATATTGGCGGCGCGGCGGCGGGCGCCAATACCCCGCCGCCGCCCGATGCGTTCCAATGGCTGTCATCTGATCCTGCATCTGGGAATGCACAAAACGGCCAGTACCTATTTACAGCGGATCTTTTTTGCTGAGGCTTCACGGCTCCGCGCAGCGGGCGTTCTGGTTCCCGTCTCGGGCCTGATGGGGCCAGAATTTCTACCCACCCGTGCCCATGGTTTTTCCGGCCATCTTGGCCTTGTCCATGCGCTGGGCCCGGGTGACGGGGCGGTCTGGGACGCGCTTGAACAGGAGATTGCCGCCAGCGGCTGTCGCACTGTCCTTTTGAGCTGCGAGGGCATGTTGGTGCCCCTTGAGCAAACACGCGAGCAGCGCCTTGAACGGCTGTTGGACCGCCTGTCATCCTTCGAAAGCTGTCAGCCCGTGGCCTTCGTGCGCCGCCCCGACAGCGCGGCCGAGATGCTCTATCGCGAGAGGGTCTGTAACGGCCACCGGCAGGGGGCCCGGACGGTTCAGGAATTCATGGTCGATTTTGCCCCGATCCTGACCGATCTTCCCCGGCTCTTCGGCCCGTTCGAGACCTTCGCGGGCCGCAAGACGCGGCTTGCCGACTATGACGCGGCCAGCGCGCAGGGTCGGCTGGTGGAGACATTCGCCGCGATGGCCGGCATTCCGGCGCTGAACCGGCCCGCGCCGCAGCGGCCGGACATATATCAGACCGGCCCATACCCGACCCCGCACCGCGACGAGGTGCTTGCAGCACAACTCGTCAATGCGCTGATCGGTTCTGCTGATCTGCGCCGGGAAACCCTGCGCAGTTTTTTTGCCCGGCGCCCGCACGAGCGACCCGACGATCCGCTTTTGTGCCCCGCCGACCGCCTGTCGTTGGTTGACCGCTTTATCGCAGCATCGGCCGATTTCGCCGCAGACCGGGGCTATGCGCCCTCATATGCCGATATTCGTGCACAGATATCCGGCGACAACTTGACATCACCCGCAGGCCTGCCGGCCGATGTCGTCGAACATCTGCTTCAGGCCCGGCTGATGAGCGAACCCGCCGCCGGTTATGCGCCGCACCACACGGCCAATGAGGCCGGCGCCCTGATCCTGCGACTTCGCCCGCGCCCTTGGCTGCGGCGCCTTTTGCGCCGGATCGCGGCGCCGCGCGGCTGACAGAGGGCTGGCTGGATCAGAGATCCTTGACCAGCCGCAGCGCATCATAGATCGCCGCATGAGTGTTTCGCGCCGATACCGCATCGCCAATACGAAAGAGCTGAAACGCGCCCTCGTCGTTTCGGCGGATGCCTTGGGGCCGGCCGGCAATCAATGCCTCGTAATCCACCGCCCCGCCATTGGACGACAGCGGTTTGAGATCGAAATAGAGATCATCCAGAGGCAGGGTGCCGTAATTGACGACGACCTGATCATATCGCGCGCGATAGCTGTGGTTGCTGTAGTCGGTGCCGATGGTCGCCACAAGCGCATTGCCCTGCCGCTTAACGTCCAGCAGCCGGCGCGTCACGGTGAACTGAACATCCTTATCCTGAAGCGCGCGCATATAGGGCACAAGGTTCATCCCCATGATATCGGGGGCAAAGACGCGGTCGGGGGTCATGACCTCGACCTTCGATCCGGCCGATGCCGCAACCTCGGCCGCTTGCAGCCCCGGATGATCGCCCGCCTCGTCATAGATCAGCAGGTTTTCGGCCGGTTTGACCGCGCCCGAGATTATGTCCCAGCTTGAGATGACATCAGGTTGCTCGCCCGGGGCTTCAAAAAGGCCGGTGTTGGGGATGCCGCCGGTAGCAATGATCACCACATCGGGGTTTAGGTCGGTGACGTCGGCGGCCTCGGCCCAGCGGCCAAAGTGAAAGGTGACATCGCGCGCCGCGCATTGCGCCATGCGCCAGTCGATGATGCCGATCATCTCGCGCCGGCGCGGGCTTTGCGCGGTCAGGCGCAGCTGCCCGCCGGGATCGGCCGCCGCTTCGAAGACCGTCACCTGATGGCCACGCTCGGCCGCCACGCGCGCCGCCTCAAGCCCACCGGGCCCGGCGCCCACGATGACGATCCGGCGCGGCGTTGCGGCGCGCGCGATCACATGCGGCATGGTCAACTCGCGCCCGGTGGCGGCGTTATGAATGCACAGCGCATCACCCGCCTGATAGATCCGGTCCAGACAATAGGTCGCCCCGACACATGGGCGGATATCGTCTTCGCGCCCTTCAGCGATCTTGCGCACGATATGGGGGTCGGCCATATGGGCGCGGGTCATGCCGACCATATCCAGAAGGCCGTCGGCCACCGCATGGCGCGCGGTCGCCACATCGGGGATACGCGCGGCATGAAAGGTGGGCATTCCGGTGGCGCGCCGCACCTCGCCGGCGAAATCCAGATGCGGCGCGGATTTCATGCCCTGCACCGGGATCACATCGGTCATCGCCGGATCGGTATGAACCCGCCCGCGGATCACGTTCAGAAAATCGACCATCCCCGTCGCGCTCAGCCGTTTGGAGATTTCGATCCCTTCCTGCGGGGTGATCCCGCCCTTTTGCGCCTCGTCGGCGGTGTAGCGAAGCCCGACGATGAAATCGCGGCCCACGCGCTTGCGGACCGCGCTCAGCACATCCAGCGGCATGCGCATCCGGCTTTCGAGCGTCTGAGGGCCGTAAGGGCCGCTCAGATCATTGGTCAGGGGCGACCAGAACTGATCGAGCAAATGGCCATAGACCTGCAGCTCGATACCGTCCATGCCGCCGGCCTGCATCCGCTCGGCCGCATCGGCGAAATCCGATATGACACGCTCGATATCCCAATCCTCGACCAGTTTGGGAAAGGCCCGATGCGCCGGCTCGCGGTGCCGCGACGACGACACCGACGGCAGCCAGTCGCCAGTGTTCCAGGTTGTGCGGCGGCCCAGATGGGTCAGCTGTATCATCACCGCGCAGCCATGGTCGTGACAGGCATCGGTAAGCTGCCTGATCCACGGCACGACCTCGTCCTTATAGGCCAGAATATTGTTGAACACCGGCGGGCTGTCCTTGCTGACCGATGCCGAGCCCGCCGTCATCGCCAGCGCGACACCGGCCCGGGCGCGTTCGGCATGATAGGCCGCATAGCGCTCTTTGGGCATGCCGTCCTCGGGATAGGCCGGCTCGTGACTGGTGGTCATGATCCGGTTCTTCAATGTCAGATGCCTAAGCTGGAACGGTTGCAGCAGAGGGTCTTTCGACATCGCAATCTCCTTAACGTCAAATGCCGGCAAACGCACCTACGCCGGGCCGCCGCGCCAGCCTGACACCGATCCCGCAACAGCTGTCAAGAATTTCTGCCCCGCGCCTGAAAACCACCCGCCAAACGGGGTTCAGGCGGGCCACATAAATTGGCGCAATCTTGCGTCCATCAATGATTTTTTCAGCGCCCCTGGCCAGGCCACTTGAAACCCCAAAAATCCGTCCCTTTATCTGTTTTGGAACGTCCGTATAAGGGTTCCGAATAGACGCGATAGGTTCGGATGTGAAAGCGAACCATCGATCGTTCGCCGCAATTGGGAACGAGCTCGAGGTCGTTTGAGCAAACGCGCGCCGCGCGGTCGCGGCTTTAGCCTATAGCCTGTTCGCCCCGATATGGGCGTTCCGCCCGGTGCGAGGGCCTGCCCCCTGCGCCGCTGCACCACGTTCAATGATCGAGGAGACGAACCATGTTGCATCCTTTCTATACCGATCGCCGGGATCCGTTCGCGCTTTTGCACTCGATGATGCGCGACTTTGACGGCCCGCGCATGGCCCCCGGCCAGCCATCCTTTCCCGCCGTCAATGTCTGGCAGGGCGATGATGCGGTCGCCATTACCGCCGAAATTCCCGGCGTGGAACTGTCAGAGATCGACATCAGCGCCAAGGATAACGTGCTGACCATCAGCGGCGAGCGCAAAGAGCCGCAATTGCCCGACACCGCCACATGGCACCGCCGCGAGCGCGGCGCGGGCCGGTTCAGCCGCGCCATCCGCCTGCCGTTCAAGATTGACGACAGCAAGGTCGAGGCCCGGCTTGCCAACGGTGTGCTGCGCATTGCCGTCGGCCGGCCCGAGGCCGATCTGCCGCGCAAGATTGAAATCAAGGCCGCCTGAAAGGAGGACTGAAGATGAGCACCGAAGTTACCACCACCGGAAAGACCCCGACAAGCGCGCCCGAAACCACCCGCGGCGCCCGCGTCTATCGTCCGTTCACCGATATTGTCGAGACCCCCGAGGGCGTAAATCTGATCGTCGAAATGCCCGGCGTTAGCGCCGAGGATGTCGATGTCACGCTGGAAAACCGCGTGCTGACCATTCGCGGCACCGTCAAGCCGACAGCGCTCGAGAATTTCGAACTCGCCCACAGCGAATATGGCGAAGGCGACTTTGAACGCGCCTTTACCATGTCCGAGGATTTCGACGCCGGCAAGATCCGGGCCGAGGTCCACAATGGCGTTCTGAACATCGCCCTGCCGCGCGCGGCGGCCGCGAAACCCAGAAAGATCGCGGTCAAGGCAGCCTAGGGCACAGACCGAAAGGAAAGGAAAATGCAGATCAAGGATATCATACCCTGGGCGCGCAAGGATCATGCGCCCGATCCCAACTCCGGCGAAGATCACCCTGTCGCCGCGCTTCAGCGCGACATGAGCCAGGTCTTCGAGAACTTCTGGAACCGTTTCGGACAGGGTCTTGGTTCACTCGACTGGCCCTGGGGCGGCAGCGATGCGAAATCCGACGTGGTCGAGACCAAGGATGCGATCGAAGTCTCGATCGAACTGCCGGGTATGGACATGAAGGATATCGATGTCACCGTCACCGATGACATGCTGACCATCAAGGGCGAGAAAAAGATCGAACGGCAACAGGAGAAAAAGGGCTATTACCTGTCCGAGCGCAGCTATGGCGCGATCTATCGCGCAATCCCGCTGCCGCCGGGGGTGGACGGCGAACAGGCCGAGGCGAAATTCAAAAACGGCGTTCTGACGATCAAACTGCCTCAAACGCCCGAAGCTCAGGCCAAGATCAAACATATCGACGTCAAAAATCACTGATCCGGGGACGGTGGCGCAGCGCGCCGCCGTCTTCGCCCGCTTTTCACCGCCATAAAGCCGCGGGGTGCCGGGCCAGCGTCAGGCGGGGGCAAACATGTCCTTATATTGATCGCGCAGGATGTTTTTCTGCACCTTGCCCATCGTATTGCGCGGCAGCTCGTCGATCACGATCAGTTTGCGCGGATGTTTGAAACGGGCCAGTGATTTGCCGACGCTATCCATAATCGCGGCCAGATCCGGCGATCGCCCGGCGCGCGGAACAAGCAGGCCCACGACGGTTTCACCGAAATCGGGATGCGGAACACCGATCACTGCGCTTTCAAGAACGCCCGGCTGGTCGTCCAGCACAAGCTCGATCTCTTTGGGATAGATGTTATAGCCACCGGAAATGATAAGATCCTTGCCCCGGCCAACGATCTGGACATAACCGTCCTTATCGATGCGCCCCAGATCCCCGGTAATGAAAAACCCGTTCTCGCGCAGCTCTGCCGCTGTCTTTTCAGGCATCTGCCAATAGCCTTTGAAGACATTGGGCCCGCGCACTTCGATGGTGCCGACCTCGCCCTGCGCCACCTCGGTGCCATTCGCGGGATCGGTGATCTTAAGCTCGACCTCAGGCAGTGGAAAACCAACCGTTCCAGCACGCCGTTCCCCGTCATAGGGGTTTGAGGTGTTCATATTGGTTTCCGTCATCCCGTATCGTTCCAGAATGCGGTGCCCGGTGCGCTGCTCGAACTCGATATGCGTCTCGGCCAGAAGCGGCGCCGAGCCCGAGACGAAAAGGCGCATATGCGCCGCGCGTTCGCGGGTAAAGCGCGCATCGCCCAAAAGCCGGGTATAGAATGTCGGCACCCCCATC
>JASBSV010000058.1 GCA_030148745.1 Paracoccaceae bacterium
ATACTGGCGCATGAATTCGGCGTTTTCACCGACATAGGAGGAGATCATCTTTTTGACCTGCCGCGTCTGCAACAGGATCCCGATCCCAAAATCGTCTACGCCCGCGTTGTTCGAGGCAAAGGTCAGATCCTTGGTGCCGGCATCCTTGATCGCCTGCAACAAAAGCTCGGGGATGCCGCAAAGGCCAAAGCCGCCGGCTGCAATAAACATTCCGTCCTGCAAAAGCCCGTCAAGCGCCTCGGCCGCAGAGTTATAGACTTTCTTCATCGAAATCCCCCGTTGGTGTGGATGCAGCGGTTTTGTACCCGCTACAAGGGGAAGTCAATCGGATGCGCGGCGGCCTTGCGTCCGGGGCTTGCAAGCGGCGCTAGCTTGCCTTTTTCTTTGGCGCCGCCTTCTTTTTGGCCGCGGTTTTTGAGGCGGGCTTTTTCGCCGCTTTTTTCCGGGTGCCTTTCTTGGCGGCCTTTTCAGCGATCAATTCAACCGCCATTTCCATGGTGACATCGCCCGGCTCGGTCCCTTTGGGGATGGTGGCGTTAATCTTTTCCCACTTCACATAGGGGCCATAGCGCCCTTCCATGACATTGACGGGCCCGCCTTCGCTTGGATGCTCGCCCAGCTCACGCAGGGGCTTTACCGCCGCGCCGCGCCCGCCGCGTGATGCCGCCTTTTTAGCCAGCTCTTCGACCGCGCGGTTCATACCGATGGTAAAGACGTCATCGACCTCCTTAAGGTTGGCATAAAGCCGGCCGTGTTTGACAAAGGGGCCATAGCGGCCGATCCCGGCCTCGATCATTTCGCCGTCATCAGGGTGCGGGCCGATCTCGCGCGGCAGGCTAAGCAGCATAAGCGCCTTTTCAAGGTCGATATCGGCAGGCGCCCAGCCTTTCGGCAGCGAGGCGCGCGGCGGCTTCGGCTCTTCTTCGGTCGCCTCGCCGCGCTGGACGTAGGGGCCAAAGCGCCCCTTGCGCAGGGTGATGGTATCGCCCGCGTCCTCGCCCAGAAGTTTGCCATCGGGGCCAATCTCGTCGCCTTCGGTGCCCGGCGGGCCAAAGGCGCGCGTATAGCGGCATTCGGGATAGTTCGAGCAGCCGATAAAGGCGCCGCCCGAGCGTGCGGTGCGCATCGAAAGCCGCCCCTGACCGCAGTTGGGGCAAAGGCGCGGGTCGCCGCCATCGGGCGTGGGCGGGAAAAGATGCGGCTCCAGCACCTCGTTGATCTTTTCCAGAACCTCGCCGATGCGCAGATCCGCCGTTTCCGCGATTGCCGCCGAAAAATCGCGCCAGAAACGTTTCAGCACCTCTTTGTAATCGGCCTCGCCGGCCGATACATGATCCAGTTCTTCCTCAAGGTTTGCAGTGAACTCATAGCCGACGTATTTGCGGAAATAATTGGTCAGGAACGCGGTCACCAGACGCCCCTTGTCTTTGGGGATCAGGCGGTTTTTTTCTTTGCGGACATATTCGCGGTCCTGAATCGTGGTGACGATGCTTGCATAGGTCGAGGGGCGCCCGATGCCCAGCTCTTCCATGCGTTTGACCAGCGTCGCCTCGGTATAGCGCGGGGGCGGCTGGGTGAAATGCTGCTCGGGGCTGATCTTGCGCTTGTCGGCCGCTTCGCCCTGAGTGATCTGGGGCAGGCGCTTGTCGTCGTCATCGACAACGGCATCATCGCGCCCCTCTTCATAAACTTTCAAAAACCCGTCAAACAGTACGACCTGACCGGTTGCGCGCAGCTCAACCTGACTATCGGCGCTGGCCACATCGACGGTGGTGCGTTCAAGCCGGGCGGCCTCCATCTGACTGGCCAGCGTCCGTTTCCAGATCAGATCATAAAGTTTGCGCTGATCGGCCTCGGTCACCTTCAACTCGTCGCCCGACAGGGTCATATCCGTCGGGCGGATACATTCATGCGCTTCCTGCGCGTTCTTGGCCTTGTTCTTGTAAATCCGGGGGTTTGAGGGGACGTAATCGGCGCCATAGCGGGATTTGATCGCATCGCGCGCAGCGCTCACCGCTTCGGGCGCCATATCGATGCCATCGGTTCGCATGTAAGTGATATAGCCCGCCTCATAAAGCCGCTGCGCGGTCGACATGGTCTGACGCGCGCCCATGCCGAATTTCCGGCTGGCCTCCTGCTGAAGGGTTGAGGTCATGAAGGGTGCCGAGGGGTTGCGGGTTGCCGGTTTCGCCTCGACCGAGCGGACAGTCAGATCGCGCGAGGCGATCGCCTGCACCGCCATCTCGGCGGCGGTTTCATTTTCAAGATCGTATTTTTCCAGCTTCTTGCCGGCCAGAACCGTCAGGCGTGCCTCATATTCCTGACCGCGCGGCGTTGTAAGCACCGCCTTGACCGACCAGTATTCGCGTGGCCGGAAAGCCTCGATCTCCATTTCGCGCTCGACGATCAGGCGCAGGCAGACCGACTGAACCCGGCCCGCCGATTTGGCCCCGGGCAGTTTGCGCCACAAGACCGGCGAGAGGTTGAAGCCCACCAGATAATCCAGCGCGCGGCGCGCCAGATAAGCCTCGACCAGCGGCTGATCGACCTGCCGGGGATGCTCCATCGCCTCGGTCACGGCCGATTTGGTGATCGCGTTAAAGACAACGCGGCTGACCGGGGTGCCTTTCTTGATCGCCTTGCGGTTTCGCAGTGCCTCTTCCAGATGCCAGCTGATCGCCTCGCCCTCGCGGTCGGGGTCGGTGGCCAAAATCAGCTCTCCATCTTCCTTGAGGGCATCTGCAATCGCTTTGACGTGCTTTTTCGAATCGCTCGCGATCTCCCATTTCATGTCGAAGTCATGCTCAGGGTCGACCGATCCGTCCGTGGGCGGCAGATCGCGCACATGGCCGTATGACGCAAGCACCGTAAAGTCCGAGCCTAGGTATTTGTTGATCGTTTTTGCCTTGGCAGGAGATTCGACAACGACAACTGGCATGAAATTCCCCGTGAAGTGAGACCGCGTTCTGGCGGGCAAATGTGGGGGCGAACCCCGAATTGTCAATGTACGGAAAACCGGGCCTTGGGGTCGGTACCGTAGGTACCGGCAATTTTGCGATCAGGTCACCAGCGACAGCAGGCCGCCCGACTGACGGCTGATCTTGCCCTCAAGCTCAAGCGTTACAATCTCTGGGGTGACCTGTTTGACCGGGCGCGCCAGATCGCGGATCAGTTGATCCTCGGCGACCGGGCTGGGTCCGAGCCGCGACAGGATCTCGCTGTGCAGCGCGGCGGTTTCGCGCAATGTGCGCGGCTTGCGTGGTGTGGCCGCTGGAATATCCGCCGGCAGCAGCTGTTCGGCGCTTTCGGCCGGCGCGGCGATCGGCGCCAGCGCATCGATCACATCTGCGGGTGAGCGTACCAGTGTCGCGCCGTCACGGATCAGCATATTGCACCCCGAGGCGCGCGCATCAAAAGGATGGCCCGGCACCGCAAGCACGTCGCGCCCCTGATCAAGGGCATTTCTGGCGGTGATCAGGCTGCCTGATTTTGCGGCGGCTTCGACAACGACCACCGCCGCGGCCAGACCCGAGATTATGCGGTTGCGGCGCGGAAAATGCCGCGCCGTGGGGATCATTCCCATCGGCATTTCCGAAAGGCGCAGCCCCTTTGCCGCGATCTGATCGGCCAGCCGTGTGTTTTCGGCCGGATAGACTACATCGACACCGCCCGCCTGAACCGCCAGCGTGCCGCCGGTCAGCGCGGCGGAATGAGCCGCCGTATCAATACCGCGCGCCAGCCCCGACACCACGACATAGCCTTCACCGGTCAGCCCTTCGGCCAGTTTGCGCACCATTCTGGTGCCCAGGCTCGAGGCGTTTCGCGCACCCACCAGAGCGATCATAGGCCGGTTTAGCAGGCTGGCGTTGCCCTGAGCCCAGAGAATCGGTGGCGGATCGGCGATATCGCTCAGCTGGGCGGGATAGTCCGGCTCGCCAAAACAGATCATTCTGGCCCCGGCGGCCCGCGCCCGCCTGATTTCCGCCCGCGCCACATCGGCGGGGCAGACTGCGTAATCGGCAACGCCGGCGGCTTTGGCGATATCCACAAGCGCCTCCAGCGCGGTGGCGGCGTTCTGGTGTTCGGCCATCAGCCGAAAGAATGTTGTCACGCCGACGCGGCGTGAGCGCAGCAGACGAAGCCAGTTGACCTGTTCTTCCTCGCTATGGGGTGGTATGAGGGGTGTGGGGGAAGAATAGTGATCTTCGGCCATCTGTGCTCCATCCGCTGCTGTCTGATATTTGCCTGCGGATGGTTAATGGGGCGTGAACAGGGCAGAGAATGATTTCACAAAGCCACAGATTTTTCGAAAATCATGCAATCCATGGCAAAGGGTCCGGCGCTGGTTTTCAGAATTGCCGTCTCTATCCCGCGCTCGCGCCAGCCCTGTCTGAGGTAGAACCGGCGCGCACGGTGGTTGCCGATGACACATTCCAGTTCGGCCATCTGTGCCCCGCTGCGGGCGATTCGCGTCTCGCCATCCGACAAAAGCCGCGCGGCCAGTCCGGTGGCGCGCGCCGCCGGCGCAACAAAAAGCTGATCGATATGATTTCCGGCAATGGCGCAAAACCCCATGGGCGCGCCGACCGGCCCGGCAACGCGCAGCGCCGCGCCGAATTCTTTCAGCCGCCGCAGAAAGTCGGGCAGGGTGCGCAGTGCCGTCAACTCGGCCGGAACATGGGCCAGATGCGCCTCACGCCAGCCGTCCTGCCAGAGCGCGGCCAGCGGCGGCAGGTCGTCGGCTTGCGCGCACCGCGGATCGGCGCTCATGCCTGCGAGCCGCCGACGGTCAGCCCTCCGATCATCAGCGTGGGCTGGCCCACGCCCACGGGCACCCATTGACCGGCCTTGCCGCAATTGCCGATGCCCGGATCCAGCGCCATGTCGTTACCGATCGCCCGGATCTGGCGCATCGCCGCAGGCCCGTCGCCGATCAGGGTGGCGCCTTTGACCGGTGCGCCGATCTTGCCGTTTTTCACCTGATAGGCCTCGGTACAAGAGAACACGAATTTTCCGTTGGTGATATCGACCTGACCGCCGCCGAAACCCACGGCATAAATCCCGTCCCTGAGATCGGCCACGATATCCTTGGGATCGGCCTGACCGGCCATCATATAGGTATTGGTCATCCGCGGCATCGGCGTGTGGGCAAAACTTTCGCGCCGCCCGTTGCCCGTGGGTTTGACCCCCATCAGCCGCGCGTTCTGCCGGTCCTGCATATAGCCCACGAGAATCCCGTCATCGATCAGGACATTGCGACCCGATGGTGTGCCTTCGTCATCGATGGTGATCGATCCGCGCCGGTCGGGGATCGTGCCATCGTCCAGAACGGTAACCCCGGGGGCGGCCACACGCTGGCCCATAAGCCCTGAAAAAGCCGATGTTTCCTTGCGGTTGAAATCACCCTCTAACCCGTGACCGACCGCCTCGTGCAAAAGGATCCCGGGCCAGCCGTTGCCCAGAACGACATCCATCACGCCCGCCGGCGCGGGAACCGCATCCAGATTGACCAGCGCGATCCGCAAGGCTTCGCGTGCCGCGTCTTGCCAATGGGCGGGTGCGATCAGACCGATCAGCCCGGCGCGCCCGCCGCTGCCGGAACTTCCCGCCTCACGCCGCCCGTTCTCTTCGACGATGACCGATACGTTCAGCCGGCTCATGGGCCGTGTGTCCGACATCAGCGTGCCGTCCGGGCGCAGGATAAACACCTCCTGCAGCGATGCGGCCAATGTCGCCGAAACCTGCACCACACGCGGATCGAGCGCGCGGGCAAAGGCGTCAACCTCGCGCAGCGTGTCGATCTTGCCTGCAAAGCTGCTCTGGGCCATTGGATCGTCGTCGCTGTAAAGTTTAGCGTTCGTGCGCTGGGGCGTGTCGGCCATCGTGCCGCCACCATCCCCCACGGCCAGCCGCGCGGTCTGGGTGGCGCGGCGCAGGGCGGTTTCGCTGATTTCGGTCGAATGGGCATATCCGGCGGTTTCGCCGCGCACCGCCCGGAGGCCGAATCCCTCGGAGGCATCGTAGCTTGCCGTCCTGAGGCGCCCGTCGTCGAAGGAAAGCACCTCCGAGCGGCGGCGTTCAAGGAACAGCTCGCCGTCATCGGCCCCCGCCGTCGCCTCGCACAGAAGGGTATGTGCGGTTTGCCGGTCGAGGCTTGTTTCAAACGGGCGAAAACGGTCCTTGGACATCGAAAGGCTCCTTCTGGGCCGGAATGGTGCGTCGAAATAAATCAGATTAGCGGCCGAATGCCGCGCAGGCAGATCTTGTTCTGTCGCGGAGAATATGGTTTCAACCCTCCAGAATACAACGGCCAACCGTTATCGTGACTTGAGAACAGCCCAACAGACGGCATCCTGGATGCCGCCGCCCGGGCCAACAGGATAGAAACATGCGAACTCTGAACGTCTTTTCCAGCCTCCTTGCCGCTTTTTCGGCGATGGTTTTTGCCAACCTCGCCGCCGCGCAGACCGCGCTGGACAATGTTGAGCGGGTAGGTAAACCGATCGCCGGCGGCATGGGTTTTCAGCCTGCGGGAACCGACCTTGCCCGCGATATCCACTGGCTTGATGGAATGATCAACGTGATCATCGGCGCCATCGTGATTTTCGTCGTGGCGCTTCTGATAATCGTTGTGGTGCGTTATAATCGCCGCGCCAACCCCACGCCGGCAACGTTCACGCATAACTCGCCGGTCGAGGTGGCATGGACGATTATTCCGGTCATCATCCTTGTCTTTATCGGGGCCTTCTCGCTGCCGGTTCTTTTCGAACAGCAGGAAATTCCGCCTAAGGCCGATCTGACGATCAAGGTTACCGGCAACCAGTGGTACTGGACCTACGACTATGTCGATGACGGGTTCGGCTTTGACAGCTTCCTTGTCGCCAAGGACGAGTTGGCAAGTTATGGCTATCAGCCCGATGAATATCTTCTGGCCGCCGACGTGCCGATGGTTGTGCCGGTCGGAAAGACCGTTGTCGTTCAGGTCACGGCATCGGATGTGATCCACTCGTGGACGGTTCCGGCCTTTGGCGTGAAACAGGACGCGGTGCCCGGTCGTCTGGCCGAAGCCTGGTTCAAAGCCGATAAGGAAGGTCTCTATTTCGGCCAGTGTTCCAAGCTTTGCGGCAAGGACCATGCCTATATGCCGGTCGCCGTGCGCGTCGTCAGCCAGGCCGACTATGACAAATGGCTGGCCGGTGCCAAGCAGGAATATGCCGGCACCCCGCTGCCCATGGTTGTTGCATCCAAGTGAGCGCCGCTAACCCGGCCCCCTGTCCCGCAGGATTGATCGTTCATGGTTGAAGTCAGTTCATACGAGTACCCCGACGAGGCGCAGTTCGGCGATTATTGCGCCCTGCTCAAGCCGCGGGTCATGTCGCTGGTGGTCTTTACGGCGCTGGCGGGCCTGCTGGTGGCCCCGGTCGCGGTTCATCCGATGGTTGGCTTTGCGTCGATCCTCTTTATTGCAATCGGGGCCGGGGCCTCGGGGGCTTTGAACATGTGGTGGGACGCCGATATCGATGCGGTCATGCGCCGGACCGCCCGGCGGCCTGTCCCTGCCGGCAAGGTGGCCCCGCGCGAGGCGATGGCCATCGGCGCGACGCTTTCGGTCATGGCGGTGGTGATGCTGGGGCTTGCGGCGAATTTCGTCGCCGCGGGGCTGCTTGCATTCACGATCTTCTTTTACGCGGTCATCTATACAATGTGGCTCAAGCGCTGGACACCGCAGAACATCGTGATCGGCGGTGCCGCCGGGGCCTTCCCGCCGATGATCGGATGGGCCGTCGCCACGGGCAGCGTGTCGATTGAATCGGTTCTGATGTTCGCGCTGATCTTTATCTGGACGCCGCCGCATTTCTGGGCGCTGGCCCTGTTTATGAACGACGACTATTCCAAGGCGGGCATTCCGATGCTGACGGTCACGCATGGGCGCCGTACGACGCGCAACCACATTCTGGCCTATACGGTGCTGCTGTTCGCGGTTGCGGTGGGCCTTGGGTTCACTTCGGTGGGTGGCATCGTTTACACAACGCTGGCTGTTGTCCTGTCGCTGTGGTTCCTCAAGGGGGCCGTGGCAATCTGGCGCCGCGATGAAGCGGCGGCCGAGGCGGACAATTACAAGGTCGAGCGCGGAGTTTTCCGCTTTTCGATACTCTATCTGTTTCTGTTGTTCGGAGCGCTTATGCTGGAAGCGGCGCTGCGGCCCTATGCTTTGGGAGGTTGGGGATGAGCTTTTTCCATCCGGAACACGAACTGCATGTGCGGCGCCGGTCGCGGAACCTTGGAATGCTGGGCGTTCTGTTCGGTCTTGTCGTGGTGATCTTTGGTCTGACGATGGTCAAGGTCAGGCTTGAAGGCGAAAGTGTCGGACGCGGCGCACCGGCTCAGGTTCAGGTCGAAAGCGGAGCCTCGAAATGACGCTGGACGGCAAGCAAAAGACCCTGGCCATGACTGTCGCGGCGGTTGTCGTGATGGGCAGTCTGGCCTGGGCTTCGGTGCCGTTTTACAACTGGTTTTGCAAGGTGACCGGCTTTGGCGGCACGACGCTGGTGTCCGACACAGGGTCCGACGTCGTTCTGGACCGGGTCATGACAGTGCGCTTTGACGGCAGCCTTGAGCGCGGGATGCCGTGGGAGTTCAAACCCGTCGTGCGTCTGATGGACCTCAAGATCGGTGAAACGGGGCTTGCCTACTACGAAGCTTACAATCCCACCGACCGCGTGATCGCGGGAACGGCCAGCTATAATGTCGCGCCTTTCTCTGCGGGCGGATATTTCACCAAGATCGACTGCTTTTGCTTTACCATGCAGGTTCTGCAGCCAGGTGAGAGGGTGCAGATGCCCGTCACTTTTTATGTTGACCCTGAAATAGTGAATGATCCGGAAGCGAAATATCTTCAACAAATCACGCTGTCCTATACATTCCACGAAACCGACCTGCCCGAGGACTACAAGGCTGAAGGGCAAAAAGAGCAGGCCTCCAACCTGCAAATCAACCAAGACCCCAGCCTGAACGAAGGATAACTCCATGGCCCATGAAAAAAATCACGACTACCACATTCTGACCCCCTCGATCTGGCCGTTTCTCGGCGCAGTCTCCGGCTTTGTCATGCTGTTCGGGGCGGTTCTCTTTTTCAAGAACTCCGGCCCCTGGCTGATGCTGGCCGGTCTTGCCGGTGTGCTCTACGTCATGTTCGCATGGTGGAGCGAAGTCGTGCATGAAAGCAGCATCGGTGATCATACACCGGTCGTTCAGATCGGCCTGCGGTATGGCTTCATACTTTTCATCATGTCCGAGGTGATGTTCTTTGCGGCATGGTTCTGGTCGTTCTTCAAACATGCGCTTTACCCCGGCGGGCCGACGCAGCCTGAGATGTATAACACATGGCCGCCCGCAGGGATTGAAACCTTCGACCCCTGGCACCTGCCGCTGATGAACACGCTGATCCTGCTGCTGTCGGGCTGTGCCGCGACATGGGCGCACCATGCGCTGGTTCATGGCAACAAGCGCAATGAGATCAAGGCGGGTTTGATCATCGCGATCCTGCTGGGTGCTCTGTTTACCTTCTTTCAGGCCTTCGAATACAGCGAGGCACCGTTCAGCTTTTCCGGCAACATCTATGGCGCCAACTTCTTCATGGCCACCGGCTTTCACGGCGCGCATGTGATTATCGGGACGATCTTTCTGGCGATCTGTCTGCTGCGTGTTTACCGGGGCCATTTCACATCCGAACAGCACGTCGGGTTCGAGGCCGCCGCATGGTACTGGCACTTTGTTGACGTTGTCTGGCTGTTTCTGTTCTTTGCCGTTTACATCTGGGGCGGCTGAGCGGGCACCGCTGAACAAGGGAATGTTCGCGTAAGGGCGAGAGTTTTCAGACCAATGAAAGCGCGGGGCCGGGCCTCGCGCTTTCGCGTTACAAAGGGGTGGACCGTGACGCGCAGGATGATCGCGCCATTGATATTTGGGCTTGTCGGTGCCGGAATACTTATCTGGCTGGGCAGCTGGCAAGTTCAGAGGATGGTGTGGAAAAACACATTGATCGACCGGATCGAGGCGCAGATTTATGCCGCGCCAGCGCCGGTCAGCGCGGTGCTTGGCCCCGACCCGGAACAGTTCCTGCCGGTCGAGGCGACGGGGCGCTATGTCGGGCTGCAGCTGCATGTGCTCAGCTCGATCAAACTTATCGGCCCGGTTTACCGCGTCATTCAGGCCTTTGTGACCCAGGCCGGCGACCGGATCATGGTGGATCGCGGCTATATTCTGGAGGATCAGAAGGCGATGCCGGTGCCGTCGCAGCCCGGCCAGACGCGGATCGTGGGAAATTTCAGAACCCCGCAGGAGGTGGATGGCTTTACCCCGCCGCCCGATCTTCAAAAGAACATATGGTTCGCCCGCGACGTGCCGAAGATGGCCGAGGTTCTGAAGACATTGCCAGTGCTCGTCATTCTGCGCGAAACCACCGAGGCCAATCCGGCGATCACGCCGATGCCGGTCAGCACCGAAGGCATCCCCAACAATCACAGGAACTATGCCATCACCTGGTTCTCGCTTGCAATTGTCTGGCTGGGGATGACAGGGTTCCTGCTTTGGCGTATGCGGCGGACGACAGATAAGGACTAGGCCAATGCGGTACCACTCGACACGGGGCAACGCCCCGGTTCTGACCTTCGAAGATGCCATGCTGACGGGGCTCGCGCGCGATGGCGGTCTTTATGTTCCGCAGTCGGTTCCGCAGATGAGCTACGCCCAGATCGCCGATCTTGCCGGGCGCCCGTATGAAGAGATCGCCTTTCGCGTCATGCGCCCCTTTGTGGGCGATACTTTTTCCGACGATGAGTTCGCCGAGATTATCGCCAAAGCCTATGCCGGTTTTGGCCATGATGCGCGCGCGCCTCTGGTGCAATTGGCACCGAACCATTTCCTGCTAGAACTGTTTCACGGCCCGACCCTGGCGTTCAAGGATTTCGCGATGCAGCTGATCGGCCAGCTGTTCGAGGTCTCTCTGAAGCGGCGCGGCAAGAAGGTCACCATCGTTGGAGCGACCTCGGGCGATACCGGATCGGCCGCGATTGAGGCGTTTCGCGGGCTGGAGGCCGTGGATGTCTTTATCCTCTATCCGCATGGCCGCGTGTCCGAAGTGCAGCGCCGGCAGATGACCACTCCGTCCGAGGCCAACGTCCATGCGCTGGCGATGGAGGGGCATTTCGACGACTGTCAGGCGCGGCTGAAGGATATGTTCAATGACCACGCCTTTCGCGATGAGGTCGCGCTGGCGGGGGTCAATTCGATCAACTGGGCGCGGGTGCTGGCGCAGGTGGTCTATTACTTTTCCGCCGCAACCGCATTGGGCGCACCGCACCGTAAGGTCAGCTTTACGGTCCCGACCGGCAACTTCGGCGATATCTTTGCCGGCTATATCGCCCGCAAGATGGGCCTGCCGATTGACAAGCTGGTGGTGGCAACCAACCAGAACGACATCCTGCACCGCTGCCTGACCACCGGCGCCTATCGGACCGATCAGGTCACGCCGTCGATCAGCCCTTCGATGGACATTCAGGTTTCGTCGAATTTCGAAAGGGTACTGTTTGATGTCTATGATCGCGACGGGCGCGCAATCGCGCAGCTGATGGACGAGCTTAAGGGCGGTGGTTTCGACCTCAGCCAGGGCGCGCTGGAGCGGCTGCGCGAGATCTTTGTCTCTGGCCGCGCCTCCGAAGAGGAAACGCTTGCCACGATGCGCGATATGCAAAACCGCACGGGTGAGACGCTTTGCCCGCACAGCGCGGTTGGCGTCAAGGTCGCGCAGGAGGATCTGGGCGTCAGCCCGATGATCACATTGGCCACCGCGCATCCGGCGAAATTCCCCGACGCGGTCGAAGCGGCAACCGGCGCGCGTCCGCCTCTTCCCCTTTGGCTGGCGGACTTGTATGAGCGTTCAGAGCGCATAACAGAAGTTCCCAACGATCTGGCTGCGCTTGAGAATCTGATACGGGAGCGGCGCAGGGCGTGACGGTAAGAGAGCACAAGCTGGCGAATGGATTTCGCATTGTCACCGAACGGATGGAGGGGCTGAAATCGGCCTCTCTGGGGATCTGGGTCAAAGCGGGCGGACGCCACGAACGCCCCGAGCAAAACGGCATCGCCCATTTTCTTGAGCATATGGCCTTCAAGGGCACGACCCGGCGCAGTGCACTTGAGATTGCCGAGGCAATCGAAGACGTGGGCGGCTATATCAACGCCTATACCAGCCGCGAGATGACGGCCTATTACGCGCGGGTTCTGGAAAATGACACCGATCTGGCGCTGGATGTTCTGGCGGACATCCTGCTGAACCCGGTATTCGACCCCAATGAGATCGAGATTGAGCGGGGCGTGATCCTGCAGGAAATCGGTCAGGCGCTGGACACCCCGGATGACGTGATCTTTGACTGGCTTCAGGAAGTTGCCTATCCTGGTCAGCCGCTTGGCCGCACGATTTTGGGGCCCAGCGAAAGGGTCGGCAAATTCTCACGCGACGATCTGGTGGGCTTTGTCAGTGAACGCTATGGCCCGGGCGAGATGATATTGGCGGCCGCAGGGGCGGTCGATCACGACCGGCTTGTTGCCGCCGCCGAGCGGCTTTTTGGGGATTTGAGCCCCGGCGCCTCGCCCCGTGCGACCCCGGCACGGTTTTCGGGCGGTGAGCGGCGCGAGGAAAAGACGCTTGAGCAGGTGCATTTCGCCCTTGCCTTCGAGACCCCCGGTTACATGGATCAGGCGATTTACACCTCGCAGATCTATTCGATTGCTTTGGGTGGGGGCATGTCCTCGCGATTGTTTCAGGAAATCCGCGAAAAGCGCGGGCTGTGCTATACGATCTTTGCTCAGGCCGGGGCCTATGCCGAAACCGGGATGATGACGGTTTATGCCGGCACTTCGACCTCCCAGATCGGTGATCTGGCCGCGTTGACCATCGACGAGCTTAAGCGCAGCGCCGAGGATATGAGCGACGCCGAGGTCGAGCGTGCCCGCGCGCAAATGAAGGCGGGCCTGCTCATGGGGCTTGAGAGCCCGTCGTCACGCGCCGAGCGTCTGGCGCGGATGGTCGCCATCTGGGACAGGGTGCCCAGTCTGGAAGAAACCATCGGTCATATCGATGCGGTGACAACCGCGGATGTGCGCGCCCTGGGTCAGGGAATTGCCGGATCAAGCGCGCAGGCGCTGGCCCTTTACGGGCCCGTCGCCAAGGCCCCAACGCTTGAGGTGCTGCGTCAGAGGCTGGCGGCCTGATGCTGTCGGTCCGCCGGAAGATCCGTATCGAAACCGAACGGATGAGCCTGCGCCCGCCCATGCATTCGGATTTCCGCGTCTGGGCGGCGTTGCGGCGGGAAAGCCTTGAGTTCCTCTCCCCCTGGGAGCCGGCATGGGCGCGGGACCACCTCACGCGCCGGTCCTTTACCAACCGGGTCTATTGGGCCAATCGCTCGATCTCGAACGGAACGGCGGTGCCGCTGTTTCTGATCCGGCGCGAGGATCAGGTGCTGCTTGGGGCGATCACATTGGACAACATCCGGCGCGGTCCCAGTCAGGCGGCAACGCTTGGCTATTGGGTGGGCCAGTGCCATGCCCGGCAGGGGTTCATGCGCGAAGCGATACGCGCATCGGTTCACTACGCTTTTCAGACGCTTGACCTGAGCCGGATCGAAGCCGCCTGCTTGCCCGAAAACGCCGCCTCGCGTGGGGTGCTTGAAGCTTGCGGTTTCAAATATGAGGGCGTTGCGCAAAGCTATCTTCAGATCAACGGGCGCTGGCGCAACCATGTGCTTTACGCAAACCTCAGAAACGACCGGCGCGGCAAGACCGATACGGGCTGAGCAAGGGTGGCAACGGCTTGCCAAACCGGCGCTGAGGGGCGAAGACGGTTAAGCAAGGGGGGGCTTTATGCTGAACGCTGCGGATCAGGAATTTGTCGCTGCACTGAAGGCGCAGCTTGCCGATGGTATTCTGCGCCCCGTCACCGCCAATTATCTGGAAGAGCCGCGCGGCAATCTGTCGGGTCAGGCCGGGGCTATTGCGGCGCCGCGAAACGTCGAGGATGTGGCGCGCATCGTGCGGTTCTGTAACGAGCGACGGGTTGGGATCGTTCCCTATTCCGGCGGCACGGGCCTTGTCGGCGGCCAGATCGCGGCGCCCGGCCCCCTGCCTTTGGTTCTGTCGCTGGAACGCATGAACGCGATCCGCGCGATCTATCCTCAGGAGAATGTCATAACCGCCGAGGCCGGTGCGATCCTGCAGGAAGTTCAGGCCGCAGCCGAGGCTGAGGACCGGCTTTTCCCGCTGTCGCTTGCCTCGCAAGGGTCCTGCCGTATCGGGGGCAACCTGTCGACCAACGCGGGCGGGCTGAATGTTCTGCGCTATGGCTGCGCGCGTGAGCTGTGTCTGGGGCTTGAGGCAGTGCTTCCCACGGGCGAGATCTGGCACGGGTTGTCACGGCTGCGCAAGGATAACACCGGCTATGATCTGCGCGATCTGCTGATTGGCGCCGAAGGTACGCTTGGCGTGATCACCGCCGCCACGCTCAAGCTCTTTGCGCGGCCTCAGGGTGAGGCGACGGCGATGATGGCAGTGCCGGATCCGGCCGCGGCGGTTGCCCTTCTGGCATTGGCTGGGCGGCATATGGGTGAGGGGGTTTCGACTTTTGAGCTGATCCACGGGACTGGTTACGAGTTTCTCAAAGAGACCCTGCCACAGGTGCGGCGCCCGCTTGCGGGCGATCCGCCATGGTCGATCCTGATCGATGTGGGGCTGAGCGCCGGGCAGGACCCGGCCGCAGCGCTGGAAGGTCTTTTTGCCGATGCTCTGGAGCAGCAGCTTGTCAGTGACGGCGTGATTGCCCAGTCGCAGGCCCAGCGTGATGAGCTTTGGGCCGTGCGCGAGCAGATCCCCGAGGCCAACCGCCGGATCGGGGCCATCGTGTCCACCGATATTTCAGTGCCGATCAGCGAAATTCCCACGATGATCGAAAGGGGACATGCCGAAATTTCACAGCTGGCCGATCTGCGCATCAACTCTTTCGGCCATGTCGGTGACGGAAACCTGCATTTCAACGTCTTTCCCGCCAAGGGCAAATCGCGGAGGGATTACGCCGATCTTAAACCGGCGATCAATACGGCGATCTATGATCTTGTACATGCGCTTGGCGGCTCGATCAGCGCCGAGCATGGGATCGGGCGGATCAAGGTCGATATGCTTGAGAGGTATGGATCGGCAACCAAACTTGCCGCCATGCGCGCGATCAAAACGGCGCTGGATCCTGCCGGCATCATGAACCCCGGCGCGGTTCTGCGCCACCCGTGAAGCAAAAAATGGCGCCCCGCCGAAAGGCCGAGGCGCCATAAAAAGGTTCACATGTACTGACACAACCTGTTTGCGACAGGTGGTCCAATGTTAGACCCATAAAATTTAACAAAGAATTTACGCGCTGCCCGTTTTTGCGCCGGGCCGGTCTATTCCCCTTCGAACTCGCAAAGCGCATGAACATTCATGCCCAGCCGTTCCAGCAATCCGCGGCCGCCCAGATCGGGCAGATCGATGATAAAGGCGCATCCGACGACATCGCCGCCAACCCTCTCGATCAGTTTTATCCCTGCCTGAGCCGTGCCGCCGGTTGCCAGCAAATCATCAACCAGCAGAACCTTTTCACCGGGCTCAATCGCGTCTTCGTGCAACTCGACCGTCGCCTGCCCGTATTCGAGGGTGTAATCCTGACTGATCCTTTTGCCGGGAAGCTTGCCTTCCTTGCGGATCGGCACAAAGCCGACCGAAAGTTGGTGAGCAATCGCACCGCCAAGGATAAAGCCGCGCGCCTCAAGCCCGACAACCTTGTCGATGGGGCGCCCGGCATAAGGGTGGAGCAGCTGATCGATAGCCATTCGAAAACCGCGTGCATCGGCGAAAAGCGTGGTTACATCGCGAAACATGATGCCGTCATGAGGGAAATCCGGGATGGTGCGGATATAGTCCTGAACGGTCTTGGAATTTTGCATGTCAGTCTCTTTCGGGCGTTACCTGATCGCGCGATAGTCGGCGACGCTGGTGGTTAGCACTTCGATGCCCCAAAGGACCAGTGCCAGAACGACGAAACAGAGCATCAGGTTAAGAAAGCTTTGTGCAAAGCGCTGCCATTTTGGCGCCGTGGGCGAAATCAGCCGTATTTCCGGCCGCAACAAAAAGCGCGAGGCGATATAGGCGAAAAGAAAGAATAACAGGACCCAGTGGGTGATGGAAAAGCCGATGCTTGGAAAGGCGATTTCAGGAGGGTGTACGGACTCCACCATGAGCGATCAGCGCGCAACATCAAAAACCTTCGTCGGTGAGGTTTTCAAACCGCCGCCCCAGCGCCATGCGCTTTTGGGGGGCCGCGATGGTTTCAAGCCAGCCCGCCATGGTGATCATCCTTTGCTACAGAACCCGCCCTGCAACCACATCCAGTTTGGCGACCAGCGCTTTGTCGCGGGCCGGCGGCTGGGTCAGGATCGCATATTCCAGCGCCCGGTCACAGCCATGCGGGCAGGGCGCTCGCGATGCGCCCAACAAGCCCGGTAGCCCCCGGACCAGATCACGCGCCTTGTCGGCATTACCCATCAGGGTCTTGATGATCTCGGTCACGTCAACCTCGCCATGATCGGGGTGCCAGCTGTCATAGTCGGTGATCATGGCGACCGAGGCGTAACAAAGCTCGGCCTCGCGGGCCAGTTTTGCCTCGGGCATATTGGTCATGCCGATCACATCCGCGCCCCAGCTTTCGCGATACATCCGCGATTCCGCCAGCGTGCTGAACTGCGGTCCCTCCATCGCCAGATAGGTGCCGCGCGGATGAACCGTGATCCCGGCGGCTTTCGCCGCGCTCTCGCAGGCCTCTGACAGGCGCGGACAGGTCGGGTTGGCGACGCTGACATGGGCAACACAGCCCTGACCAAAGAACGACTTTTCCCGCGCGAAAGTGCGGTCGATGAACTGATCGACGATCACGAAATCGCCCGGTGCCATCTCTTCGCGGAAGGAGCCGCAGGCCGAGACCGAAATCACATCGGTCACCCCCAGACGTTTGAGCGCATCGATATTGGCGCGGTAAGGCACGCTGCTGGGCGAGTGGACATGGCCGCGGCCGTGACGCGGCAGAAATGCCATGCGCACCCCCTCAAGTCGGCCTGTCATGATATCGTCGGACGGGGCACCCCAGGGGCTTTCCACTTTTGTCCATGCGGCATCTTCCAGCCCGTCGATGTCATAAAGGCCACTGCCGCCGATTACGCCGATCACCGTTTCCGTCATTTTTCACCCTCTGCCAGTCCGATCGCGCCATCTTGGCCGAGGCGCAGCGGGATGAAAATCCCGAAACACGGTTTTTTGTGGTCATGAGTGTTATGCAACGAGGGTATGCGCAGGAATACCGTGCATCTGCAGAAAAATATGCTATGAGCGCGGCGAACAGACAAAACTATCCCGCAGGTACCTATGACGCGCGTTCTGATGGCGGCCCTCGCCAACCGGTCTTCTTTTGCTGATGTTTCCTTGACGCCGTCGCGCATCAAGACTGAACTTCTGTCCGGGCTGACGGTCGCTCTGGCGCTTGTGCCCGAAGCCGTGGCCTTTGCCTTTGTGGCCGGTGTCCATCCGCTTGTGGGGCTTTATGCCGCTTTCATCGTCGGGCTGATTACCGCGGTGATTGGTGGACGTCCGGGCATGATCTCGGGGGCGACGGGGGCTTTGGCGGTGGTCATGGTCTCGCTTGTGGCAACGCATGGGGTGGAATACCTCTTTGCCACCGTCGTGCTGATGGGGCTGATCCAGATCATCGCGGGCGTGATGAAATGGGGGAAATTCATCCGGCTGGTGCCGCATCCGGTTATGCTGGGCTTTGTCAACGGATTGGCCATCGTGATCTTTCTGGCCCAGATGGGCCAGTTTCAGGTACCCGGCAGCGGCGAGGCGGCGGGCCACGGCATTGCCGGCGGCCAATGGCTGTCAGGTGCGCCGCTTGCCATGATGCTGGGACTGGTGGCGCTGACCATGGCGATCATCTGGGTGACGCCGAAAATCACCTCGGCCATACCGGCGCCGCTGGCCGGTATCGCGGTGATTGCGGCGATCGTGATCGGCTTTGGCATCGATGTGCCGCGGGTTGGCGATCTGGCCTCGATCGAGGGCGGGCTGCCGCAGTTTCACATCCCCGCCGTTCCCCTGACGCTTGAGACGCTGAAGATTATCCTGCCCTATTCGCTGATCCTAGCCGCGATTGGCCTGATCGAAAGCCTTCTGACCCTGAACCTTGTGGGTGAGATTACCGGCCGCAAGGGCGGGGCCAGTCAGGAATGTGTGGCACAGGGCGTGGCCAATACGGTGACCGGCGTTTTTGGCGGCATGGGCGGCTGCGCGATGATCGGTCAGTCGATGATCAATGTGAAATCAGGCGGGCGCACCCGCATCGCCGGAATCGCGGCGGCGGTTTTCCTGCTTTTGTTTATCGTGGTGGCAAGTCCCGCGATCGAACAGATCCCGCTGGCAGCGCTGGTCGGCGTGATGTTCATGGTCGTGATCGGCACATTTGCATGGAACTCGTTCAATATTCTGCGAAAGGTTCCGCTGACGGATGCCTTCGTGATTGTGCTGGTGACCGTGGTCACCGTGCTGACCGATCTTGCAACCGCGGTTGTCGTCGGTGTCATCGTCTCGGCGCTGGCCTATGCATGGAACAATGCCAAACGCATCTACGCCAAAACCTATCAGACGCCCGAGGGCGCGAAGGTTTATCAGGTCCAGGGGCCGCTTTTCTTTGGCTCGGCCTCGGGGTTTGCAGAGCTTTTCGATCCTGAAAATGACCCCGGCACCGTCATCATCGACTTTGCCGACAGCCGGGTTGTAGATCAATCGGCCCTGACCGCGATCGAGGCCGTGGCCGAGAAATATCAAAACGCAGGCAAGACCATTCAGCTGCGCCACCTTAGCCGCGACTGTCATCAGCTGTTGACCAAATCGGGTCAGCTTGTCGTCGATAGTGACGATGACCCCGACTATGAGATCGCGGTCGATTATTCAGTGCGCACCGGCGTTCTGGCCGGCGGGCACTGAGCCGCGCGCGGGGACGCGCAGGATCAGCTTTGTCCGGGGCGATCCATGCTGAAAACCTCGGTTACATGCGTGTAGTCGCGATAGCCCAGCCGCGCCAGCGGCTGAAAACGGGTGACGTCGAACATTCCGTCCTTCAGGCAGTCGTCGCGCATGTGAATGCCCGTCACCTCGCCCAGCACCAGAATATTATCCTCACCCTCAAGCCGCACCATCCGGGTCAGCCGGCATTCCAGCGCCGCCGGGGCGCCTGCCACGCGCGAACAGGGGATGGTCCGGCACTCTTCCCGCTTCAGATCGGCCAGCGTAAACTCATCGACCTCGCGACCGTAAGCCCCTGAAGAGGTGTTCATTGCCTCGCGGGCCGAATATTCGACGATATTGACGCAAAAGACCCCGCTGTCGCGGATATTGGCAACGCTGTCCTTTGTCCCGTCGCGATCGGCCTTGCGCCCGGTCGAGGCGAACATGACCTGAGGCGGCGTATAGGCCACCGCGTTAAAAAACGAATATGGCGCAAGATTTTCACTTCCATCCTTGCCACGGGTCGAAATCCATCCGATTGGGCGAGGGGTGACAATAGCGTTGAACGGATTATGGGGCAGGCCATGGCCATCTTCGGGACGGTAGAACATCGGCGATCCTTCTGGTGTTTGATCAAGGGGTAACTGCGTGATAGGGGCAACGCCAGTCAAAAGGGAAAGAAACGCGCGATGCTGAGACTGGCCGTGGAGACGCCAGAGGACTGGTGGGAGGTCGAAGCACTGTTTGATCTGGCTTTCGCGCCGGGGCGCGAGGCGCTTTCGTCCTACCGGCTCAGGCAGGGAACGGGGCCGGTGCCTGAGCTGTCGCTGGTGGCGCGGGATGAAGATGCGGTGCTGGGCGGCGCGATCCGCGTCTGGCCGGTACGTGTCTCGGATGCGCAGGCGCTTTTGGTGGGCCCGGTTGCGGTCCATCCAACGCGTCAGGGCGAAGGGCTGGGCGGGTCGCTGATCCGCGAAAGCCTTGGCCGGGCGCGCGAACAGGGATGGCAACGTGCCATGCTGGTGGGCGATGCCCCCTATTACGGCCGCTTCGGATTTCGCCGCCTTGACGATGTGGTGATGCCGCCGCCGACCAATCCCGACCGGGTTCTGGGTATCGATCTGATTGACGGTGCATGGGAAGGTATCAGCGGTGCGGTGCGGCCATGGGCTTCAGTTGGCGATGATGACGCAGCGCCGCAGGCCGGGGCAAAGGACTGAGCGACCCTGTCAGGGCTGCTGGGCCAGCCAGTCCATGACCGCAGGTCGCACCGATTGGGCGCCGGCTACTTCGGCCTCGCGGATCAGATCCCGCACCTCGTCAAGGTTTGAACGGCGCAGCAAAAGTTTCACCGGCCCGATCGATGCAGGGCGCATCGACAGGCAGCGCAGGCCCATGGCGGCAAAGCAAAGTGCCTCTATCGGGCGGCCTGCGTCCTCGCCGCAAAAAGACACCGGCGTTCCGGTTTCGTTACAGCGTTTGATGATCATTTCCAGAAACGTCAGGAACGATACGTTCAGCGTGTCATACCGGCGCCGGACGCGTTCGTTTTCACGATCGGCGGCAAAGAAGAACTGTTTAAGGTCGTTGCCGCCGATTGAGATGAAATCGGCCATCTCGAAAAACTGCCGCGGCGCAAAGGCAAGCGACGGCGTCTCAAGCATGGCGCCGATTTCAACTTTCTCCGGCACCACGCGCCCCAGCTTTTTCTCGCGCTCCAACTCGTCCAGAAGATGCTGGCGCGCGGCCTTGAACTCTTCAAATTGCGCAACAAAGGGGAACATCACGTTCAGGGGCCGGCCATTGGCAGCCCGGATCAGCGCCTGCAGTTGCATCCGCATGATGCCCTTGCGGTCCAGCCCTAGGCGAATGGCGCGCCAGCCAAGGGCCGGGTTCGGCTCATCCACGCGGCGCATGAAAGGGACAACCTTGTCCGAGCCGATGTCGAGCGTGCGAAAAACCACCCGCTTGCCCGCCGCGGCCTCCAGAACACGGGAATAAAGCGCGGCAAGATCGCCGCGCTTGGGAACCTGATTGCGCGCCAGAAACTGAAGCTCGGTCCGGAACAGCCCGACACCTTCGGCACCCGAGCCGACAAGCGACGGCAAATCGGCCATGAGCCCTGCGTTCATATGCAGCGAAATGACCTTGCCGCAGAGCGTTTGGGCCGGCAATTCACGCACGCCGGCATAACGCTCCTGCGCTTCGGTCTGCATAATGATCTTGTCGCGGAAGGCCGAGACGATGGTCTCTTCGGGGCGCAGGTGCACGATGCCCTGTTCGCCATCGACCAGAATGGCATCCCCGTTCAGCGCTTCGTTGGTGATGTTGCGCGCCTGAATGACCAGCGGTATGGCCAGCGCGCGCGCCACGATCGCGGCATGGCTTCCGACCGCGCCTTCCTCCAGCACGATACCTTTCAGGCGCCGCCCGTAATCCAAAAGCTCGCCAGGGCCGATATTGCGCGCAATCAGGATCGGATCGGTGGGCATTTCCGCCCCCGTCACCGTTCCCTGACCGGTCAGGATCCGCAAAAGCCGGTTGGACAGATCGTCCAGATCCTGAAGCCTTTCGCGCAGATAGGGGTCAGGCACGCTTTGCATCCGGGCGCGCGCCGTCGATTGCTCTTTCTCGACCGCCGCTTCGGCAGACAGACCGCTTGCGATATCTTCTTCCATGCGCCGCATCCAGCCGCGCGAATTCGCGAACATCCTGTAGGCCTGCAGGATTTCCATCTGCTCCTTGTCCTTGGGGGTGGCCGAGGACAGCATCTCATCGACCGACAGGCGCAGTTTGTCGACCGCCCCGGTCAGACGGGCCAGTTCGGTTTCGGGATCATCGGCAATGGGGTTTGTGACCACCACGCGCGGCTCGTGCAGCCAGACGTGGCCTTCGGCGGTGCCTTCCTGACCGACAAGCCCTCTGAACATCGCCGGCTGCTGGTGCGGTGCGGCCAGCGCGGCCCCTTCGCCGACAAAGGCACCCAGCTCTGACATCTCGGCCAGAACCATCGCCACCACTTCGAGGGCGTAAACCTCATCCTCGGAAAAGCTGCGTGCTTCTTTCGACTGAACCACCAGAACACCCAGCCGCTCGCCCAGACGCTGAACCGGAACCCCAAGGAAGGAAGAATAGATTTCCTCGCCGGTTTCGGGCATGAAACGAAAGCCCTGTTCTTGCGGAGCATTGGCCGAATTGACGACATTGCTTTGCTTGGCAACGCGCCCCACCAGACCTTCGCCCAGCCGCATCCGCGTCTTATGCACCGCCTGTGGGTTCAGACCTTCGGTTGCACAAAGCTCGAGCGTTTCGGCGTCGCGGAACAGATAGATCGAACAGACCTCGGTCTGCATCGAATCCGCAATCAGCGTGGTGATCTTGTCCAGCCGCTCCTGACCGGCGCTGTCCTCGGCCATGGCATCGCGCAGACGGCCAAGCAGCTTACGACTTTCACTTTCGCGTTGTTGCGGCATATGGCCCCTCTGAGCGGGCTGTTAAGCTGAACCCGTGATCGGTTTTGCGTGGCGCGCCGGCCTCTAGGAAGAGGACCGTTCGAGCCCAAAGGTATCATGCAGGGCCTGAACCGCCAGTTCCATATATTTCCGGTCGATCAGAACCGAGATCTTGATCTCGGAGGTCGTGATGACCTTGATGTTGATGCCTTCGTCACGAAGGCTCTGGAACATCTGGGCGGCCACGCCAGCATGGCTGCGCATGCCAATACCTACGACGCTGACCTTGGCGACATCGGTGTCGGCGACCAGATCGTGAAAGTTTATCCCGCCCTGCTCTTTGGCTTCCATGATTGCCTTTTCGGCGCGCGCCACCTGATCGGTGGGGCAGGAAAAGGTCATGTCGGTCCGGCCTTCTTCGCTGATGTTCTGAACGATCATATCGACGTTCACGCCCGCCTCGGAAAGCGGCCCGAAGATCGCGGCGGCGATACCCGGGCGGTCGGCCACCGAAACGAGGGTCATCTTTGCTTCGTCGCGGCTATAGGCGACCCCGGCGACTACATTCTTTTCCATGATCTCTTCCTCATCGCAGACCAGCGTGCCCGCTGTATCGGAGGGTTCTTCGAAACTTGACAGAACCCTCAGTTTTACCTTGTAGCGCATGGCCAGCTCGACCGAGCGTGTTTGCAGAACCTTGGCGCCCAGCGAGGCCAGTTCGAGCATTTCTTCAAAGGCGATCTTGTCCAGCTTGCGCGCCTTCGAAGTGATGCGCGGATCGGTGGTATAAACACCGTCGACATCGGTATAGATATCACAGCGCTCGGCCTTAAAAGCGGCGGCAAACGCCACCGCCGAGGTGTCCGAGCCGCCGCGGCCAAGCGTGGTGATGCGCCCTTCGGGGCTGACGCCCTGAAATCCGGCGATGACGGCGACTTTCATTCCTTCGGCAAATTTGGCGTCCAGATTGTCGGTCGGGATCTCTTCGATGCGCGCTGCGCCATGGGCCGAGGTGGTTTTCAGAGGAACCTGCCAGCCTTGCCAGCTTCGGGCCGGGATATCCATTTCCTGCAGCGTCAGCGCCATAAGACCGGCGGTCACGTTTTCCCCCGACGACACGACCGCATCATATTCGCGTGCATCATAAAGGGGCGAGGTTTCGCCGACCCAATTGACCAACTCATTGGTCTTGCCCGACATTGCCGAGACAATGACGATGACCTCATAACCTTTGGCCACCTCAACGCCGACCCGTTTGGCGGCGCGGCGAATGCGGTCAAGTGTGGCGACCGAAGTGCCGCCGAATTTCATTACCAGTCTGGGCATGATTGCACCCCGTCAAAAACCGCCTGTGTCTTAGGCGGCGGGGGCCGGAAGGGCAAGGGCGTTGATCTGCGGCATAGGGCGCGGCGGGCCGATCAGTTAACCTTGCGGTCGGGAATAAAGGGCAGGGGGGCGACGGGCACGCCGTCATCTATCAGGGCTTTGGCTTCGGCAGGCTTGGCCTCGCCATAGATGGCGCGTACCGGCGCGCTGCCGTCATGGATCGCCCGTGCCTCGGCGGCAAAGTTCATCCCGACATAATCGGAGTTCGCCTGAATTTCCGCTTTGAGCTTGGCCAGCGCGGCGCGCGCCTCGGCGCTGGGATCCGGGGGCGGCGCCGAAGCGGCGGTTTCCTCGCCGGCAGGAGCGGCCTTGCGCCCGGTGCTGACCCGTGGGGCCATGATCGCCTTTTCCACCCGGGCGTCGCCGCAGACCGGACAGGTCACATGCCCCGCAGCTTTGAGCGTGTCAAAGGCTGCGGCTGACTGGAACCAGCTGTCAAAGCTGTGGCTTTGATTACATTTCAGCGCATAGTTGATCATGACGTCTAAGTAACCCCAAAATTCAGGGAATCAAGCCGTCTCAATAGGGCAGCAATTGCGGATCGAAGGTTTTAATAATCCGTGAAAGTTCAGGCTCATCCACCTTTTGCGCCGCTTTGGCCAGAGAAAACCAGCGCCGCTTTCTTTGGCCGACTTCTGGATATTTTTTTAGCAATTTCTTAACCTTGACCGGAAAAATAGCCGCGATACAGGGCAGATCCTCATCTTCTTCGAGGGTTTTCTGATAGGAATAAAGCCCCAGACAGAAATCGATGACCTTGCCCTCAACCCCGGCCTCTTCATAGGCTTCCTTCATCGCTGCGGCAGCGGGCCGCATCTGATGGACAGGCCAGCCTTTGGGCACAATCCACCGACCCGAGCGGCGGCTGGTCACAAGCAGCACGCGCGTCTCGCCATCGACGACCTTATAGCAAAGCGCCGCAAACTGGGTCCGGACATCGGATTTATGGCCGCCCCCGGTCGAAATCGGAAGCTGTGTCTTTTTCTGTAACGTCATGGCCTGCTCTTGCCGCCACACTCTCTATGATTTCAGTGTTTTATCAGGCAACTGTATCAAACTGGCGCGCAGGATTCCAGTCCTGTGAGGTCGCGGGCGCCAGCGGGCCTCAGATCGCGGGAACAGCGCCCTCAAGAACTGCGCCGAACCAGCCCGTGTCAATATTGCCCCCCGACAGAATGATGCCCACCTTTTTGCCTCGCATCCGGTCTTTTTCCTGCATCAGCGCGGCAAGGGAGGCCGCGCCGGCACCTTCGGCCAGATTGTGAATATCGCGAAAATAGATCCTGATGGCTTCGGCGATCTCGGCGTCACTGACCGTGATTATCCGCTCTGCGCCTTTGGAATAAACCTCGAACGCCTCGGCGACCGGCACCCGCACCGCCATGCCGTCGGCGAATGTATTGGCTGAGTTAGTTTCGACCAGATGCCCGGCTTCGACCGAGAGTTTCGCGCTTTGAGCGGCCTCGGAAACGACCCCGACGATCCGGGTCGACAGCCCAAGCGCATCGCGCGCCGCGATCGTGCCGCAGATGCCCGAGCCACAGCCGATCGGCACATAGACCGTGTCAAGATCTGGCGCGGCCTGAAACAGCTCCCAGCCATAGCTTGCCACACCGCGCACAAGCTCGCGGTGATAGGGCGGCACAATATGAAGCCCCTCTTGATCGGCCACGCGGTACGCTTCGACGCGGGCGGCATCGAAATCATTGCCAAACTCGATCAGCTCAGCGCCAAAAGCGCGCATCGCGGCGTTCTTTTCGACCGAATTGCCATGCGGGACATAGACCTTGACTTCAAGCCCGCGCGCCAGCGCCGCCCGGGCCTGGCTTTGGCCGTGGTTGCCACGCGTTGCGGTGCAGATCCCGCGCACATCCGGGTTTTCGCGCAAGAGCCAGTCGATATAGGTGATCCCGCCGCGGATCTTGAAGGCGCCGGTCGGGCCATGGTTTTCATGTTTGACCCAGAGCTCACACCCCGTTCTTTGCGAAAGCAGGGGCCATGAATATTGCGGCGTCGGGTCCATCTGGGTGTAAACCAGCGTCGCTGCCTGCGATATCTCTTCGGCGGAAAATAGCGGTGCCATTGCCTTGGCCTCCTTTGGCAGAGATATTAGTCATGGTAACCCGACAGGGCTTTGAGTAAGCCTGCGCCGGAAATGATATGCGCGATAAAGCAACAGGCGGCTTAAATGTTCAATGGAAAGAACGTACTGATTACCGGTGGCACCGGCTCGTTCGGGAAAAAATACGTCGAGATGATCCTGGCGCGTTATAGCCCGAACAAGGTTATCATCTTCTCGCGCGATGAGCTGAAGCAGTTCGAGATGGAGCAGACCTATAATGCGCCTGTTATGCGCTATTTTCTGGGCGATGTGCGTGACGAAGCCCGCCTGATGCAGGCAACCGATGGTGTCGATTACATCATCCACGCTGCCGCGCTGAAACAGGTGCCTGCAGCCGAATACAACCCGATGGAATGCATCAAGACCAATATTCACGGGGCGCAGAATGTGATTCAGGCGGCCATTGCCAATGGGGTTGAAAAGGTGATCGCCCTGTCGACCGACAAGGCGGCCAATCCGGTAAACCTTTACGGGGCGACCAAACTTGCCTCCGACAAGCTTTTCGTGGCGGCCAATAATATGGTCGGCACCCGCCCGACCCGGTTTTCCGTGGTGCGCTATGGCAATGTTGTGGGATCGCGCGGCTCGGTTGTTCCGTTCTTTCGCAAACTTATCGCCGAAGGTGCCGAGGCGCTGCCGATAACCCATCCTGAGATGACGCGCTTCATGATCACACTTGAGCAGGGCGTCGATTTCGTTCTGCGCAACTTTCACCGGATGCACGGGGGCGAGATTTTTGTGCCCAAGATCCCGTCGATGCGAATGGTCGATCTGGCAACGGCCATGGCCCCTGACCTGCCGCAGACGGTGATCGGTATTCGCCCGGGCGAAAAGCTGCATGAGATCATGTGCCCGGCGGACGACAGCCACCTGACGCTGGAATTCGACGACCACTATGTCATCAAACCGACGATCCAATTTGCTCATCAGGTGGATTTCATAGAAAACCGGCTGGGCGAAAAGGGCCGCCCGGTGCCCGAGGGTTTTGAGTATAATTCC
>JASBSV010000063.1 GCA_030148745.1 Paracoccaceae bacterium
TTCTGGCCGCCCGACAGCTCTGAAGGCAGGCGATGATAATATTGGCCCGGCTCCAGTTCGATCTCGTTAAGCAGCTCCTCGACCCGGCGCCGCTTGGCGGCCCCTTTCAGGCCCATATAGAACTCAACCGGCCGGCCGATCAGCTCGCCGATTGTCTTGCGCGGGTTCAGCGCGGTATCGGCCATCTGATAGATCATCTGCGCCTGTCGCAACTGCATCTTGCTGCGCTTGCGGTAATCCAGCGGAAGCTCTTCGCCGTCAAAGCAAATGTGACCCTCTTTCGGCGGCAAAAGCCCGGTGATACAGCGCGCGGCAGTCGATTTTCCCGACCCGGATTCGCCAACTACCGCCACTGTGCGCCCGGCATGAATGTCAAAGCTGACGTCGAAAAGAACCGGCACCTTGCCATAGGCCGCCGTCACATTCCGCACACTGATCAGCGGCGTTGTCCCCGCCGGTTCGGGCGGCTTTTGCGGGCGCTGGAACGACCGCACCGCCCAAAGCGATTTTGTGTAATCCTCTTTGGGATCGGACAGCATCTCGCGGGTGTCCGCCTCTTCGATCTCATCGCCCTTCAGCAGAACCTTGATCCGGTCCGCCATCTGCGCCACCACCGCCAGATCATGGGTGATATAGATCGCGGCTGTATCGAACTGCTCGACGATATCGCGGATCGCGGCCAGAACCTCGATCTGCGTCGTCACATCCAGCGCCGTTGTCGGCTCGTCAAATATAATCAGATCGGGCCGGCATGACATCGCCATGGCCGTCATCGCGCGCTGAAGCTGCCCGCCGGAAACCTGATGGGGATAGCGAAACCCGATCTCTTCGGGGTTGGGCAGTCGCAGACGACGGTAAAGATCGACCGCATCCTCTTCGCTTTCGCGGCGACTCTTGACGCCATGCTGCACCGGGCCTTCGGTATGCTGATCGATCAGCCGGTGCGCCGGATTGAACGAGGCCGCCGCCGATTGCGCGACATAGGCAATCCGTTTGCCCAGCAGATCGCGCTTTCTGACCGCCGAGGCATTGATCAGATCTATGCCGTCAAACTCAACCGAGCCGCCGGAAATCCGGCAGCCGTCGCGGGTAAAGCCCATCGCCGCCAGACCAAGCGTCGATTTGCCGGCGCCGGATTCGCCGATCAGGCCCAGAACCTCGCCCTTGTACAGATCCAGATCCACACCGTTGATGATCGGATTCCAAACCTCTTCGCTGCGCCCTTCGATCTTCAGATCGCGGCATTTCAACAGGCGCTCACGCTCGCTCATTCTTTCAGTCCCGAAGATTTATGCAGCATCCAGTCGACGACGAAATTGACCGCCACGGTCAAAAGCGCGATCGCGCCCGCCGCCAAAAGAGGTGCCGAAGCGACGCGCGGCGCAAAAGCGGCGAAATTGATGAACTGTGACAGATCGCGTACCATCGTGCCCCAGTCCGCCAGAGGCGGCTGAATGCCGACGCCCAGAAACGACAGTGAGGCGATGGTCAGGAACACAAAACAGAACCGTAAGCCAAACTCGGCCAGAAGCGGCGCGGTGGCATTTGGCAGGATCTCGCGGAAGATCAGATAACCCAGCCCCTCGCCCCGCAGTTTCGCGGCCTCGATATAATCCATCACAACGATGCTCTGGCCCACCGCGCGCGACAGGCGGAAAACCCGCGTGCTGTCGATCACCGCGATGATCAGAACCATGAAAACGGTCAGCGGTACGCCAAGCTTGCTTGCCCAGACCGATGCGATCGTCATCAGCAAAAGCGCAAAGATCAGGGCCGGAATGGCCATCAGAACATCGACCGAGCGCGACAGAACCTGATCCAGCCAGCCGCCCAGTGTCGCCGCAAGAAATCCAAAGGTGCCGCCCAGAAAAAACGCCAGACAGGTCGTCGCAAAGGCAATGCCGACGGTGTTTTGCGCGCCATAGATCAGGCGGCTCAGAATATCGCGGCCGATCTGGTCGGTGCCCAATGGAAACTCGGGGTTGCCGCCAAAGGCCACGTCACCGCCGGGCACGATATTGGCCTGCCCCAAAATCTCTTCCTGCCCATAGGGCGCGATCGCCCCGGCAAAGATCGCCACCAATGCGTAAATCAGGATGATCAGAATGCCGAAACTTGCCGTAAGGGGCATTCCCCGGAAAAGCTTTCTGGTGCGCTGTGTGCCAACCGACCGGCCCAGAAGCCGGAAGAGATAGGCGGCGACGGCAAAGCCGGCAAACCCCTGAACCGCCCAGCGAAAGAAGGTCGCGTTATCCTGAAAATAGAACCAGATCCCCCAAAGAACAGCCGCCGCACCAAAGACATAGCCAAAGGCGACCCCAAAGGGCATATCGCGAAAATACGGCGCCTGCCCAGTGGCAGCGCGCCCGACAAACCGAAGAGCAAAGGCCAGAAGGCCAATGCCAACAAGGATCAGCACAAGCTCAAGCCACAAACTCATTTGGGATGCCTCAGGCGCGGGTTGGACAGGATCGACATGATATCGGCCAGCAAGTTTAACAGGATGTAGGCCCCCGCGAATATCAGGCAACTGGCCTGAACAACCGGGATATCGCGGATTTTTACGCTGTCGACGAAAAGCTGCCCGATGCCGGGATAGACAAAGACAACCTCGACCACGACAACCCCGGTAATCAGATAGGCCAGGTTCAAAGCAATCACATTGATGATCGGCGCAAGCGCGTTCGGCAGGGCATGTACGACAATCACACGCAACGGGCTAAGCCCCTTCAGACGTGCCATTTCGATATAGGGGCTGGCCAGAAGGTTGATGATCGCCGCACGTGTCATCCGCATCATATGCGCCGTCACAACCAGCGTCAGCGTCAGCGCCGGCAACAGCGTCTTTTCAAGCCGCTCACCAAAACCCATCCCCTCGTAGATGCTGGAAAGTGACGGCAGGATCGGATTGAGAACCGCCAGCAGCAGGATCAGGATATAGGCCAGAAAGAACTCGGGGCTCGAGATCGACGAGAGGGTAAAGATATTCGCCGCCCTGTCGAAAACCGAATTGCGGTAAAGCGCGGCCAGCACCCCCAGCGTGATCGAGATCGGAACAGCGATCGCCGCCGTCACCCCGGCCAGAAACATGGTGTTCTGGAACCGCGGCGCGATCTGCTGGGCAACGCTCGACATGCCTGACGCGGCATCCGTCCCGGCAAAGCTTGCGAAATTCGCCTGCGCGAAACTTGTCCCCAGATCACCCTGAACCGCGCCGGCCAGCCATGTGAAATAGCGCACATACATCGGCTGATCCAAACCAAGGCCGGCGCGAATCGACGCGATAGCCTCGGGCGTGGCGCCCTGCCCCAGAATGGCCTGTGCGAAATCTCCCGGCAGAAGATTTACGGCGACAAAGATAACGATTGATACGATCAGGAGGGTGAGCAGACCCAGTAGCAGGCGCTGCAAGATAATGCGAAAAACTCCGCTCAAATTCCCGGTCCCCTCCATTTACCGCCGTCAAGCGTAACAACTGATCGCCGCCTGTAAACCCTTTCATGCCATTCATTTTGCCTGCCGGGTCCAGCTTACCCAACGGCAGGTGGCCCAGAGCTAAAGATCAAGGGCTTTGCCGCTGTCGCGCAGACTTTCGGTGACGCGCACCAGCTCGGCGCTGATTCCCGGCTCGGACAGGGCGTGGCCGGCAAGCGGGATCAGCCGCAATTCACCGGCGGGCCATTTGCGCGTCAGCGACGCCGCCGAAACCGGCGGGCAGATCATGTCATATCGCCCCTGAACCACGGTGCCGGGGATATGGGCGATCTTGTGCATATCGCCCAGGATCTGCCCGTCACGCTCCAAAAATCCGTTGTTGATGAAATAATGGTTCTCAAGCCGGGCAAAAGCGCGGGCATATTCCGCCGGGCTTTCGCCGACCGGCCCCTGATTAGAGATCGAGGCAAGCGCATTTTCCCACCCCGCCCAGGCGCGGGCATAGCGCAGCTCGACCATACGATCGCCCGAAAACAGGCGCTTGTGATAGGCGGCGATCATATCACCCTGTTCGTCCTGCGGGATCAGCTCGGAAAACCGCTGCCAGAGATCGGGCCAGAAATGCCCGGCGCCGCCGCCATAGAACCAATTAAGCTCGGCCCGTGTCATCAGGAAAACGCCCCGCAACACCAGATAGGCGGCATGATCGGGATGTGTCTGGGCATAAATCAGCGACAGGGTAGCGCCCCAGCTGCCGCCAAAAACGATCCAGCGGTCGATCCCCAGCGTTTTGCGAATGCTCTCGATATCGGAAACCAGATGCCAAGTGGTATTGGCCTCGACACTGGCATGGGGCCGTGACCGCCCGCATCCGCGCTGATCAAAAAGGATGATGCGATAGACCGCCGGATCAAAATAGCGCCGCATCGACGGGCTACAGCCGCCGCCCGGACCACCGTGCAAAACCACCACCGGCATACCGCTGGGATTGCCGCATTGTTCGACATAGATGCTGTGACCATCGCCCACGTCCAACATCCGCTGGTCAAAAGGGTCGACCGGCGGATATAGATACGCGGCAGCGCGCTTTTGGCCCGAGATCCTGTCCATGGCCTACCTATATAACGCTCAACGGCGCACCGCCATGGGGAAGCTGACGAAAAGGAACATCAGATGGTCACAACCGTCGATCCCGCCGAGATCGCCAAATTCGAGGCGATGGCCGCGGAATGGTGGGATGCCGAGGGCAAGTTCAAACCGCTTCATATGCTCAACCCCTGCCGACTGGATTATATCACACGCCAGATCGCGGCCGAGTATGGGCGCGATCTGACCACGCCCCTGCCTTTTGCCGGGTTGCGCCTTGTCGATATCGGCTGCGGCGGTGGCCTCTTGTCCGAACCGATGGCCCGTCTGGGCGCCGAGGTCGTCGGCGTCGATGCGGCGGCGGGAAATATCCCCGTGGCAAAAATTCACGCCGAACAATCGGGCCTCAGCATCGACTATCGCCACACCACCGCCGAAGCTCTGGCCGAGGCCGGTGAGCGGTTTGATGTGGTCCTGAACATGGAAGTGGTCGAACATGTGGCCGATCCGCTGGCCTATCTTACGGCCTGTCAGAGACTGTTGAAGCCCGGCGGGCTGATGATCTGTTCGACACTCAACCGCAATCCCAAAAGCTTTCTGGTGGCGATCGTGGGCGCCGAACATATCATGCGCTGGCTGCCCAAGGGCACCCATGACTGGAACAAGTTCATCACCCCGGATGAGCTTTTTACCCTGTTGCAACAGGCGGGCCTCGACCCGGTTGATCGCAAAGGGTTCCAGTTCAACCCGATCTCATGGAGCTGGCGTATCTCAGAGCGCGATCTTTCGGTGAACTACGTCACCTCAAGCGTAAAACCCGACTAATCGCCGCTCATGCGTTCGCGCAGCCGGCGCAGCACGGGCAGGGCCAGACGCACCTGATCCGCACCTAGATCGGCCACCACCTGATTAAGATCGGGGGCGATAATTTCCAGCGCCGCATCGCGCGCGCTGCGCCCTGCAGGGCTTATCGAGACGAATTTTCTGCGCGCATCGTCCCAATCGGGCCGGATATGGATATGTCCGGCGCGCTCAAGCTTGGCCAGGGTATTGGTCATCGCGCCGCGCGTTACGCTGAAGATCCGGGCCAGTTGTGCCGGTGTACGCTCCTGCGAGGAGCGCGCCAAATGGTTCAGCACCGAAAAATGCGACAGCTCCATCCCGCGGGGAAGCGCCTTGCTCAGCCGCGCGCGGGCAAGCTGATCTGCGGTGAAAAGCTCACTAAAAAGGGCGATCGCAAGGGAATCGTTTTGTGTCGACATCATGGGCCTTCAAAGCTTTGATCATGGGTTAGCGACGGAACGCGCCCACGCGCAGCATTTACCTGGGCCAGATCTATATCAACAAAAGACACACCCGGCGCGGTGCCGGCATCAAGAATTACCTCGCCCCAGGGCGCAATCGCCATGCTGTGCCCAAAGGTTTGGCGGGGCTGCCCGTTGTCGTGCATCGCATGGGTGCCGGTCTGGGCCGGGGCCAGCACGAAACAGCCGTTTTCAATCGCCCGCGCCCGCAACAGAACCTCCCAATGGGCACGGCCTGTAGGTACCGCAAAGGCGGCAGGAACAGACAGAACATTTGCCCCCGCCTGCGCCAGTTTGCGGTGAAGGGCGGGAAAGCGGACGTCATAGCAAACCGTCATTCCCAACCGGATCTCACCCATCTGCGCGACAACCGCGCGTGTGCCGGGCCGGTAGCCTTTGGATTCCCGATACCCTTCCTCATCCGAAAGCTGCACGTCGAACATGTGGATCTTGTCATATTGCGCCGCGATGTCGCCCTTGGGTGAGATCAGGAACGACCGATTGGCAAACCGGCCATCGGGGTCATCTGTTTTCAAAGCCAGCGACCCGATCAACAGCCAAATCCCATGTTCCGCCGCCTCGGCCCTAAGGCCCGCCAGCGTCAGATCTTCGCTTTGCGTCTGTAACACCTCTTGTTGCCGCGCCCGGCTGGAGGACAGGCAATTCGTCACCTCGGGCGTCAGAACGAATGTCGCGCCGCCGGCAACAGCCTCGCGCAGGAAACCGCGTGTCACGGTCAGGTTTTCGCGCGGCTCATCGGTCGAGTTAAGCTGTATCAGAGCCGCGCGCATTCTGTTTATCCTGCCAATAACGGATCAAGCTTGCCCTGCCGGTCAAGCGCCGCCAATTCGTCATATCCGCCCACATGGGTCTCTTCGACAAAGATTTGCGGCACCGTATGCCGCCCGTTTGCGCGCGCCATCATTTGCTGGCGCAGCTCGCTGTCGCGCGACACGTCGATTTCTTTGAATGAAACATTCTTGCTGCTCAGCAGCCGCTTGGCCGCGTGGCAATAGCCGCAGAACGGTGTTGTATAGATTTCGACGGTCTTCATGATCGGCTACCCTTTTTACTGTCGCGAACTATAGGGATTTAGGCGTCCTTCGCAACGCGGGCCAGTGCCAGAATGCAAACCCTCTTTGCGCCAGCGTCAATACAGGCGCGGGCGGCGGCCGAAAATGTCGCACCCGACGTCATCACATCATCGACCAGAACAACGTTTCTGCCGCCCAGCGCCGCGCCCCGCTTGGGGTGGGCTGCAATCGCCCCGTCAAGGTTTTCAAAACGGGTGCCGGCGTCTTTCCGGTCCTGAGTTTCGGTTCTGCGGTGACGCAGCAGCGCATCGGGCAGCGCCCGCAACCCGGCTTCGCGCGCGACCTCCCGCGCAAGCAGGGCCGATTGGTTAAAGCGCCGCCGCAAAAGCCGCAGCCGGTGCAGCGGGATCGGAACGATCACCGGATCATCCCTCAGCATTGGCCCGGCCGCCCGAACCATCCAGCGCGCCGCCGGCCGCGCCAGATCGTGGCGGTCGCCATGCTTCAGCGCCAGAACGATCTTTCGGGCATTTTCGGTGTATTCAACGGCCGCCCGGCCCTGATCCCACGGGCGGGGGGTTGTCATGCAATCATCGCAAAGCTCATCCCCGTCGCCCTCGCCGATCAAACCGGCCCCGCAAAGATCGCAGACCAGCCCGGTGATGAATGGCGTGTCGCGCCAGCATGATCCGCACAGCGAAAACCGGTCTTCGACCAGATCGTGACAGGTCAGGCATTGCGGCGGGTATAATACCGACAGCCCCCGTTGAATCATGCCGCTGGACCTCCAGGCAAAGGGCGTTCAAAAGGACAGCCATGCAAAGCCCACCAAAATTGACGGATCGCCCGGCCCTGACAAGAAACCGGCGCCGCGCTGACACCTTTTTCCTGCACGAGATCGCAATCCAGGAAATCAAGGAAAGACTCAGCGAGGTTAACAGAACGTTTACCGACATGACGATCGTCACCGGCTTTCCTTCGGTCTGGGGGCCCGCCTTTCCCGCCGCGCGCCTGATTTCAGACAGCGAAACCCTGGCGCTTGAGGCGGGGTCCTGCGATCTGATCGTCCATGCCATGGCGCTTCACTGGTCTGGCGATCCGGTCGGCCAGCTTGTGCAATGCCGCCACGCCCTCAGGCCAGACGGGCTTTTCCTTTCGGCGGCCTTTGGCGGCCAGACCCTGCACCAGCTGCGCAGCGCCCTGGCCGAGGCCGAGACCCAGATTACAGGCGGCCTGTCGCCACGGGTGGCCCCGATGGCCGAAATTCGCGAGCTTGGCGGGCTTGTCCAGCGCGCCGGCCTTGCCCTGCCGGTTGCCGACAGCATCGTTCAGACCGTCAGCTATCGTGATATGTTCCAGCTTATGCATGATCTGCGCGCCATGGGCGAGGCGAACGCGCTTGAGGCCCGCCTGCGCCATCCGACCCGGCGCTCGATTTTCAACCGCGCCGCCGAAATCTATTCCGGCAGCTTCGCGCAAGACGGCCGCATCCCCGCCAGTTTCGAGCTGATCTTTCTTGCCGGCTGGTCGCCCGACGACAACCAGCAAAAGCCGCTGCGCCCCGGATCGGCGCGCGCACGGCTTGCAGATGCGCTGGGGACCGTGGAAAAACCGCTAGGAAAAACAGGAAAGATTTGACCCTGCGGGCATTTCGCCTATTTCTCGGCAGACCGATTTTGCAAACCCAAGGACGCCTCTATGCCAATGACGACCCAAAAGGACCGGGACCTGCCCAAGGCACCAAAGGATCACCCGGCCCTTCCAAAGCCGAAAATTGGCGTGCTTCTGGCAAATCTGGGAACTCCCGACCATTACGATTACTGGTCGATGCGCCGCTATCTGGGCGAGTTTCTGTCGGACCGCCGGGTCATCGATTACTCTCCCTGGCTATGGCAGCCGCTGCTGCAGCTGATCATCCTCACCAAGCGCCCCTTCACCAGTGGCGCCGCCTACAAAACGATCTGGAACGAGGACGCCGGGGAAAGCCCCCTGATGACGATCACCAAATCGCAGACCGCCAAGATCGCCGCGGCGGTAAAGGCCCGCTATGGCGCCGATGTTCTTGTCGATTACACCATGCGCTATGGCAATCCCTCGACCAAGTCCAAGGTCCGTGAACTGATCGCGCAGGGCTGCGAAAAAATACTGTTTTTCCCGCTTTATCCGCAATACGCCGGGGCCACGACGGCCACCGCGAATGACGCGTTTTTTGCCGCGCTGGCGGATGAAAAATGGCAACCCGCCGTGCGGACGGTGCCGGCCTATTTTTCCGAAGACAGCTATATCGATGCCCTCGCCCAGTCGGTCGAGACGGCCTATTCCCGGCTGGATCATAAACCCGATGTTCTGGTCACCTCATACCACGGGCTGCCCAAACGCTATCTGACCGAGGGCGACCCCTATCATTGTCACTGTCAGAAAACCTCGCGCCTGCTGAAAGAACGGCTTGGATGGGAGGACAGTGATATCGTCGTGACTTTTCAATCGCGATTTGGCCCCGAAGAATGGCTTCAGCCCTATACCGTGGAAGAGGTCGCGCGACTGGCCGAAGCAGGCAAAAAGCGCATCGCAATAATGGCCCCGGCATTTTCAGCCGATTGCATCGAGACGCTGGAAGAGATTAACGAGGAAATCCGCGAAAGCTTTGAACATGCGGGCGGCGAAAGCTTTACCTATATTCCCTGCCTGAATGATCAGGATGCACATATTGCCGCATTAACCGGGATCATCGAAAAAAACCTGGCTGGTTGGCTGGATTAAATCGGCGCCGGTTCCTGATGTGCAAATGAAAAAGGCGGTGGAAACCACCGCCTTTTCCGTAATCGCGTTGCCGTGGCTTATTTTGCTGCTACAGCAGCAGCAATCAGCAGCAGCATCAGCGGAACAACAATACCGTCGTTCGACGATGCAGCCGAAGTTTCTTCAACCACAACCGGTGCTTCCATGACCGGCTGAGCGGTACCACCAGCGAATGCGTGGGTGGCAGCAACCGAAAGAGCGGCAGCAAGAGCAAGTTTCTTCATATTAGCCTCCTGTAATTGCCTGTCGTCGTGCGATTTACCCAACACTTCAACAGGCACTAATGACTGTACCTCGTGGTTCCTATAAGCATTAAGATTGCAGATTTGCAAACCCCGTTTTAACGGAAAATCAGCAGGTTCGCCGAATTGTCGTCATATTAGCAACACTTGTGTGCCCACGATGGCGCGGCTGAACAATTCCTTTATGTCACGATTATAGAGACCGATACATCCGTTCGAGGAACGGCGCCCGATCTTTCGCGTATCCTGGGTGCCGTGGATGCGGTAATATGTCCAACTCAGATAAAGCGCATGAGTTCCAAGCAGGTTCTCCGGACCGGGTGGAATATAGTCAGGCCATTCGGGATTTCGCCGCCGCATTGCCGGCGTCGGGCGCCAGCTTGGGCCTTCGACTTTGCGGATGACGCGGGTGCGGCCACGGCGGGTCAGATCCTCGGTCAGCGGCACGCTGGTCGGATACAAAAGATAGGTCGATCCATCCTCTGACCAGTAATGCGCCGCGCGCGAGGTGATATCCACCAGAATGGCGCCGCGCCTGAGGTTTGAAAAATAGGGCTGCCATATCAGGGACCTGAAGCTAGAGATATTGTGGCGGACTGTCGCGCTGACCTTTCGTTCCATCTCGGTCGATCCGGTCTGCTGCGCAAAAGCCGGCACCACCGGGCCAGCCGCCGCAACCACCGTAGCTGCGACAAAATTCCGGCGGCTGATGTGGTGGGCCATTTTTCAGCTCCTCTGCCTGCCGCCGATAATAGCCCGAAGCTCATCGAATTTCCGCAACTATGATCCGCATCTGCCGGATCCGGCCGTTTTCTGCCTTTGGAGGTTTGTACAGACCCGCGCAAGACGATAGACGATAGAGAACATCAATTCAGGTAAGATGATCATGATCCGCGTTGCCACAATTCTTGCCTTTGCCCTTTTCACCCTAAGCGCCTGTGTCACGCCCAATTCAGAGCCTCTTCGCATGGGGCCGGATGGCAAGCCGTTGCCGCGCGCCTATAAGATCGATGCCGGCGATACCGCAAAAATCCAATATCGCGTGCTTGACGGCGTGAATGCCCTACGTCAGGCGGCCGGCGCCGCGCCGCTGCGGCTTGATCCGCTCCTTACGGCGGCGGCGGCCACGCATTCACGGGATATGTCGGTGCAAAACCGGCCGTGGCATTTCGGATCTGACGGCTCATCACCGTTGCAGCGTGTTCAGCGCACCGGATATCAGGGCATGCTTGCCGGCGAAAATATCTCTGAAACCTTCGAGAACGAGACTGAAACCCTCGCCGCATGGATGGAACAGGCTGACACCCGCGCCGTGATCCTTGACCCCGCCGCGCGCGATCTGGGCTTTGCCTGGTATCAGGAGAAAAGCGGCAAGATCTGGTGGACGCTTGTCACCGGCACCCCGTCGCCGGCGCAAACGCCCGGCGCCGATGCGCCTCAGGGATAAAGATCGATCACCGTTCCGACGTCCACCATCGAAAAAATCTCTTCAATCTCGCTGTTCTGAACGGCCAGACATCCCCATGTCCAATCGCCCCGCTGGCTGCGCGGATCGGGCGTGCCATGAATAAAGATATCACCACCGGCGGATTTTCCCAAGGCGCGCGCCTCGGCAATATCCCGGGCGTTGGGATAGGACAGCCCAACCGACAAATAGTAGCGGCTATTGGGGTTTTTGCGGTCGATTGTATAGCGGCCCTCGGGCGTTTTCCCGTCGCCCTCAATCTTCTTATCGCCGACCGGCGCAAATCCCATGCCAAAGTCATAGGATTTCACGACCTTGTCACCGCTCAACAGATGCAAGCGCCGTTTTTCCTTGAAAACGACAACCCGTGTGACATGCGGTCCTGAATAAGATTTCGTTGCTGCCCTGACGTTCGGCTGCGATGTGGTTGCGCAACCGGCCAAAAATGCGATGCCTATCAGCACGATAAGCGCCCTAATGCCTGCCATATCTACTCTGCCCCGTTTTCGTGTTTTGGAAACCATACAACAATTTCATCACTCTCGGAAGAGCAGCAAAACACGCGAGGCTTACGATTTACTGAACGACGCCACGAGCTCGATATGCGAGGACCAGCGGAACTGATCAACGGGCTGAACCCAATTCAGGACAAACCCGGCCTCCACCAGCATCCGCGCATCGCGCGCGAAACTGACCGGGTTGCATGACACCATGGCCAGCCGCCCCGCGTCCGACTGCGCGATTTCGGCAACCTGCGCCCGGGCCCCGGCGCGCGGCGGGTCAATGACGATACCATCGAATGGCGCGATGTCATCAGGTGTCAGCGGCCGGCGGAAAAGATCGCGAACCTGCGTTGTTACCCGCCGCAGACCGCTGGCATTGCGCCAGCCGTGATCAAGCGCCGCCAGCATCGCCGCGTCACCCTCGACCGCGTGCACCTGCGCGGTTTTCGCCAAAGGCAGGGCAAAGGTGCCGCAACCGGAAAAAAGGTCGACGACGTTCTGCGCTCCCGCCAAAGCCTCCTGCACCGCCGAAATCAGTACCTGCTGGCCGTGAACCGTGGCCTGAAGAAAGGCGCCCGGCGGCGGAACAACGGCGATCCCGTCAAACGACTGGGCCGGCGGGGCGATCTGGGCGATCTGATCGCCATTCCACGTCAGCCGCGCCAGCCCCGGCGACCCGCACCATTCGGCCAGCGCCATCTGAAGATCGCGGTCCATCGGTTTTCCGCCTGTCACCGACACATCCACCCCCGCGGGTGAAGCGGTCAGATGCAGCGTCAGCTCACCACTGCGCGAGGCGCCGATAACCGTCAGCGCTTCAAGCGCAGGGAAAAACTCCAGCAGTTCGGGCAACAGAAGCCGGCACTCGGGCGTCGCCACCAGATTGTCCGAGGCACGCCCATGAAATCCGATCAGAGCGCCCTTTTTCGTGCGCCGCGCCGAAAGCGCCGCCCGCCGGCGCGAGTTCGGCGGAGAGGTGATGATCGGCCGGATCGGCGCTTCGATCCCCTGACCGATAAACGCCATGCGCACCACACCCTCTTTCCAGTCGGCAACGAAATGATCGCTGGCATGCTGCACAGCGCAGCCGCCGCAGCTTTTGTAATGCACGCAAGGCGGCGTCACCCGGTCTTCGGACGGTTTCAAAATCCGGACCCCGGTCAGGCGGTCCGCCTCCAGCGTGCCCTCGACCTCTTCGCCCGGCAACACACGCGCAACAAAGATCGGCCCCTCGGCAATGCCGTCGCCATGATGGCCCAGCCTGTCAATCTCAACCCTCATTCCGCCGCCTCCTGCACGCCGATAAAGCCGCCCGACTGCCGCTCCCAGTAGCGGGCGTAAAGCCCCTCGCGTTTCAGCAAATCACTATGCCCACCTGTTTCAACGATCCGCCCTTCGTCCAACACGACAATCCGGTCCATCTGCGAAATCGTCGACAGCCGGTGCGCGATGGCCAGAACCGTCTTGCCGACCATCACCCGTTCCAATGCGTCCTGTATGGTCGCCTCGACCTCACTGTCCAGAGCGCTCGTCGCCTCATCCAGCACAAGGATCGGCGCATCCTTCAAAATCGCCCGCGCAAGGGCGATGCGCTGTCTCTGACCACCCGAAAGCTTGACCCCACGCTCGCCCAGATGCGCGTCATAGCCCTTGCGGCCCATGTGATCCTCCAGATCGACAATGAACTGATGCGCCTCTGCCTTTTTGGCCGCCGCAACAATCTCGGCCTCGCTCGCGCCGGGCTTGCCGTAAAGAATGTTGTCGCGGGCCGAGCGGTTGAACATGGCGGTTTCCTGCGTCACCAGCCCGATGTTGCGGCGCAGACTTTCCTGCGTCACGTCGCGGATATTCTGCCCATCGACGTAAATCGCCCCGGTTTCGGTGTCATAGAGCCGCAAAAGCAGGGAAACCAATGTCGATTTTCCCGCCCCCGAAGCGCCCACAATGCCCAGCTTTTCACCCGGGGAAACCGTCAGATCGATCGCCTCGATCCCGCCGCTCTGACGCCCATAGGCAAAACTGACCCCATCAAAGTGCACCTCGCCGGCACCCACTTTCAACTCATGGGCCCCCGCGCCATCGATTAGCTCATGCGCCGGCGTCAGCGTCTGCATCCCATTCTCGATCTCGCCCACGTTCGAGTAAACCGCCATCAACGTGAAACTGACCCAGCCGGTCATCTGCGCAATCCGGATAGAAATCGCCCCGGCTGCGGCAATATCGCCCGGCGTTGCCTGACCGTTTGACCACAGCCAAAGCGCGCTGCCGATCAGCAAAACCGGCAGGATCCCGGCCAGTGCCATCAGGCAAATCCGAAAGCTGGCTGCCATGAAACCGAAATCGACCGCCGATTCACGAAAATCCGCCAAAGCCTCTAGCGCGGCGCGATCCTCATGGCTGGCATGGGCAAAAAGTTTGACGGTCTTGATATTGGTGATCGTATCCACGATCTGCCCGGTCACCGTTGCCCGCGCCCCGGCCCGAATGCGCGAGCGTTTGCGGATGCGCGGCATGAACCAGCGGATCAGCGCCAGATACCCGATCAGCCAGACAGAAAGACCCAGCGCGATGCGCCAGTCGATCGTCGTCAAAAGCAGGGCCGAACCAACGAGCGAGGCAAGCGCAAAGAAAACAACGTTGATAATCTCAACCGCGACATCCGTGACCGCGCGGGCGGTCTGCATCTGCTTTTGCGCGATGCGTCCGGCAAAATCATCGTCGAAAAACCGCACCGCCTGACCCAGCGTCCAGCGGTGCAGACGTGACAGGACCAGCGGGTTCAGGTTGGGCCCCACAATCACCGAATTGGCCAGAGACGACAGGCCGAAAAACACCGGCCGGACCAAAAGGAAAAACGCCGCAACGGCCAGAACGAACCAGACCTGAGTGCTGAAAAACCCTTTGGGGCCGACGGCAAGGGCCGTGTCGATCACCCGCCCGAGGATCAGCGCGGTTACAACCTCAAGCGTGCCGGCACCCGCCGACAGGATCGAAGCGATGATCAGGACCGGAAAGGCCCCCTTCAGACACCACAGACAAAACGCCCAAAGCGAACGCGGCGGCGGCCCGTCGGCGGGGCGGAACGCATCGATCAGATAGGCTATTTTTCTCATTTGGCGACAACCTTGGCGGGCAATGTTCCAACGGCTATGGCATCGGGACGCCCGCCCCTTCCGGTCTGGATATAACCGCTTCGGCGGGTAAGGAAAACGGGTATCGGCCCACCGGCCCTTGCGCGATCAGTCTGGTTTGAGCAGATCTTCGGCGGTTTTAGTAAAATCCGACGCGATCCACTCTGCCTCCAGCTCCGACAGTTTTTTTCCCAGTGCCGGGCCTTTGAGCGCGGGCATCAGATCCGCCGCCTTGAGCGGGAAGCGCGCCTCGCTGCCGCGCCGGGCCGCCGCCTCATCCTCGGGGCGCAGGGGGGATTGCTGCATCGCCGCGCGCAGCAGCAAAATATCGCGCGCCGCAGCATAGCCGTGCCGATAGCCCAGCGCGCCGGGCCCATCGGCGGCGCCGATCTCCTCGCGCAGCTGCGCAAGCCGCCGGGCATCGGCCCGGCTAAGCCTCAGCCGCTCTGCCGGGTCCTGCCCGCCCAAAAGCGCCAGCCGCCGCATCGGGTCGGGATCGGCGCCCACCTGCGCCTCCAGATGCACCAGAACAGGCAAAAAGCTTGCATCCGCCCCGGCAAGAACCTGCGTCAATATCCCCGCCTGAGCCATCGAAGCCACCGCCGGCCCCGGATCGGGCGCGGCAAGCAGTTTGGTCATCTCCGCCCCGACCCTTTCGTTCGAAAGCGTCTCTATTTCAGCCGAATATGCCGCACAGGCGTCAAGCCCGTCAGGGTCAAGCCCCTGCTCCGGATCACCATACCAGGCGTGAAACCGAAAAAACCGAAGGATTCTGAGCGTGTCTTCCCGGATCCGCGCGCGGGCATCCCCGACAAAGATCACCCGCCGTGCCAGAATATCGGGAATGCCACCCAAAGGATCGGACAACACGCCATCCTTATCGGCGTAGACCGCATTCATGGTGAAATCGCGGCGCCGGGCATCATCAAGGATGTTATCGGAAAAAGCGACCACCGCGCGGCGGCCATCGGTTTCGATATCGCGCCGGAATGTCGTCACCTCAAACCCCCGGCCCCCGGCCACGACGGTAATCGTTCCGTGGTCGATCCCCGTAGGCACGGTTTTCAGCCCCACCTTGCCAGCCAGACGGCTTGCGGTTTGCGGGTCGGCATCGGTGGCTATGTCCACATCGCTGATCGCCCGTCCCATCAGCGCATTTCTGACGCAGCCGCCGACAACGAAAGCCTGATGGCCGGCATCGGTAAGCACGGTCAGAACCTGCTGGGTTCTAGGGTCCGATAGAAACTGGGCCGTTATGCGCGCCATTCTGCCACCCTGTCGGCAAGCCCCCGCAAAATACGGGCGGTCGCCCCCCAGATATAATAGGGGCCATATGGGACAACATAATAGCGCCGCCAGCGCCCTTGCCAAAGGCGCGACTGAATCTGAAAGCGGTCCGGGTCCATCACATGGGCGAAGGGGGCAGTGAACACCTCGGCAACCTCACCGGGGTCGCAGTTGACGGTAAAATCGTCACTGATCCAGCCTAAAACAGGTGTAATTCTAAATCCGGTTACGGTTTCATGATGCGGCAGCCGGCCAAAAATCTCGACCTGCGGCGGCGGCAGGCCGATCTCTTCCCGGGCCTCGCGCAGCGCTGTCGCCTCAAGCGTCGGATCGCCCGGTTCCTGCTTTCCGCCCGGAAAGGCGATCTGCCCCGGATGATGCTTGAGGACCGAGGATCGTTTTGTCAGCAAAACCCGCAGCTCATCATCGCGCCGGATGAACGGGACCAGAACCGCCGCCTCGCGAAGTTTTCGCCCCGCCGGCAGAACGATCTCGGGGTTGAGGTCGAAATCGGATGAGGCGCCGCCAGCCCCGCGCGCCACCGCCGCACGAAGCCGGTCCAGTTGATCAGCCGTCGTCATTCACCTGTGCCTCGAACCCAAGTGTCGAGGGCTCAAGCCGGTAATGCGCACCGCAAAACTGACAATCGGCAGTAACGATGCCTTCCTCCGTCGTCATATGGGCGATGTCCCGTGCCGAATAGATCGACAGGCTTTGCCGCACGCGATCGGCCGAACAGGTACAGCCGAACTGAACCCGTTGGGCGTCATAGACGCGCGGCCGCTCCTCGTGAAAAAGCCGCACCAGAAGATCGGTCGGCTGCACCTTGGGGCCGATCATCTCAAGCTCTTCGACCGTATCCAGAAGGAAATTGGCCCGGCGCCAGTTTTCGCCCTGATCCTCGTCCAGAATATCCTCAGCCGCCAGAAGGCCATCCTCACCCGATGCCCCCTGCTGGGCCGCAAAGGGCGAGGCTTTGGGCATATGCTGAAGCATGATGCCACCCGCGCGCCAGCTTGCCGGCCCGCCCGGTTCCTGCGATTTGCCAAAGGTCAGCGAAAACCGTGTCGGCAATTGTTCCGACTGGGCAAAATAGGTTTCAGCACATTCCGCCAGCGAGCTGCCGGATATCGGCGTGATGCCCTGATAGGGGGTATTGCCTGCGCCCTGATCGATAAGGATCGCAAAATATCCTTTGCCGATCTGCGAAAACGGTGTGGCATCGGGATCAAGCCGGTCCTGATCGAAACTGGCATAGGCGCGAATGCTCGCAGCCTCACCCTTGGTGGCGGGGCTATAGTAATCCGTCGCGATCAGGCGCGCCGGCCCATCGCCGCGCACCTGCAACGACAGCTTCCAGCGCAGATCGATCGTCTGGCCGATCAGCGCTGTCAGCAAGGCGGTCTCGGCTATAAGCGCCTCGATCGTCTGCGGATAATCGTGCTGTTCCAGAACCCGGTCCAGCAACCCATCCAGCCGCGCTACCCGCCCGCGGATATCGGGGCGGTCAAGCTGAAACGGCAGGACGGTATCGTCCCAGGCTATTTTCGATCCAAGGGTCATGGGGTTTCCTATAGCTGCCGAACCCGGCATACCGCGTCTATATAGGCGCGACAAGCAGGCGTCCAAGTGTCGGAGTTGCAATAGATGAGACGGTTCCACTCGCCACCCCAGCGCGGGCGACGCTATATCCGCAGGCCCGGTGCCTATGCCGTACTTGTGCGGGGCGGCGATCTGTTACTGACCCATCAGATGACGCCAAAGCCCGAATTTCAGCTTCCCGGCGGGGGAATTGACCCCGGCGAATCCACCCTCGCCGCCCTGCACCGCGAAGTGGGCGAGGAAACCGGCTGGTCGCTGACCGGCGCGTTACGCCTTGGGGCCTATCGCCGGTTTACCTATATGCCCGAGTATGACCTTTGGGCCGAAAAGATCTGCCACATCTACCTTGCGCGCCCGGCGCGGCGCAAAGGCCCCCCGACCGAAGCGGATCACACGGCGATCTGGGCGCCGGCGGATCTGGCCATCGATCTTCTGGCAAGCGAAGGGGACGCGGATTTTGTCAAAAAGGTCTTTGGCTAAAGCGGTTCGGACCTGATCCCCGGGCTTCACCAATCATTTTTCGACATGGACAAAAGCCGGCGCATAACGGGCGCCGACATTCCCTCAATCGCTATCCCCCCTTGGTCCGGGGCCGTGAAATTCGACCAGCACGGCCGAGATATCATCGGCAAACTCGCTGTCGCAGGCACGCTCGCCCAGATCCCAGACCATCGCCTCAAGCATGGCAACGCCCCGCACCCCCCTGTTGCGGTTCATGATATCGACAAGGCCGGTTTCCTCGACCATCCCGCGCCGCGACGTGGCGCATTCGGTAACGCCGTCGGAATAAAGCAAAAGCCGGTCGCCCGGCCCAAGGTAAAACTCGAACTCTTCGAATTGCGCCGTGGCAAGAAGGCCCACCGGCATACCCCCGTCGCCGACAAATTCGACCCGCCCGCCTGATCGTTGCACTGCGGGGCTTGGGTGGCCGGCCTGAACCATTCTGACCTTGCCGGTGGTCAGCTCCACCTCGCCATAGATCAGGGTGAAGTAATTTTCGGTATCCATTTCCTCCAGCGTCAAGGCGTTCAGCCGCGCCGCCACTTCGGCGGGCGCGCGCCCCCGATAGCCACCGTCCGCGCCCTTGATCAGCGCCACATTCTGGCCGGGTGAAGAGGCTGACAGAAACCCAGCCAGCCGGGCCGTCATCAGCGCCGAGGCGATCCCATGGCCGGAAACATCAATCCCAAAGACACCGATATGCCTCCTGTCGATGGGAAACACACCAACCAGATCGCCGCCGACATGGCCGCAGGGCCTGAGCAAAAGCGACACGCTGGCCGGGCCAAAATCCCGCGATCTCTCACGCAGCAGACTTTGTTGCAGTTTCCGCGCCTCGATCAGATCCCGGTCCATCAGCCGGTTCAGCGCATGCATATCGTCCAGGGTCTGCCCGATCAGCCGGTTCTTTTCCTTCAGCTCACGCTGCATCCGCAAGATACGCTCACCCGCCGCGATCCGCGCCCTAAGCTCGCCACCATTTACCGGCTTGGTCAGAAAATCATCGGCCCCGCCATCCAGCCCCTCGGCAATTTCGCATTTCCCGCTTTTGGAGGTCAAAAGGATGAAATAGCCGTAATCATCGCTACCAAGGCCGCGAAAGGCCCGGCACAGATCAAGGCCCGACATTCCCGGCATCATCCAGTCGGAAAGCACCATATCGATGCGATGCATCCGGCACAGCGCCAGCGCCTCTTCGCCCGATGCGGCCTGCATAACCTCAAACCCCCAGCGGCCCAGTGATGCCGACAGGATCTTGCGCTGAACCTTGCTGTCATCAACCACCAGCACGCGGGTAATCGCCTGGCTGGCCGAATGGCTTTCCGTTTCCGCCCGGCCGGCGGCTGTTTTTGTCATTCGCTCGTCTCTGTACCCATCCGGTTCCAATTTGGCGGACGGGAAATTAATTCGCGGTGAATGCTAAAATTGACCGGGCTTTGCCCCTGCCCGCGACGCCCGCGTTAATGAAATCTGCGTTAATCTGCGGCTGGATCAGGGGGCGATCCGCCGGAGGGTACATTGATCGATTGGCAACAGGTGCATGAGCTTCGTCACGAGGTCGGGGCCGAAGATTTCGGTGAGATTATTCGCCTGTTCCTGAATGAGGCTGAAGAGGCCCTGACGAGGCTCAAATGCGCCTCTGCCCCGCAGGAATTCGAGGCGGATCTGCATTTTCTGAAAGGCGGCGCGCTAAGCCTGGGTTTCGATAAACTTCGCGCGCTCTGCGAGGCGGGTGAACAGGCCGCCCGGCAGGGTCGCACGGATCAGATCGACCTTGATTTGCTGGTCGGGGTTTACAAGGCCTCAAAGCGCGCGTTTCTGTCCGACCCAAAGCTGACGGCGGCCTGAATTTTCGGCCTAAAGCATTTCGCTTTAAATGACGTATTCCGCCACCGTTTCATCATTGGTGATATCGCGATAGGCAAAGCCGGCCTTGTCGAGCCTTGAAAACAGCTCGGCAAAATTGCGGGCCTGTTGCGTCTCGATCCCGATCAGGACAGAGCCAAAGTTCCGCGCCGATTTCTTCAGATACTCAAACCGCGCGATGTCATCCTCCGGGCCCAGAAGCGAAAGGAAGTCCCGCAGGGCACCGGGGCGTTGCGGCAGGCGCAGGATAAAGTATTTTTTAAGCCCCAGATAACGCTGCGCGCGCTCTTTCACCTCGGGCAGACGCTCAAAATCAAAATTTCCGCCCGAAGTGACACAAACAACCGTCTTTCCGGCGATTTCATCCGCCAGATCGGTCAGGGCATCGACCGACAAAGCGCCCGCCGGCTCCAGAACGATCCCTTCGACATTCAGCATATCAAGGATCGTCGTGCAGATCCGATCCTCGGGGGCGGCCAGCACATGCTGCGGGGCGACATCGGCCAGAACGGCAAAGGGCGCCTCGCCAACCTTGGCGACCGCGGCGCCATCGACGAAATTATCCACCCGGTCCAGCGCCACCGGGCGCCCGGCCAAAAGCGCCGCGGCAAGGCTGGCGCCGCCCGCAGGTTCGACATATCGCAACGCGGTCGGGGCCCCCCGGGCCAACAGATATTTTCGAATGCCCGCCGACAAGCCGCCGCCGCCCACCGGCAGGATGATATAATCGGGGTCTTTGCCCATCTGCTCGCCTATTTCCGCCGCGACCGAGGCTTGACCCTCGATCACATCCGTATCGTCGAAAGGCGACAGAAAATGCGCGCCCTTTTCCGCGCAATAGCTTTGGGCGGCGGCCAGCGTATCGTCAAAATAGTCACCAACCAACCTGATTTCGATCGCATCACCACCAAAGATCCGCGTCTTGTCGATCTTCTGCGCCGGTGTGGTTACGGGCATGAATATCACCCCCTGCACCCCAAAATGCCGGCAGACAAAGGCGACGCCCTGCGCATGGTTGCCCGCGCTTGCACAGACGAAAAGCCGCTGCTCCGGGTGGCTGGCCAAAGTGTTGCTCATCGCGTTAAAGGCGCCGCGGATCTTATAGGACCTCACCGGCGACAGATCTTCGCGCTTCAACCAGACATCCGCGCCAAATTTCGCCGACAGGTGATCATTGCGCAAAAGCGGCGTGGGCGGGAACAGATCGCGCATAGCGGCGGTAACCTGCCCTATCCGTCCGGTAAAATCATCCATGTCTTTCCCCTGCCGTCAAAGCCGCCACCGATCTGCTAGCAGCGATCCGCCGAAAAGACCAGAATCGCGCGCGCCGGCATTGCCCCTTTGTTGCCACATCCCCAGTTTATTGTCCGTGTCTGTATAGGGAACCAAATCGATCCACCGGCGTTATGCCCGCAGGAGTAAAGTGTTCACTAAACAAGAAAGACTGAATTGAGGACCTGATCATGTTGAAATATTCCAAGCTCGCGGCGACCTCCGCGATCGCTCTTTCCCTTGTTTTCGTTCCCGTATCCATCGCCGTCACAATTGCCGGCACGGATGCCGCATTTGCTGCCGGTAATGGTAATGGTGGCGGTAATGGTGGCGGCAACGGCGGTGGTAACGGCGGCGGCAACGGCCGCGGCGAAGATCACAGATCCGCAAATGCCGGCAATGACAACGGCAATGGCGGCTCGGCTTCGCGCAAATCGCCCGACACCAACAGCCTGCTGAACCTGTTCGGCGGCGGCAAGGCGAAGAAAAAGGATCATTCCGACCGCAAGACCGCCAAGGCCGAGGCGCGCGACAGCGGGAAAAAGGATGATGGCCACCTGCATGGCGCTCTGGCGTCCGAGCTTAAGGGCCTGAATGCGGCCCACGCCAGCCCGACCGCCCTGAAGAACGCCGATCCCAACAGTCAGGTTGGCAAACTTGCGATTTATCGCGATGCGATGCTGGCCAGCCAGACGGCCAGCGCTGATCTTGCAGCAGCCGAAGACGCGCTTGCCAAGCTCGAGGCGTCCTATGACGGTCGCACCAGCGCCGATATTTCGGCCGATATCGACGCGCTGGACAAGACAGATCCCAACTATGTCAACGATCTGGCTGCCCTGAACGCCGAGCTGGACGATGCCAAAGCCTTCGAACAGCAGCAGGCCACGCTTCAGGACGATATCGACAGCGCCGCGCAAACTCTTGCAACGCTCGAGACAACGCAGAACGACGCGCTTTTGGCTGCGACCGGCGGGCGCGAGCTTTCGCCCGAAGCTTTGGCCGAGCTGAAGATCCTGCTTGGCCTTGATACCGCCGCACAGACCGACACCACGACCACGGTGACAACCAACTAAGGCGATATCGCCCGATTTTATGATGAGGCCTGTCCATCCGGCCTCATCATTCGCGCCCGCGCCCTTGCTCGCAGCGTAAAAACGCAATAGAGCGCCACCGACAGAACGACAGAAAACCGGAGGCGCGCTGATGTCCGTTCCCAAGAAAGTGGTGCTTGCCTATTCGGGCGGGCTGGATACCTCGATCATTCTCAAATGGCTGCAGACCGAATACGGCTGCGAGGTTGTGACCTTTACCGCCGACCTCGGTCAGGGCGAAGAGCTTGAACCGGCCCGCGCCAAGGCCGAGATGATGGGCGCCACCGGCATCTATATCGAGGATCTGCGCGAAGAGTTCGTGCGCGATTTCGTCTTTCCGATGTTCCGCGCCAATGCCCTTTACGAAGGGCTGTACCTTTTGGGCACCTCCATCGCGCGGCCGCTGATTTCCAAGCGCCTGATCGAAATTGCCGCCGAAACCGGCGCCGATGCCATCGCGCATGGCGCAACCGGCAAGGGCAATGATCAGGTTCGCTTCGAACTGGCCGCCTATGCCCTGAACCCCGAGATCAAGGTGATCGCCCCCTGGCGCGAATGGGATCTGACCAGCCGCACCAAGCTGATCGACTTTGCCGAGAAAAACCAGATCCCGATCGCCAAGGACAAGCGCGGCGAAGCACCCTTCAGCGTCGATGCCAACCTTCTGCACACCTCGTCCGAGGGCAAGGTTCTGGAAGATCCCGCCGTCGAGGCGCCCGATTATGTCTATCAGCGCACGGTTAACCCCGAAGACGCCCCCAATGAGCCCGAGTTTATCGAGGTCGGCTTTGAAAAGGGCGACGCGGTGTCGATCAACGGTCAGGCGATGTCGCCCGCCACGATCCTGACGCGCCTGAACGAGCTTGGCGGCAAGCACGGCATCGGCCGTCTGGACCTTGTCGAGGGTCGTTTCGTCGGCATGAAGTC
>JASBSV010000020.1 GCA_030148745.1 Paracoccaceae bacterium
AATGGCCCTCATTTGGCGGCTTTGGCGGTCTTGCCGGCGGCCTCGGCCCGCAGCTTTTCGACAATCGGCATGATCTTGTTGTCCAGCGTCTCGCGGGTCATCGCACCGACCAGTTTGAAGGCCACGGTCCCGTCCGGGGCGATGACAAAGGTTTCCGGTATCCCGTAAACGCCCCAGTCGATGGCGACGCGCCCCTTGATATCGGCCCCGATCCGTCCGTAGGGATCGCCCATATCCTTAAGCCAGGATTGCGCGTCGTCGGGCTGATCCTTGTAGTTGATACCATAAAGCGGCACAAGACCCTTGCGGCTTATCTCCATGAACAGCGGATGTTCGGCGCGGCAGGCCACGCACCATGAGGCAAAGAAATTGACCAGCGTCACCTGACCCATCAGATCCTTTGTGGCAAGCCCCTCGCTGCGCCCTTTGACCGGAGGCAGGGTGAACTGCGGCACCGGTTTCTGGATCAGTGTCGAGGGCAAATCGCCCGAACTGCTGAACAGGCCCCAGCCAAAAAGGCCGGTCAGGACCAGCCCGAAAAGCGGCGCGATAATAAGGGCCGAGGGCCCGCGCCGCTCGGGCGGCTGAGGCTCTGCCGGCGGCTCGGTTTCGGGCCGGGGGGTGCTTTCCTGAAGGCTTGTCATCTTTATCCCCTCCTGGGGTGGGCGGCTGGTTTTATACGGTGATTGCCCGCTTCTGCGCTGGTAAACGGGGTGCGGGGGGCTTGCCGGGTGCACTGAGGCCTGCGGATCGATGGCGGCGATGGCAGGGCATTATCAAATGGCCCGACTGCGCCGCAATCCCTTTGGCTCAATGCATTACTGTCGCAATTTACGCTTTTGGAGGCGAGGGGTCAGGCGGCAGCGATGTCTTGTCGGCCCAAAGCGCAGGTTCGGGCCGCACGGCAAACCGGAAACCGGGCACAAAGACCGGAAGCCCGGCGGCAGGGAGCAGCGCCAGCCGCGCCGCGATAGAGCAGGGCACCGTGCAGCCACCCTTGCACTGGCTGAAATCCCGGGTGGTGTTTCCCGGGCAGCCGGCGCAATCCTGCGCGCCGCTTTGCACCGCGCTATGGTCGCTGCCCGAGATCTCGCCCAGAATATCGGCCGAAACCGCCCCGGGCGCGGCGGCAAAGCCGACCGATAAGGCCAGCAGCAATATGATGGACAGCGCCCTGATCATGGCGCCAAGCTACGCGCCTTGCCGGGCGGAAGGTCAAGCGGAATATCGATCACTAAAAGGTGAGCCGCCTTTTGCCATCACGCCCGCGGCGCGCTTTGATTTCAGCGCCCGCGCGCCATGCAAAAGGGCCCCGCGGCCAAATGGTCGCAGGGCCCTCTGGGATGATTGCCGCAACCGGTATCTAACCGGCGGCCTTGACCGCCCGCGCGGTCAGCACTTTGACCAGATGCGCGCGGTATTCTGCGGTGCCGTGGATATCGCTGATCATGTCGTCTGACGCCACCGAAAGCCCCTCAAGCGCGGCGGCCGAGAAATCGCCGCTCAGCGCCTTTTCTGCCTCGCTCCAGCGAAAGACCCCGTCGTTCGAGGCACCGGTCACCGCCACGCGCACGCCATCGGCAAAGCGCGCAACAAAGACCCCCACAAGCGCAAAGCGCGAGGCGGGCTGGATGAACTTCCGGTAATTGGCGGCCTCAGGCACCGGGAATTTCACCGCCGTTATGATCTCGCCCTCGTCAAGCGCGGTCGAGAACATTCCCTCAAAGAAATCATCGGCGGCGATTTCGCGGGCATTGGTGACGATCGTCGCGCCCGATCCCAAGACGGCTGCGGGATAGCAGGCCGAGGGGTCGTTGTTGGCCACCGATCCGCCGATAGTGCCGCGGTTGCGCACGGCCGGATCGCCGATATGCCCGGCCAGAGCGGCCAGCGCCGGATAGGCCGAGGCCGCCTTTTCCGCCACCGTGGCATGGGTGGCCGCCGCGCCGATGGTCACCACTCCGCCGGTTGCCGAGACGCCCTGCAACTCGGCGATATTGGCAAGGCTGACAAGCCTATCGGGCGCCGCCAGCCGCTGTTTCATCGTCGGCAAAAGCGTCTGACCGCCGCTCAGCGCCTGCGCCTCTTCATCGGCAAGGGCGGCAACCGCCTCGTCTATCGTCTTTGGTTTGACAAGCTCAAAGTTATACATCGTTCTCTCTCTTTCCGGTGCCCTGCCGCCCTTGGCGCGCAGGGCCCATTATCCGTTGAACCTCGGCTCAGGCGTTCATTGCCGCCCAGACGCGGGCCGGCGTCAGCGGCATGTCGATATGGGTCAGATCGCTCTTGCCGCCCCGCTGAATGGCGTCGATCACCGCATTGACCACGGCTGCGGGCGATCCGATCGCGCCCGCCTCGCCGCAGCCTTTGACGCCAAGCGGGTTGTGGGTGCAGGGCGTAACGCTGGAATGATCGACGGTGAACATCGGAAAATCATCGGCGCGCGGCATGGTGTAATCCATATATGAGGCCGAAAGCAGCTGACCGTTTTCGTCATAGGTGGTGTTTTCCAGCATCGCCTGACCAATGCCCTGTGCGAGCCCGCCCTGAACCTGACCTTCGACGATCATCGGGTTCATCACATTGCCGAAATCATCGGCCGCCACAAAGCTCAGCACATCAACCTCGCCGGTGTCGGGATCAACCTCGACCTCGCAGGCATAGGCGCCCGAGGGGTAGGTAAAGTTCGCCGGATCGTAGAACGCCGTCTCCTCCAGCCCCGGCTCGAGGTTTTCAAGCGGGAAGTCATGCGGGATATAGGCCTTGAGCGCGACATCGCCCCACGGAACCGTCTTGTTGGTGCCCTTGATCGAGAAAATGCCATCCTCGAACTCGACCTCCTCGCCCGGCGCCTCAAGCATATGAGCGGCGATCAGCTTGGCCTTGGTGATTACCTTTTCGGTCGCCTTGACCACGGCCGAGCCGCAGACCGCCAGACTGCGCGAGCCATAGGTGCCCATACCAAAGGGGATCTTCGAGGTGTCACCATGCACGATCTCGATCATGCTTTCGTCAATGCCCAGCATATCGGCGACGATCTGTGGGAACACCGTCTCATGGCCCTGACCGTGGCTATGGGCGCCAACCATGACCGACAGGTTGCCGGTGGCATTCACCCGCACGGTGGCCGCGTCGTAAAGGCCAACGCGGCTGCCGAGTTGGCCCACAAGGTTCGAAGGCGCGATGCCGCAGGCTTCGATATAGGTCGAAATGCCAAGGCCGCGCAGCTTGCCGCGCGATTTGCTTTCGGCCGCGCGCGCCTCAAACCCCGCCAGATCGCCGCGCTCTTCCATCTTGTCGACCAGCGCGTCGTAGTTGCCGCTGTCGTATTGCAGGGCGACGGGCGTGGTATAGGGGTACATATCGGGTTTGATAAAGTTCTTGCGGCGCAGCTCGATCGGATCGATGCCCAGCTCGCGCGCGCATTTATCGACCACCCGTTCGATCGAATAGGTCGCCTCGGGCCGTCCGGCGCCGCGATAGGCATCGACCGGCGCGGTATTGGTGAACACCGCTTTGACATTCACATAGACGTTGGGAACGGAATAGACCCCCGCCATCAGCGTGCCATGCAGGAAGGTGGGCGTGGCGGTCGAAAAATTCGACAGATAGGCGCCGACATTGGCCATGGTTTCGGTGCGGATGGCGATGAATTTGCCGTCCTTTTCGGTGGCCAGTTCGATCTTGGTGACATGGTCGCGGCCATGCGCATCGGTCAGAAATGCCTCGGTCCGGGTGGCGGTCCAGCGCACCGGTCGGCCCAGACGTTTTGCCGCCGCCAGAACCAGCGCCTCTTCGCCATAGTGATAGATCTTCGAGCCAAAGCCGCCGCCGACATCGGGCGCGATCACCGTCAGCTTGTTTTCCGGAATACCCAGAACAAAGGCGCTGATCAGAAGGCGGGTCAGATGCGGGTTCTGCGAGGTGGTTCTAAGCTCATACTCGCCGGTGCCGGGGTCGTAGGATCCGGTCGAGGATCGCGGCTCCATCGCGTTGGGCACCAGCCGGTTGTTGACCAGATGCAGGGTGGTGACATGCGGCGCGGATTTGATGGCGGCATCGGTGGCCTCGCGGTTATCCTCGATCCAGCCCCAGTCGAAACACTGGTTGGTGCCGATCTCGTCATGCACAAGGTTGTCGGAATTGGCCAGAGCGCTGGCCATGTCGATCACGGCCGGCAGTTCCTCGATCTCGGCCTCGATCGCGTCGACCGCATCGCGGGCCTGCTCATAGGTTTCGGCCACCACGGCAGCATAGGCATCGCCCACATGGCGCACCTTGCCATGGGCCAGAACCGGGCGCTTGGGCTCTTTCATCGGGGTGCCGTCGCGGCTGTTGATCAGCCAGCCGGCGGGATTGCCGCCGACATCCTTGAAATCCTCGCCGGTAAAGACCGCCAACACGCCGGGCATCTTTTCCGCTGCAGTGGTGTCGATGCCGGCGATCCGGCCATTGGCCACCTGCGAGCGCGCGAAACAGGCATAGGTCTGTCCGGGCAGTTGAATGTCATCTGTGTATTTTCCGCGTCCCGTCAGGAACCGAACGTCTTCGCGCCGCTTGCTGCGGGCGCCAATTCCACCATCTTTGGGCATTTCTGGTCCTCCCTGAAATCTCTGTGATTATTCGGCTGCGATTGCGTCAAGCTGCCCCGAAGCGGCCATGATCGCCTTGACGATGTTATGATAGCCGGTGCAGCGGCAGATATTGCCTTCAAGATAGTCGCGCACCTCGGCCTCGCTGGGCTTGGGGTTGTCTTTCAAAAGCGCCGCCGCCGACATCACCATGCCGGGGGTGCAAAAGCCGCATTGCAGCCCGTGATGCTCCTGAAAGGCGGCCTGAATGGTGCTGAGCGATCCATCGGCATTCGCCATCCCCTCGATCGTGGTCACTTCGGCGCCTTCGGCCTCGGCCGCCAGCATGGTGCAGGATTTCACCGCCTCGCCGTTGACATGCACAAGGCAGGCGCCGCACTGGCTGGTGTCGCAACCGACATGGGTTCCGGTCAGGTTCAGCCCGCTGCGCAGAAATTCCACCAGAAGCGTCCGGTCCTCGGCCTCGGCGGAAACGGCGCGGCCGTTTACGGTCATGTTGATCTTTGTCATGGTCTCTCCCTTTGTATTCGCTGCTGTGCTGGTCAGCCCGAGCTGAGCCGGGAAAACCAGCCTTTCTTTTTCGCTGGCGGTTCTGCGGCGCTGTCATCCCCGCCCTCGTCGCCGGAATTTTCCGGCGCCTCCTGCGGCGGGCCTTCGACAACCTCCTGAAATCTGGCAAAGAACTGATCGGTCATCTTCTTGGCAAAACCGTCGATGATCCGGCTGCCCAGTTGCGCCAGCTTGCCGCCGACATTCGCCTCGACCTCATAGGCCAGCAGGGTTCCGCCGTCTTCGGGCGTCAGGGTCACCTGCGCCGATCCCTTGGCAAAACCGGCCGGTCCGCCCTTGCCCTGACCACTGAGTTTCAGGCTATGCGGCGGATCCATTTCCGACAGGGTGACCGCGCCTTTGAAGGTGGCCTTCACCGGACCCACTTTCTGAACGACTGTCGCCTCGAACCCCTCCTGGGGTGAGCCTGTCATCTCCTGACATCCGGGCACGCATTGGCACAGGACCTCGGCATCCATAAGCGCGTCCCACACCTGCGCAGGGCTGGCGTTGATCGCGCGCTGATCGGTCATCTTCATGGCCGGCTCCCCCCGTCTGAATGGCCGCAGGATAGGTCAGAACTCTTAGCCGGGATATTAGACTAAGGGTGTAGACCGCGCCAATCACACCGCGGTGTCTTGACCTTTGCGGCGGGCCGGTGGGATGATCGCCGGGCCGTCACCACAGCGGCGCGACAGGAAGTTTGAATGCAGCCACCCCGCCTTACGTCGGCCTATGTCATCGACGATCACCCCCTGTTTTGCGACGCGCTTTCGCTGACCTTGCGGGCGGTTGCGTCGATCACCGTGATCGCCACGCATGAGCGGCTTGAAAGCGCGCTGGCGCAGCTTGCCTCGGGCGGCGCGCCCGATGTGATCATTCTGGATCTGCACCTGCCCGATGTTTCGGGGCTGGATGGGTTGATCCGGCTGCGTAAAGCGGCGGCCGAGGTTCCCATCGTGGTTGTCTCGTCGATGAACGATCCGCGTATCATCGGCGCGGCGATGCGGGCGGGCGCTGCGGGCTTTGTGCCCAAACACAGCCACCGCGAGGTGTTTCGCGCGGCTTTTGAGGCGATTGGCCGCGGCCAGAGTTTCATTCCCGAAGGGGTCGAGATCCCCGCCGCCGCCGCCCAGCCGGTTACCGGCCGCGAAGAGGCGCTCAGACGGCTTAGCCTTCTGACCCGCCAGCAGGGCAATATCCTGCAACTGATCTGCGAGGGAAAGCTGAACAAACAGATCGCCTTTGACCTTGGCATCGCCGAAACCACGGTCAAAGCCCATGTCACCGCGATCATGCGCAAACTGGGAGTGCAAAGCCGGACACAGGCGGTTCTGATCGCTCAGGAGGCCAGCTATTCCAGCGTCTTGCAAGACGGGCTGTGAACCGCCACGCTGGCACAAGGCAAACCGCAACAGGGGGAGGCGGCAGGATGGAAGCCGGCCAGACAGGGTATAGCGCGGCGGCGGGCGGGGCATCCTATCTGCGCCGGCTTCATGCCGATCACACCGGCCCCGAGGCTATCGCGCAATTGCTGCGCGAGCTGGGAGAGGAGCCTTTGGCCCTGCTGGCGGTCTTTGCCGCGCCGCAGGCCGATCTGGGCGCGATCCTGCAGCAACTGACGGCGCGTTGCCCCCGGACCCCGATCATAGGCTGCAGCACGGCGGGCGAGATCGCCGGGGGCTATTGTCAGGACGGGATCGTGATCATCGGCTTTCCCGGGGCCAGTTTCCGGGCCGAAACCCTGCTGGTCGAGGATCTGTCGGAGATCGGCGGTCAGGCGCTGGTCGGCGATATCATTCGCCGCCGTGCGCGGCTGACCGTTCAGGCGCCGGACTGGCAGAATGAATTTGCCTTTGTGCTGATCGACGGTCTGTCGCGCAAAGAGGACGAGTTGGTCTCGCTCGCGATGGCGGGGATGGGGCAGGCGCCGCTTTTTGGCGGCTCGGCCGGCGATGGCACGCGGTTCCAGTCGACGCTGGTGGCGGGCGGGGGCAGGGTTCTGCAAAACGCCGCCGTGATCGCCTTTCTGCGCACCGCCTGCGAGATCCGGGTGTTCAGCCTTGACCATCTGATCCCCACCGACCGACGCATGGTGGTCACCGGGGCCGACCCCAAGCGCCGCCTTGTGCGCGAGATCAACGCCGAACCTGCGGCGGCGGAATATGCCCGGCTTCTGGGCAAGGACCCTGCCCAGCTTGACCCTTTTACCTTTGCCGCCCATCCGGTGGTCGTGCGCTTTGGCGGCAAACATCATGTGCGCGCCATCCAGCGGGTCGCGGAAAACGGCGATCTGGTGTTCTTTTCGGCCATCGACGAGGGCATGGTGCTGACGCTGGCCGATCCTGAGGATATGGTGGCGCATCTTGAGCGCGAGCTTAGCGACCTGTCGGCCCATGCGCGCCCCGACGCGATTTTGGCCTGCGACTGTATCCTGCGCCGGATCGAGGCCGAGCGGAAACAGATGATCGGCGCGGTCTCCGATGTTCTGTCGCGCCACAATGTCGTGGGCTTCAGCACCTATGGTGAGCAATTTGCCGGCTTGCATATCAATCAGACGATGACGGGCGTGGCGATCTATCCGCCGGGGACGGTTCTGGAATGAGCACGCTTGACGGTCTGATCGATCAGCATGACACGCCGCAGCGGCAGAACGAGAAGCTGCGCAAGATCTGTGCGGCGCTGATCCGGCGGGTCGAGCAGGCCACCGAAGACGGCGGCGCGGCCTATGCGCAGTTTCAGCGCGCCGTCCTGCTGGAAGATCAGGTTCAAAGCCGGACCCGCGATCTGGAACAATCGCTTGAGCTGCTTAACCGCACCAATGCCCGGCTGGCGCAGGCCAATCTTGCGACCGAGGCGGCCCGCTCGGATCTGGCCAATGCCATTGAATCGATTCAGGAAGGTTTCGCCCTGTTCAGCCCCGATGACGTGCTGATCCGCTGCAACTCGCGCTTTGGGATGCATATGCCCGATCTGGACCGCTGGCTGAAACCGGGGCTGCGTTTCGACACCTATGTCGAAAAGGTCAGCCAAAGCCCGCATCTGTCGCTGCCGCCCGATGAAACGCCGGCGCTTTGGGCGCAAAGGCGGCGCGCGCGCCATGGCGATGCGCATGTCGTCTTTAACGTCGAGCTAAGTCAGGACCGCTGGCTTCAGGTCAGCGAATTGCGCACTGATGCGGGCCAGACCATCATCATGCAGACCGACATCACCGAAATCATGCGTCTTGAGCGGCTTGAGCGCAGCAAGATGCTGGATCAGCACGCCCGGCTGATCCGCGCAACGCTGGACCATATCAATCAGGGCGTGTGCATCTTCGACACGCATGAGCGGCTGCTTGGCTGGAACCAGCGTGTGGCGGAGCTTTTGTCGATGCGCCTGCCGCAATTTCATATCGGTGCCGATTTTAACTTTCTTTACCGCCGTTTGCGCGACGATCTTAAGATTCAGTCCGGGGCCACGGCGCAGGAGGTGATCGATTGGGTCAAAAGTCCCGGCCCGCGCCACCCCCTGCGGTTCGAGGTGCGCGACCGCTCGGCCCGGGTTCTGGATGTCTTTGCCCAGGAAATGCCCGATATGGGCTTTGTCATCAGTTTCAGCGATGTCACCGCCGAACGCCTTGCGGCGCAGAAACTGCAGGCCGTCAACGACCGGCTGGAGCAGCATGTGCAGGCCCGCACCCGCGAGCTGGCCGCGGCGCTGGCCAGCGCCGAGCGTGCCAATGCCTCCAAAACCCGTTTTGTCGCCGCGGCGAGCCATGATCTTTTGCAGCCGCTTTCGGCGGCCAAGCTTTATGTCTCTTCCATTGCCGAAGAACCTCTGGCGCCACAACAGATCGAAACCCTGCGCAAGACCCAGAACGCGCTGGACAGTGTCGAGGAGATTATCGGCGCGCTGCTGGATATCGGCCAGCTGGAATCGGGCAATGCGCCGGTGAATATCGGGCCGGTCGATCTTGGCAAGCTCATGCGCCATCTGATCGACGATCTCAGCCCGCTTGCCGCGCGCAAGGGGCTTGAACTGCGCTATGTCGCCACTGCGCATATGGTTCAAAGCGATCACAGCTATCTGCGCCGGATCCTGCAAAACCTGATCGGCAATGCGATCCGCTATACTCAAACGGGCCGGATTCTGGTGGGCGCGCGGCGCTGCGGCGCGGCGCTGCGCCTTGAGGTCTGGGACACGGGGCCCGGCATCCCCGAGGATCAGCAGGAGAATATCTATAAGGAATTTCATCGCCTTGACGGGCGCGACAGCGCCAGCGCCAGTCAGGGCCTTGGTCTGGGTCTGGCGATTGTCGAACGCGCCTGCGCCCTTCTCGATCACCCGCATGGAATGCGCTCGCGCCTTGGCAAGGGCACGGGATTTTTCGTCACCGTGCCGCTGACGCCCAGGTCGCCTGCCGGGGCGGCGCGGGGCGATACAGATATCGCACGATACGATCTGGGCGAGGCGGGGCTGTTGGTTCTGGTGGTTGAAAATGATCAGGAGTTGCGCCGCGCGCTTTGCCTGCTGCTTGAGCAATGGGGGGTTCAGGTGCTGGATGTGCGCTCGGGGCGCGAGGCGGTCGAGCTGTTACGTGAGGTGGATCTGAAGCCCGACGCCATTCTGGTCGATTACCAGTTGGGGCAGGGGGAAACCGGGCTGGGCGTGATCGACGATATCTTGACCCGCTTTGGCCAGATCCCGGCCCGCATCATCACCGCCAGCCGCGCCCCCGAGGTCAGCGCCCATTGCGAGGCGGCCAATATCGCGATGATGCTCAAACCCATCGACCCGACCGAACTTCGCTTCTTTCTGGCTGCCGCCAGCCTGCGCTAGGCGCGGGCGGGAGAGGCGCAATCGGCCAGTGTGCTTTGGTCGAGATGGTCAAGAAAGGCCGCCTCGGCCGCGCTCAGTTTCGCCCTGAGCCGGCAATCGGGCAGGAAGGTGCACAGATTTGCCCGCACCGCGAAACATTCCACCAGCGGCTGACCCTCTTCCAGCAGGCGCACCACCTGCCCAAGCCCGATCTGATCGGCCGGCCGCGCAAGGCTTGCGCCGCCGCCACCGCCGCGGCGGGTCGTGATCAGACCGCCAGCGCTGAGCGCCGAGATGACCTTGGCCAGATGATTGCGCGAAATGCCGAACTCAGCCGCCAGTTCGGCGGTTGAAAACGCCCTTCCGGGCTCGGCCGCCATTCGCATAAGGGCGCGCAGCCCGAAATCGGTAAATGATGTGAGGCGCAATGACGCATTCCTGATTAGGTATTTGCAATGCGTATTAACAGGGCGTAATCCGAATTTCAAATGCTGATTGCTGCCGGAGGAATGGCGCGCATGATCCGAACACCGGAAAAACACAGGGGCTACCGGGAAAACCTATCGCCAGCGATCGGGGCGGGGGAATGACCACGACCGCCGCCCAAATGCGCGCATGGCGTGGGCCGGCGCTTTTGACCTATGGGTTTCGGCCGTTTTTTCTGGCTGGCGGGCTCTGGGCGGCGCTGGCGATGCTGATCTGGATCATGGCGCTGGCCGGAGCGCTGACACTGCCGAGCGCTTTCGATCCGGTCTCATGGCACGCCCATGAGATGCTCTTTGGCTATCTTGGCGCTGTGGTGGCGGGGTTTCTTTTGACGGCGGTGCCGAACTGGACCGGGCGGCTTCCGGTTGTGGGCTGGCCGCTGGCGGGTCTGGTGGCGCTGTGGCTGGCCGGGCGGCTGGCCGTGGCCTTTTCGTCTTATCTGCCGGCCGCTGTCGTGGCGCTGATCGATCTTTCGGGGCTGGCTGCGCTGGCCCTCTATCTTGCGCGCGAGATTATCGCCGGGCGCAACTGGCGCAATCTGGTCGTTCTGACCATGCTCGGCGCGCTGCTTTTGGCCAACGGGATCTTTCACTGGCAGGCGGCGCGGGGTGATTACGCCGCGCATGGCGCCGGTCTGCGGCTGGGGCTGGGGGCGGCGATCATGCTGATCACTGTCATCGGCGGGCGGATTGTGCCGTCGTTCACCCGTAACTGGCTGGTGAAAACCGGGCAGCGCGCGCGACCCGCCGCGATGGGCCGGGCCGACAAGCTGGCGATTGCGGGTATGGTGCTGGCGCTTGGGTTTTGGGTTGCGGCGCCGGACGTCTGGCCCACGGGCGTGATGCTTGTGCTGGCCGGTTTGCTGCAGGGCGTGCGCCTGTCGCGGTGGGGCGGCGCGCATACGCTGGGTGAGCCTTTGGTCTGGATCCTGCACGCCGGTTACGGCTTTGTCCCGCTGGGCGCCCTTGCGCTGGGGCTTTCGGTTCTGTTTCCCGGCTGGCTAAGCGGTATTGCCGCGCAGCATCTGTGGATGGCCGGGGCGATCGGCGTGATGACCCTTGCGGTGATGAGCCGGGCAATATTGGGCCACACCGGTCAGAAGCTGAGCGCCGGCAAAGGGACGCTGGCGGTCTATCTGGCCGCTTTGCTGTCGGTGGCGCTGCGCTTTGTCGCCGGTGCCTTTCCCGGTCTTCCCGCCGCAGTTCTGGAGCTTTCGGGCCTGTTGTGGTTTTCCGCTTTTGCCGGCTTTGCAGCGATTTACGCGCCAGCACTGATGCGCCACCGGCCGGCGCCGGGCCGAACATAAAACTGCCGCAAGGGCGGTCAGCGCGGCCCGGTTTCGCAGGGGTCGCTACGGCGGGAAAACCCGCCTGAAATCGCCTCTCAGCGATTATGACTTTCTATTGCTCTGGGATTAGGAATTATACCCTAACATATTCTGTTAAAACAATTTTCTAATTGATCCAGATCAATGTGACATCCTTCCAGCGCTGTAATCTGTAGCACATACGGGCCTGTGCGCTGAGCGCCGGTCCAGGCTTCGCCGCTGTGCGGCCCCGGGGATGGCAGATGCGACGATCAAAACTCCTGCTGAGACTACTGGCGCTTTGGTGCTTTGCCGCCGTCGCGGGCCTTGCCGTCCCCGCCAAGGCCATCGCCGAGGGTGGATATCTGGCGCAATTTCTGCCCCGGGTACCGGCGGGCGAACTGGTCGATGGCGGTGAGCGCTATGGCGCCATCCGGACCGATGTGCCGGTCGCACCCGTTCTGAAGGGCGGCAAGACTCTGGGCTGGGTTTTTATCACCTCCGATCTGGTTTCGACCACCGGATATTCCGGCAAACCGATCCATGTGATGGTGGCCATCGGCGCCGACGCCCGGCTGATCGGCGCCAGGCTTGTCAAACACTCCGAGCCGATTGTCCTGGTGGGTATTCCCAACAGCAAAATGGAGGCTCTCACCGCCAGTTTCCGGGGGCTGGATATCCCGGCCGAGATCAAGGCGAGGGGCCGGGCGCATAAGCTTCAGATTATCTCGGGCGCGACGGTTTCGGTGATGATTATCGACGATTCCATCGTGCGTGCCTCGATCAAAGTGGCGCGGGCGCTGGGGCTGGGCGGGCTGCAGCCCGACGCGCCCAAAGCGGCCACGGCGCGGGCGCTGAACCCTGATGCCGAGGCTCCCGCCAACTGGCAGGCGCTTGTCGGCAGCGGGGCCGTGCGCGCGCTGAGCCTTGATGTCGGTCAGGTCAACGCCGCCTTTGCCGCAACCGGCGATGCGCGCGCCGCCGCACGCCCGATCAAGGCCGCGCCCGAAGAGCGCTTTATCGATCTTTATACCGCGCTGGTGTCGGTGCCTGCCATCGGGCAGCGCCTTTTGGGGCCGGCCGAATATGCCAATCAGGACCGTTTTCTCGGCCCCGGCGATCACTCGATCCTGATCACGGCGCGCGGGCGCTATTCCTTCAAAGGTTCGGGCTATGTCCGCGGCGGAATTTTTGAGCGCATTCAGCTTATTCAGGACGGGTTATCGGTGCGCTTTCATGACAAGGACCACCGCCGCATTGGCGCTCTGGCGGTTTCCGGGGCACCGCAGTTCAGCGAGCTGGACCTGTTTCGCATTCCCGCAGACAGCGGCTTTGACCCCGCCAGACCATGGCGTTTGCAGCTTTTGGTTCAGCGCGCGGTCGGGGCGGTGGAAAAGAGCTTTATCACCTTCGATCTGCCTTACGAATTGCCGCAGAGCTATCTGATGCCGCGCCCCGGCCCGGTTTCGGCGTCTGTCGCTACGCCGGGGCTGTCGCATCCTGATGAGGCAAGCGCGCGCGCCGATTTGTGGAAACGCATCTGGCAGGCCAAGCAACTGGCGATTGCCGGGCTGGTGGCGATGCTGGGCGTTCTGACCGTCGCCTTCTTTTTTCAGGGTCATGCCACCCGCCACGAACGCGCCTTTTACTGGTTCCGCATGGGCTTTCTGGCGCTGACGCTGGTGTTTCTGGGCTGGTGGCAGGATGCGCAGCTGTCTGTCGTCAATCTGATCGCGCTCACCTCATCGTTGCAGACCGGCTTTAGCTGGGGCGCGTTTTTGATGGATCCGCTGATCTTTATCCTGTGGTTTTCAGTGGCCGCGGCACTGCTTTTTTGGGGGCGGGGGGCCTATTGCGGCTGGCTCTGCCCGTTTGGCGCTCTGCAGGAGCTGAGCAATCAGATCGCCCGCGCGTTGCGGGTGCCGCAATGGACGTTGCCCTGGGGCCTGCACGAGCGGCTTTGGGCGGTGAAATACATAATTTTCCTGGGGCTTTTCGGGGTCTCTCTGATCTCGGTTTCGCTGGCCGAAGCCTATGCCGAGGTTGAGCCTTTCAAGACCGCGATCATCCTGAATTTCATCCGCTCGTGGCCCTTTGTTCTTTATGCGGTGATCTTGCTGGTGATCGGGCTTTTCGTCGAGAGGTTCTATTGCCGCTATCTGTGCCCCTTGGGTGCGGCGCTGGCGATACCTGCAAGGTTGCGGATGTTTGCCTGGCTCAAACGGTACCGCGAATGCGGCAGCCCCTGCCAGACCTGCGCCATCGAATGCCCGGTTCAGGCAATCCACCCCACGGGCGAGATCAATCCAAACGAATGTGTCAACTGTCTGCACTGTCAGGTCCTCTATCAGAGCGACACCAAGTGCCCGGTTGTCATCAAGCAAATTAAGCGGCGTGCACGCGATCAGGCCGCTTTGGCAGCCGGCAGAACCGTACTTGAAGCGGGGAGCGCCGGAAAACGACGGGAAAAGGAGAATGAAGATGTCTGACAACGAACAACACACAGGGCTGACAAGGCGCGGACTTTTCGGCGCGACCGCGGCAGCGGGCGCGATGGCCACCGCGTCAAGCGCAACATGGCTGACCAGTGCCCGGCAGGCCCGTGCGCAGGCGGCTTCGACCGAAACCAAACCGGGTGTTCTGGACGAATATTACGGCTTCTGGTCGTCTGGCCAGACCGGCGAGCTTCGTATTCTGGGATTTCCGTCGATGCGCGAGTTGATGCGCGTTCCGGTGTTTAACAGATGCTCGGCTACGGGGTGGGGGCAAACCAACGAGTCGCTCAAGATCCTGACCGAAGGGCTGTCGTCGGAAACCCGCGGATTTCTGGCCAAGCGGGGTCTGAAAACCTATGAAAACGGCGATCTTCACCACCCGCATATGTCGTTTACCGATGGCACCTATGACGGGCGCTACCTGTTCATGAATGACAAGGCCAATACCCGCGTGGCGCGGGTGCGCTGCGACGTGATGAAGCCCGACAAGATCATCGAGATCCCCAATGCCCATGACATCCACGGGATGCGGCCCCAGAAATATCCGCGTACGGGCTATGTCTTTGCCAACTCGGAACATGAGGCGCCGCTGGTCAACGACGGCAAGATCCTTGACGAGCCGTCGAAATACGTGAACATCTTCACGGCCATCGACGGGGACAAGATGGAGGTTGCATGGCAGGTTCTGGTGTCAGGCAACCTCGATAACGTCGATTGCGATTATCAGGGCAATTACGCCTTCTCGACCTCCTATAACTCGGAAATGGGCATGAACCTTGCCGAGATGACCGAGAGCGAGCTTGATCATGTGGTGATCTTTGATCTGGCCGAGATCGAAAAGGGCGTGGCCAACGGCGATTATCAGGAACTGAACGGCGTCAAGGTGATCGACGGGCGCAAGGGCAAGAACAAGAACTACACCCGCTATGTGCCCGTGCCCAACAACCCCCATGGCGTGAACGCCGCCCCCGACATGAAACACATCATGATCGCCGGCAAACTGTCGCCCACGGTGTCGGTCATCGATGTTGAAAAGGTCGATGCTTTGTTCAGCCAGAACGCCGATCCGCGATCATGCATCGTGGCCGAGCCGGAATTGGGGCTGGGGCCGCTTCACACTGCCTTTGACGGCAAGGGCAACGCCTTTACCACCACCTTTCTGGACAGTCAGATCGTCAAGTGGAACATCGACAAGGCGATCCGCGCCTATGCAGGGGAAACGGTTGATCCGATCGTCTCGAAGGTGGATGTGCATTATCAGCCGGGCCACAACTCTACCTCGATGGGCGAAACCAAAGAGGCGGATGGTAAATGGCTGATATCGATGAACAAATTCTCGAAGGACCGGTTCCTGAACACCGGGCCGCTGAAACCCGAGAACGAGCAGGTCATCGATATCTCAGGCGATGAGATGAAGGTGGTTCATGACGGGCCGACCTTTGCCGAACCACATGACAGCATCATCGTGCGGGCCGATATCGTCAATCCGGTCAATGTCTGGTCGCGCGAGGATCCGATGTGGGAAGAGGCGCGCAAACAGGCGGCCGCCGACGGTGTCGTTCTGGAGGACGGATCGGAACAGGTGATCCGCGATGGCAACAAGGTGCGCGTCTATATGTGGTCGGTCGCGCCCACCTTCAGTCACGAGAAGTTCACCGTCAAAGAAGGCGATGAGGTGACGGTCTATGTCACCAATCTGGACGATGTGGATGACGTCACCCACGGCTTTACCCTGTCCAACCACGGCATCGCGATGGAGATATCGCCGCAGGCCACGGCCTCGGTCACTTTCACCGCAGACCGTCCGGGGGTGCATTGGTTCTATTGTCAGTGGTTCTGCCACGCGCTGCATATGGAAATGCGCGGGCGGATGCTGGTCGAGCCTCGGGGCGCCTGACCGATGCAAAGGGCCCTTGGCATTACCGGCGTTCTTTTGGTTGCACTGTTTGCGTTTGCAGCAGTGGCCGCCGAAAGGATTGTACCGGCTGGTGCCGGGGGTCTGGCACAGGCCATCGCCGGGGCGATCCCCGGCGATGTGCTGGTCCTTGCGCCGGGGCGGCATATCGGCCCGGTGACGCTTGACCGTGCGCTAAGCTTGCGCGGGCAAAAAGGTGCCGTGGTTGAGGGGCGCGGCAAAGGCAGCGTCATCACCGTGACGGCGCCCGATGTAACGATCGAGGGGCTTGAGATACGCGGATCGGGATCATCGCATCAGACCATCGATTCTGCCATCCAGCTGACCAAAACAGCCAGCCGCGCACAGGTTCTGAACAATCGTCTGGTGGGCAACCTTTATGGCGTCGATATTCACGGCGCCGCCGGCAGTCTGGTGCAGGGCAATGTGATCCGGGGGCGCCGCGACCACCGGATGAATGCGCGCGGCAATGGCATCTATGTCTGGAACGCGCCGGGCGCGCGGGTTGAAAATAACGACATCCGCTATGGCCGCGACGGGATTTTCACCAATTCCTCGCGCGACAACATCTTTGCCGGCAATCTCTTTCGCGACCTGCGCTTTGCGGTGCACTATATGTACACCAACGACAGTCAGGTCACCGATAATATTTCGATCGGGAACCATCTGGGCTATGCGCTGATGTTTTCCGACCGCATTCTGGTGCGTGGCAATCTTTCGCTTCAGGATCGCGACTACGGGATCATGATCAACTATGCCAATGGCGCGGACATCGGTGGCAATCTGGTGCGCGGCGGGGCGAAAAAATGCGCCTTTATCTATAACGCGCACCGCAATCTGATCTATGGCAACCGTTTTGAAGGCTGCGGGATCGGCATCCATTTCACCGCCGGATCTGAGCGCAATGGCGTTACCGGCAACGCCTTTGTCGGCAACAGAACTCAGGTCAAATATGTCGGTACCCGCGATGTCGAATGGAGCGTGGGCGGGGCCGGCAACTACTGGTCGGATTTTCCCGCCTTCGATCTGAATGGCGACGGCATTGCCGACGGGCGGTTTCGGCCCAATGACCTGATGGATCACATCCTGTGGTCACAGCCTGCCGCGCGCCTTCTTCTGGGCTCGCCCGCGGTGCAGCTTATCCGCTGGAGCCAGTCGCTTTTTCCCGCGATGCAGCCGGGCGGCGTGGTCGACAGCCACCCGATGATGCAGCCGGTCGAAATTGCCCTGCCGCCGGGGATCGCCCGGATGGAAGCGCAGGCGCGTGAGCGCCTTCAGAAAACGGGAGGATAGCGCGCCATGCCGACGGTTTCCCTAAGCGGGGTTAGCAAGTCTTTTGCCGGGCAGGAGGCGCTGCATGAGGTGGCGCTTACGATCGAAGCGGGCCAGCGGGTGGCGCTTTTGGGCCATAATGGTGCAGGCAAATCGACATTGATGAAGATCATTCTGGGCCTGTTGCCGCCAGACAGCGGCGATATTCGGGTGCTGGACGCCCCGGCCGGAAGCGCCGCTGCCCGCGCCGGGGTTGCCTATCTGCCGGAAAATGTCGCCTTTCATCCGGCGCTGAGCGCGCTCGAGCAGATCCGGCTTTATCTGCGCCTGCGCGGCCAGTCGCCCGATCAGGCCGCGCCGCTTCTTGCCCGTGTCGGGCTGAGCGATGCCGCCGGGCGCAGGATCGGGACCTATTCCAAAGGTATGCGCCAACGCGTCGGCCTGGCCCAGGCGCTGATCGGGCGGCCCCGGCTTTTGGTTCTTGATGAGCCGACCAGCGGGCTTGATCCGGTGTCGCGGCATGACTTTTATACCATCCTTGACCGGCTCGCGCTTGAGGGGGCCGCGATCCTTTTGTCCAGCCACGCGCTGAGCGAGGTGGCCGCGCGCACTGACCGGATTGTTATCCTCTCGCGCGGGCGGGTAATGGCCGATGATACATTGGCGGGCCTGCGCCGCCGCGCCGCTTTGCCGACCCGCATTCAGATCGCCGCGCGTCCCGATACCGCCGACCGGGTGGCCGGCCGGTTGGCGGCGGGGCGGCGCAATGGGGTGATGGTTGAGCTTGACTGCGCCGGCGAGGATAAGATCGACCGGCTGGCCGATATTACCGCCATGGCCGCGCTGATCGACGATCTTGAGGTGATCCCGCCCAGCCTTGACGACATCTATAATCATTTCAGCCGGAGGGCCCACCCATGAAAGCGATCCTGCCCCTGGCCATGTCCGAGGTTCGTATCGCGCTTCGCAACCGCTGGGTCGCGATCATCATCGCAACCATGGTGCTGTTTTCGCTGGCTCTTGCGGCGGCGGGCAATGCGCCGACGGGGGTTGCGGGGATCGACCGGCTTTCGGTGACGGTGGCAAGCCTGACCGGTCTGGCGGTTTATCTGGTGCCGCTGGTGGCGCTTTTGATGGGTTTTGACGCCATCGCCGGCGAGGTTGAGCGCGGAACCCTTGGCCTTATGCTCAGCTATCCTGTCTCGCGCGCAACCCTGCTTTTGGCCAAGCTGATGGCGCATCTGGGCATTCTGGCGCTTGCCCTGGCTTTGGGGTTCGGCTCGGCTGCGATTGTTGGGTTTGCCACGGATGCCTCGGCGCTGGCCGGGCTGTCTGCTCTGCTTCGGCTTTTCTGGAGTGCGCTTTTGCTGGGCGCCTGCTTTCTGGGGCTGGGTTATGGGATATCGGCCATCGCCGGGCGCCCCGGCCCGGCGGCGGGTCTGGCGATCGGTGTCTGGCTGGTTCTTATCGTGCTTTATGATCTTGTGCTGCTTGCCGCCGTGGTCGCGGACGATGGCGGCCGCTTTACCAGCGATCTTTTCAGCTGGTTTCTTCTGGCCAATCCCGCCGATGCCTTCCGCCTTTTCAACTTCGGCGCTTCGGGCGCGGCGGCGCTGGCCTCGGGGGTGGGCGGTGCGGCGGGCGTGATCCCGCCTCTTTGGGCATTGATCAGCATCGCGCTCTGGCCATTTGCGGCTTTCCTGCTGGCGCTGGCCGCTTTCCGAAAGGTCGTCCCATGATCCGGCTGGCATTGATCGCCGCGCTTTTGCTGCCGCTTGGGGCCTGCCGCGAGGATGCGCCGACCGTGCCCGCGCCCGTCGCGATGAGCGATGCCGCGCTTGGGCATTACTGCCAGATGCAGCTTGCCGCGCACCCCGGTCCCAAGGGGCAGATACATCTGCAAGGGATCGAAGCGCCCTTGTTTTTTGCACAGGTACGCGACGCCATCGCATACCTCAGATCGCCCGAGCAAGAGGGCGCTATCGCCGCCGCCTATGTCAGCGATATGGGCGCCGCGGCCAGCTGGCAGGAACCGGGGGCGCAGAACTGGATCGCCGCAGCAATGGCGTTTTACGTCGTCGGATCGGATGCGGTCGGCGGTATGGGGGCGGCCGAGGTCGTGCCTTTTGCGCGCCGCGCGCAGGCCGACGGCTTTGCCGCAGCGCATGGCGGGCAGGTTATGTCGCTCGCCGATATCCCCGACGATGCGGTTCTGGGCCCCGATCGGCGCGATCCTGCGGTAAAGGACGGCACCGATTACCAAAAAAGGATTCAGGCGCTGTCGAAAGAAAGGCAGAACTGATATGCATAAATTCAACCGCCGCAGATTTCTTAGCATCAGCGCCGCCGCTGCGGGCGCGTTTGCCGCAGGCCCGGCAGGGGCCGCGCCCGTCACCCGCTGGCGCGGCGTGGCCATGGGCGCCGAGGCCGAGATCATCCTGGCCCATCCCGATGCCGCCGCTGTCGTCGCCCGCGCCCGCGCCGAAATCGACCGGCTGGAAGATATCTTCAGCCTTTATCGTGCGCAGTCCGCGCTAAGCCGTCTGAACGCGGCAGGCCGGCTGGAAGCGCCGCCGTTCGAGATGCTGGAATGTCTGGCCATCTGCGGCGCGGTGCATGAGGCAAGCGGCGGTGTTTTCGATCCCACAATCGGCCCGCTCTGGCGCCTCTATGCTCAAAGCTATAGCGCAGGGCAGGTTCCGGGTCAGGGCCAGATCGCCGAAACGCGCCGTCTGGTCGGCTGGCCGGCTGTGTCATATGACGCCCGGGCCATAGGGTTTGCGCGTCCGGGCATGGCGCTGACGCTGAACGGCGTGGCGCAGGGATATATCGCCGATAAGCTGGCCGATATGATGCGGGCGCAGGGGCTGAATGATATTCTGATCAATACCGGCGAGCTGCGCGCGCTTGGCGGCATGGCGGATGGCACGGGCGGGGCCTGGCCGGTGTCGCTTAAGGCCGGAGAACGGATCCTGCCACGGGCATACCCTTTGCGCGATATGGCGCTGGCCAGTTCAGCGCCCCTTGGCACGGTTTTTGACGGGGCCGGGCGCGTGGGCCATATCATCGACCCGCGCAATGGCCGCCCGGCAATGGCAACATGGCAGTTGGTCAGCGTGGCCGCCCCCCGTGCGGCGCTGGCCGATGCGCTGTCAACGGCGGGATGTCTTTTGCCGCGTGCCGGGATCGATCGGGCGCTACGCCGTTTTGGGGGGGCCAGCCTTGCCGCGCTGATCTGAAGGGCAGGGGCTTTATCCCTGTCTCAGGGCATGGCAATATCTTCAGTGACTGAAGAGAAAGGCGCGCGATCATGCTCAGCATCGGAACACTTTCCAAAAAGACCGGCACCAAGGTTCAGACGATCCGCTATTACGAAGAGATCGGGCTTTTGCCCCGCCCGGGGCGCACGGCGGGTGGCCAGCGGCGCTATCACCCGCATGACCTTGACCGTCTGGCCTTTGTCCGTCATGGGCGGCAATTGGGGTTTTCTCTGGATGCGATCCGCGAGTTGCTTGCGCTGTCGGATCAGCCGCAACAACCCTGCGCGGCGGCCGATTCCATTGCCCGGCGTCAGCTGCGGCAGGTCGAGCAGCGCATCGCGCGCCTGAGCGCCCTGAAACAGGAGCTTGAGCGGATGATCACCGAATGCGCGGGCGAAAACGTGGCCGAATGCCGGGTGCTTGAGGTGCTGCGCGATCATTCCGAATGCCTGACCGATCATGACAATATCGGTGCGTAATCAGGCGGGTGCGCGCGTCCGTTACGCGCCGCTTTCATCGTCATGGGTTTCGCCGCCCGCCGCCAGCCGGCTGGTCAGAAGATCGCCGGTTTCGCGCAGGATCGGATAGGCGACCACGGTAAAGGCGGTGTTGACCAGTTTGAGCGTGCGGATCATCTCCTGATGCATATTGCTGGTGTCGATGCTTTGGCTGGCGCCTTTGCGCAGCCGATCTAGATGGCGCGCCTGAAGCTTTTGCTCAACCTCGCGCACGCGCTCTTTTTCCTCGACCAGATGGCGGGCGGTTTCGGGATCGCCGGTCATCAGAACATTCAGCGCCAGTTGCACATTGCCCAGAACCTGATCGTGAAAATCGCTGAGCTCGCGCAGGCCGCTTTCCGAAAACGACAGAGAGTCATCATGCATCCGCCGCGCCATGGCCAGCATGTTCTTGGAGATCGCATCGCCCGCCGCCTCGAAATCGACCGCGCTGTTCGAGATATCCATGCTTCGCTGCGCTATTGCCTCGCTCAGGTCCTGCCGGTTGAGCCGGGCCAGATAAAGCTTAAGCTCAAAGTTCATCCGATTGACGTCATCTTCATGGGCGCGGATGCCAGCCGCCACCGCCTCGTCCCATGTCTCAAACAAGCCCATGACCGGCACCAGCATCGCCTCGATCGTCTCGCCCATATGCAGGATCTCGCGCGCGGCGCAGGTGATCGCCTGCTCGGGCCGGTCCAGAACCTGAGGGTTGAGCGCCGAGATCCGAAGCTGCGCCTTTTCAGGATCGGCCGGCTTGGGCAAAAGCCGCGCGCTTAGCCGCGTGACCGGCCCGATCAGTGGCAGGCCAAGGATCAGAACCGCCAGATTGAACATCACGTGGAAATTCAGCACCTGCCGCAGGCCGCTGGCGCCCAGAAATCCCAGTGACGGCTGGTAAAAGGCGATGACAAGCAGCATCAGCGCCGCGCCGCCACCCCGCAGCAGCAGATTGCCCAGAACGATGCGCCGCGCCGGCAATGCCCCGCCCAGCGTCAGCCAGAGCGCGGTCAGCCCGCCGCCCAGATTGGCCCCCAGAACCAGCGCGAAAGCCGCCTCAACGGGCAGCACCTGCTGCGCCACCAGCGTCACGAAAAGCAGCACCGCCGCAACGCTTGAATGCATCAGCCAGCTAAGCGCCGCGCCGATCACAAAGGCCGAAAACGGATCGCCCGCCAGATAGCGCATGACCGCCACCATGCCGCGCGCCTCGCGCAAGGGCTCGGTCGCCGCGCCGATCATATTCAGCGATACCAGCACCAGCGCGATGCCGATCAATATGCGCCCGCTCTGGCGCAGATTGCGGTGCTGGCTGCGCAAAAACAGGCTGACCCCGATGACCAGCAATAGCGGCGCCAGCCATGCAAGGCGCAGCGTCAGAACCTGCGCCACAAAGGCCGAGCCGACATCCGCCCCCAGAAGGATCGCAAGGCCGACCGCGGCGCTCAGCGTGCCGGCGGCGGCGAAATTCGCCGTCAGGACCGCCACCGCGGTCGAGCTTTGCAGCATCAGCGCCGCCGCCGCCCCCGACAGAACGGCGGTCAGCCGGCTTTTGTCGCTGCGCCGCATCCAGCGTCTGAGGTGAACCGAATAGGCGCGCTCGACCCCGGTGCGGATCAGGCGCACAGACCACAGCAAAAGCGCAACCGCGCCTGCAAGTTCAAGAAGCAAAACAATCAAGGCCTTAGCCCCCTTTGTTCATGCATCCGCCAAGATTAGGCGCTTCGCCGCCGCCGCGCAAGCCGCCGCAACCCGCCGGAAAAAATTCGGCGTGCATCAGGGCAAAGCCGTTGTAACATGAAGGGGGGCTGCCGGGCACTGGCAGGCCAGCGCCCCGGGCAAAGGAGTATTCAGATGACCCAGTCGCAGATCGACCGGCGTTATGACGCCGCCCGCGAGATCGCCAGAAAGGCGGGGGATGAGGCGCTGCGCTATTTTCGGGTGTTCGATACGCTGGATATCGACCGCAAGGGGCATCAGGATCTGGTGTCCGAAGGGGACCGCAATGTCGAACTTCTGGTGCGCGGGCTGATCGAGACGGCTTTCCCGCAGGATGCGATCGTGGGTGAAGAACACGCGCCAAAGCCCGGAACAAGCGGCTTTACATGGGTGATCGACCCGATTGACGGCACCGCCAATTTCGTGCGCGGCATCCCGGTCTGGGCGGTGGTGATCGCGGTTGTGGAAGGCGCGCAGACGGTAATCGGTGTTACCCATGATCCGGTGCATGATGAGATGTCTCATGCCCGGCGCGGCGGCGGCGCCTTTGTCAACGACCGGCGGATCCATGTGGCGCAAAACGCCTCGCTCAGCGATGGCTCGGTCGGGGTGGGGTTTTCGGGCCGCACGCGCGGCGATGAGGTGCTGGGCCTGATGCGCGGGCTGATTGAGCGTGGCGGCGTTTTTTACCGCAACGCGTCGGGGGCCATATCGCTGGCCTTTGTCGCGCAGGGCAAGCTTTTGGGCTATGCCGAGGCGCATATGAACGCCTGGGACTGTATGGCAGGGCAGCTTTTGGTGCATGAGGCCGGCGGGCTGACCGAAGATCAGGACGCCCGCCGCATGATTGCCGATGGCGGGCGGGTGATCGTGGGCGCGCCCGAGATTTTCGCCGAACTGACCGAGATTTGCGAGCGCGCCTTCTCGCCCGCGCTGACCTGAGGCTGGCGGGCCGCCTGTCAGAAACAGGCGGTCAAAAGCCGGGTGGTGTTTTCGCGCGTCATCGCCACGGGATTGCCGCCGCAACTGGGATCGGCCAGCGCCGAGGTGACAAGCGCCTCGATATCGGGGTCGGTGACGCCCAGTTCCGTCAGATTGGCGGGAATGCCAAGCCCGGCGTTCAGATCGCCGACAAAGGCGAAAAACCCGTCAAAACCGCCCTTGATCCCAAGGTAATCGGCGGCGGTGGCCAGCCGGTCCTCAACCGCGGGGCGGTTGAATTTCAGCACCTCCTGCATGACCACGGCATTTGTCGTGCCGTGATGGGTGTGATGGACTGCACCAATGGGATGCGACAGCGCATGAATGGCGCCCAGCCCCTTTTGAAAGGCCGTGGCACCCATCGCGGCGGCCGACATCATATGCGCGCGCGCCTCGATATCGGTGCCATCGGCATAGGCGCGGGGCAGGTACTCCTTGACCAGACGCATTCCTTCCAGCGCGATGCCCTGGCTCATCGGGTGGTAATGGGGCGAGCTGAAGGCCTCAAGACAATGGGCAAAGGCATCCATCCCGGTTCCGGCGGTGATCGGGCCGGGCATTCCCACCGTCAGTTCAGGATCACAGATCACCACCGAGGGCAGAAATTTGGGGTGAAAGATGATCTTTTTCTCATGCGTTTCCGAATTGGTGATGACCGAGGCGCGGCCAACCTCGGATCCGGTGCCGGCGGTGGTGGGCACGGCCACAATCGGCGCGATGGCATCGGCATCGGCGCGTGTCCACCAGTCGCCGACATCCTCGAAATCCCACAGGGGGCGCGTCTGACCGGCCATAAAGGCCACCAGTTTACCCAGATCCAGCCCCGATCCCCCGCCAAAGGCGATCACCCCGTCATGGCCGCCCGCGCGGAACATGGCGATCCCGGCCTCGGCGTTCTTTTCATTGGGGTTGGGGTCGACATCGCTGAACATCGCGCGGCCCAGACCGGCGGCCTCCATCAGATCCAGCGTGGTGGTGGTGATGGGCAGGTTTGCCAGCCCCCGGTCGGTGACCAGAAGCGGCCTTTTGATGCCCGCCGCCGCGCAGGCCTCGGCGATTTCGGAAATTCGGCCGGCGCCGAAACGGATAGCGGTGGGATAGGACCAGTTGCCGACAAGTTTCATCTTCAGGCTTTCTTGAGGTGATAGGATTTGGGACGTGTCAGGTTGTGATAGCCGATGACCGACAGGCCGCCGCCGCGCCCGGTCGATTTGCACCCCGTCCAGCAGAGGCCGGGATCCAGGTAATCGGCGCGGTTCATGAAAACGGTGCCGGTTTCGATCCGGTCGGCGATTGCCTCGGCGCGGGCGGTGTCGCGGGTCCAGAGCGAGGCGGTCAGGCCAAAATCGCTGTCATTCATCAGCTCAACCGCATGGGCGTCGTCGCGCACCGGCATGATGCCCACGACGGGGCCAAAGCTTTCGTCGCGCATCACGCGCATCTGATGGGTGACATCGACCAGAATCTGCGGCATCAGATAGGCGCCGCCATCGTCCTGCGGGAAAAGTGCGGGATCGATCAGGGCGCGCGCGCCCTGAGCAATCGCCTCGGACGTCTGAGCGCGGACCTCTTGCGCGAAACGCACCGCCGCCATCGGCCCAAGCGTGGTTTCAGGGTCCAGCGGATTGCCCAGCTTGTAGGCGCTCACAATCGCCACCGCCTTTTCGACAAAGGCGTCAAACAGGTTTTCGGCGACATAGATCCGCTCGATCCCGCAGCAGCATTGGCCCGAGTTGAACATCGCCCCGTCAATCAGCGTATCAACCGCCGCATCCAGATCGGCGTCATCCATGACATAGCCCGGATCCTTGCCGCCCAGTTCCAGCCCGACACCGGTGAAGGTGCCTGCAGCCGCCCGCTCAATCGCCTGACCGCCACCGACCGAGCCGGTGAAATTCACAAAATCAAACGCCCGTTGCGAGATCAGATCCGACGTGGTGGCGTGATCCATGAAAACATTCTGAAAGGCGTCTTGCGGCACCCCCGCCTCGTGAAAGGCGCGGGCCATCCGCTCGCCCACCAAAGGGGTCTGGCTGGCGTGTTTGAGGATCACCGTATTGCCCGCGATCAGGGCCGGGGCCACCGTGTTGATCGCCGTCATATAGGGATAATTCCACGGCGCCACGACCAGAACCACGCCATGCGGCACCCGGCGGATATAGCGTTTGAAACTGGCGCTGTCTTCCAGTTTGATCGGCGCAAGCGCCTCTTCGGCGATGCTGGCCATATAGGTTGCGCGTTCGTTAAAGCCGCCAAATTCCCCGCCATAGCGGATCGGGCGGCCCATCTGATGGGCCAGTTCCGGCACAATCTCATCGTTCATCTCGCCCACGCGGGCGACGCCGGCCTGAACCAGTGCGATCCGCTCGCTCAGCGGGCGCGCGGCCCAGTCCTTTTGCGCGGTGCGGGCGCGGTCGGCGGCCTGCCGCGCCTTGTCGGGCGATAAAAACGGGCGTTCGGCAAAGACCGATCCATCGATCGGCGAGATACATTTCAACGTGGTGCTCATCCTGATCAGGCCCTTTCAAATCCGCGCGCGATTTCCCAATCGGTCACGACCTTGTCAAACTCTTCCTGCTCCCATTCGGCGGCGCGGGTATAGTGATCGATAACCTCGTCACCCATCGCCTCGCGTAGCATGGCCGAGCCGCGCAGCGTTTCGGTTGCCGCGCGCAGGGTCGCGGGGATGCTGCCGGCTTTGGCATCTTCATAAACGTCGCCGCGCGTGGGCGGGGCCAGTTCAAGGCGCTCTTCGATCCCCTTGATTCCGGCGGCCAGCATCGCGGCCTGCGCCAGATAGGGGTTCATGTCCGAGCCGGGGATCCGGCATTCAACGCGCACGCCCTTGGTGCCCGCCCCGCAAAGGCGGAAACCGGCGGTGCGATTGTCCACCGACCAGACCGTCTTGGTGGGCGCAAAGCTTTCTTTCACAAAGCGTTTATAGCTGTTCACATAAGGGGCCATGAAGACCGTATAGTCAGGCGCATATTTGATCAGCCCGGCCATATAGTGGCGCATCAGATCGCTCATCCC